>CAYIKL010000018.1:0-15938 GCA_964364045.1 uncultured Methanosarcinales archaeon
GCCAACTATAAAGAGTATAAAAAGGATAAATAAACAGATCACACCTTTTTTCATGATGAGCTCTGGGAGATTTTTTTACTATTTAAATTTATCCATTGTCTGCCTGACGCACTTCTCCATTAACTGATGCAAATTCACCGCATCTGCTTCATTGTACTCGACCAACAGCTCCAGCCATTCTCTATCACCCGAAGCCCAGAACGATTTCCACAAATCGACCGCTTTGCCGCGTAGATGCTGCGGACGCGAGATGCCCAGCTGCTGCTCAATATCTTTCAGTCCGCCTGAAAAACCCAATCGCTGGCATATCCCCTTCAGATCAATGTGAGGCAGAGCAACAGCAACCCCCAGCGCTTTCAGCTTCGGGATGTCAAACGCGCGTCCATTGTAAGTGACAAGCACTTTATACCTCTGCAATTCCACTTCAAGCAACCCTTTCTCAAGATTCACGCCTTTCACAAACGTTTTGCTGTGAAACCGGTCAAACACCGTCACCACAATAATCTTTCCCTTGCTGTCTACTTCAACGTCCAAAAAGCAGCAGGCATCTTTGAAATGCTCATACAACCGCCACAGCTCTCGTGAAGGAAAATGCTCAGCAAAAAAAGCGACATCTTCATCCTGCAATGCTTTCTTTGCCTGCTCCAGCTGTCGATCATAATAGGCTTTGCGTTTTGCCGATATACCAACAATGTTCTCCGCCTTCAAGAAATCATCCCACCTTTTTATTCCCAAACTGTAAAGCTTCTGCTCGGCTTTTCCACCAATCCCATCAAGAAAGGTAAACGATTCGGTGATCATTATTTTTTAGTCTTTTTCTTTATACTATTTAATTTTTTAGGCGCTGCACGTTTCATCATCTCATTCAGCTCACGATTAATACCAATCACTTTCTTGCTGTGCTCTAAAAGCTCCCTGCGCTTCTCTGCCTGCTGCAATCCATGTCGCAATAACAGCTGCTTGTCCGACTTCAACTCTTCAATTTCCTCCTCCTTGCGCAGCAGCAGCTCCTGATAGTGCCGCTGCATCCGCTTTAATGCTCTCATCGGCACTCTTCGTCCAAACAATCGTTCAACCAAGCGCATTGCGCAGAATGGTGTTCACTATTTAATATAATTTGCTAACAAAGCGCCTCTTTCAGCTCTTCAGTTCTCGGGTCTTCCCAGCCCGCCCAAAAGGCTGCTGCTAAAAGCGCAAATGCAAAAAAGAGTTTGCCCGTCGCCATAAAAGCCGTCAAAAGGCACAGGCCTGTTAAGCTTTCGTATAAAACAGAAGAATTTTAATACTAAAAACCCTAAAAACAGCTAAAATGCACGACATCCCTATCTTGATGTACCATGACATCAGCGATGCCAACAATCCATGGTGCGTCTCTCCAAAAGACTTTGAAGAGCAGATGCATCTCCTAAAGCGAGAAGGATACAGCACCATCTCCTTGGCAGAACTTAATGAAAGAATAAAACAGAGCATACAAACTGATAAAAAAGTAGTAATCACATTCGACGACGCACGAAAGAGCATATTCACAACCGCATATCCAATTCTCAAAAAGTTCAATTTCACCGCGGCTGTTTTTATTGTTCCTCAATGGATTGACGGAAAAGCGCCCGATGCCGAACAATATTCGTCATTTATGTCATGGGAGGAAGTCAAGAAGCTCGCAGCTCACGGTTTCGAAATAGGTTCTCACACATTTTCACATAAAAGGCTGACAACATTAGACGAAAAAAGCATAGCGCACGAACTGGATGAAGCAGATGCTGCAATTGAAAAAAACATGGGCAAAAAAACGTTGCATTTCGCATATCCCTATGGAAGTTATAACCAGAAAATTCTTGACATAATCACAAAAAGGTATATGACCGCGGTTACCGCCCGCCGAGGCTTTGACAAGTCACCAGGAGAATTTGCGCGCCAGTGGGTAACTCATCATACATCGCTTGAAAAATTCAATAAACTTCTCAAAGCGCCAACACTTTCAATATGCATGATCGTGAGAAATGAAGAGAACAGCTTGAAAGAATGCCTGAAATCGATAAAAGATATGGCACATGAGATAATTCTTGTTGACACAGGAAGCACTGACAACACAAAAGCGATTGCACATGAATTCACCGACAAAGTGTATGACTACAAATGGAACGATGATTTTTCCGCCGCGCGAAATGAATCGTTGAAACATGCAACCGGAGATTGGATATTGGTTATTGATGCTGATGAAAGAATTGATAATCACAGCTGCCAATTAATACAAGAAGCGATCAATAACCGGGATATTAGCGCATATCAAATGATGACAAAAAATTACACCAACGATTCCACAATAACCGGTTGGCAGCCCGATGGCTGGTTTCCATCTGTAAAAGTAAGGCTGTTTCAGAGAGATGCAGAAGTGAAATTTGAAGGGGAAATACACGAGATGGTCGAGAACACTGTTAAGGGCAAGATTGCGATGCTTGACATGCCAATTCATCATTACGGTGCAGCGAAATCAGAAAAGTACATTGAGATGACAAAGAAAAAGATTGCTGCTAATCCATCTGCAAAAGCATTCTTTGAATTGGGCGTGCAGTATAAAGATGGGGGAAAATTAGAGGATGCGGAAAATGCATTTCGACAATCAATCGAACTCAGTGAAGACTCCGTTTACCAAAGGCTAAACCTCGCCATCGTCCAGCAAAAGCAAAACAAGATCGAAGAAGCGATAAAAAATTACAGCAATGTCATTCAAAAAGATGAAAAGAGCGCAGACGCGCATTTCGGGCTTGGTTTTTGCTATTTTAAAAAAAATGAACTGCAAAAAGCAGCGGAATATTTCGAGAAGACAATCGGCTATAACCAAAAATTCCTGGACGCTCACATCAATCTCGGCGCAGTATACGAAAAGTTGAACAAATTCCAAGAAGCCGCAAACGCGCTGAAAAATGCGCTCAAACTTTCTCCAAAAAACGGCCGCGCATATTACAATTTAGGTGTGATTCACGAAAAGACATCAAATATCGAAAAGGCAATCGCCTGCTACCAAAAAGCGATCGACTTCAACTACAAAAAAGAAGAACTAAAAGAAAAGATCGAGCAGATGAAGGAATTAGGGGACTACAAAAAGAGGAGAATGTAGTCACGCCCTGCTCTTGCTCACCGTGCTGCTCCAGAAACTCGGCAATTCTGACTGCATAACCCCTTCAAAGTCAGAATCCACCACATAAAAATATTTCTGCTTGTTGCTCAGCGTTCCAAACGCCTCATGCGCTTTCTGATAAAACTTTTTGATCTCATTTCTCTCCATCTCAAGTTGCAGCAAGCTTCCTTCCTTAATGAGCAGCGTATCCGCAAGTTTGAGCACATTTTTGTCCAGCATGCCGGTGTTCTGTGTCACAAACAAAAGCGTCAGGTCTTTGTGTCGCGCAATGGCCATCAATTTACCCAATTCACGATTTTTTGCCTGCATGCTTTCCCGCGCACCAAATGCAACCGCACCTTCGTCAACGAGAATCACGCCACCATTGGCAACCTGCTCAACGTCATCAACCGTTGCTATCCACTGCGGCAGCACCTCTTGCCTGACGCCAAGCACATAGCACTTTCTATTTGTTTTATCGTGGATATTTTCCAAAATGCGAAAGCCTAAAGCGCTCTTGCCGCTGCCTCGTTTCCCAAAAATGAGCATGATGAGAGAATCATGCAGCAATCGCTCTGCACTGTAACCACCCGACACTTCTTTCACGACACTAAATTCTTTGTATTCTGGTTGAATCGAATAATGAGGCTGCTGTTTGAGTTTGCTTTCGTTTTTCTTTTCTTTTACTTTAGCAGTTGCATACTTCCCGCCCGAATAAAGTCCTTTCGCAACACCCTTCACCACCCACCAGCCTCCCCGTGCAACTGCTTTGGTTGCTCTCCAGGACCAGTGGGATTTTTTTCTTTTTGGCATTGAAATAGAGAAATGTCATGCATTATTAATACTTTCCCGTCAAACATCCCGAGATAAGGCATATTGAGACTTAGGGTCAACAGATGGTGGGCAAACCATAATTGTCCTTGAACTAAGCGGAAGTTGATTAGCAAAAAACTCTGGTTTGGCATAACACCTCTCAAGTGCATCAATAAGTTGTCCTCGTAATGAAGGATTGAATCTTGTATCATCAGGATCTCTAAACATGGTATTGACCGACTCATGCATAGTAGTTCTGTAGATAAGTTCTGCATAAACTGGAGCCATACTAATCTGGCCAACAAGCCACTCACTATTCTCTCGAAGGTACCCGGGTGATCGTGGAACAGTATCAGTAGTAACGACTTTCATACCCTTAACTGATCTTATTCTGTCTTCAGCTTTTACGCCACTTTTCTCGCTAAATAAACCATGCGTTGCAAGAGTATAAAATTCTCTTGCCTCCAGTCTCATGATGTCACCACCTAAACCGCAAGCAGTTCCACCACTACACATAATATCATCAAGAGTAAGGACATACTTACCCTGCACAATATTCCCATTCGTAGGAGTATCCCCCATCGAAACGTTTCCTTCACTTTTTATCGTCCTCAACTTGTCCAAAGAGAGGCTGGGAACACCTAAGCGACTCGCTAACCTTCGATTGACCATGACACTCCCACCATCTCCAGAGTAGACAAGCACCTGTGACGCAGGATCAGTCACACCAAGATGCGGAAAAAGGACATTTTTGCAATACCACTCAAATACGTCAATACTTGGAAGACTATCAAAAGCTACATCAAAAAAGCCTTGCACTTGCTCCGAATGAGGGTGCGCAGTGGCAAACCGGTTAAATTTATCACCACCCGCCACTTTAAGAATGTCAGCAAATAGTTTTGCATAAATCGCAACTCTTCCATCAGATTTTTTATCCTGTCGAAACTCAGTAAATGTTGTAGCAACGTTGAGCCTTTCACAACTTGATCGCTTCGCTGCATCCGCAATTTGAAAGATATCCATGTCAGAAACAACCGGATTACCAGGAAGATACGAATGAATGACCCACAGCTCATTCCCACGAACACTCTCATCAAGTTGAACAAATCGATGGCCTGCAGCAAACGAATTCGCAGTTATGTTGCCAATAGAAAAACGCAATCCTCTGCCTTCAAGACAATGAGCAACTTTATCAATAAAGTATTTACTATAAGCCGTACCCATCAAAACAAAATCTAAATCCTTACTTGCCATCCAACAACCCATACGCTGAGCGGGAATGGGGATATATAAATGTTGCTGAGATTAGCTTAGTTTTTTACCCTGCTTCTGCCCTTCAAACAGCCTCTGCACATCCTTCAGCGTACTGCAGCTCGACGCATCTCTATCCTCACGCAATCGCACAACCCGTGGAAATCG
This sequence comes from uncultured Methanosarcinales archaeon, assembly GCA_964364045.1. GTDB lineage: Archaea > Nanobdellota > Nanobdellia > Woesearchaeales > JAGLXL01 > CAYIKL01. Next base: position 5,351 of record CAYIKL010000018.1, read on the forward strand.
CAACGCAAAACCACTCGCATAAGAACTCTTCTGAATTTCTTCAAACGCAACCTCAACAACGATGTGCGGTTTCACAACAACCCCTTTTCCTTTCTGCTTCAATATCAGCTCTTTCAGCATCTCCGTCATCTCTTCAAAGCTCAACCCTTCCTCCTTTTTCTCTTTCAAACCTGTAGAAACTCTCCCCACCTCAAGCAGTTCACCCGTGCTTTTATCATAACATGCCAGCAGATAACTGCTCAACCATTGTCCACGCTTCCCTTCGCCCCACTCCGCCCCCACAATAACAAGGTCAAGCATTTCCATCACTGGCTTGAGCTTAACCATTGCCCCCACTCTGCTTCCCGGCTGATATGCTGCCTCAAGGTTTTTCAGCATGATCCCTTCATTGCCTGCATCAAGCGACTGTTGGTAAAATTCCGCCGCCTCTGTTTCATCATCAGTCCATAACTGCGTCATCAACCGAACATGCTCACATTCATCAATCATGTTCTGGAGCAGGGCCCGCCGTGCGCGAAACGGCTCATTGAGCATACTTTTGTCAAGAAACAGCACATCAAACGCATACAGCACAACCGGTACATCATCAGCCATCTGCGCAATGTCATATTTCCTTATAATCCGCTGCGAAATGTTCTGGAAAGGTAAAAATTTCCCAGAAACCCGATCTACTCCAACAACTTCACAATCAAGAATAAACTGCTCACGCTTGACATGCTTCTGGACCGCAACAACAATATCAGGAAACTGTTCCGTCACATTCTCCAGTCGCCGCGTAAACAGATTTATTCTCCCATGTGTCTTATGAATTTGCAGCCGAAAGCCATCAAGTTTATACTCCAGCGCTGCTGGCTTTCCAACGCGCTCAAAAGCATCTGCAATAGTATCTTCTTTCAATGCAAGCATCACTTTGAGCGGTGTTCCAACTGCTAAACCAATTTCTTTCAGCCCTGCAAGCCCACCTTCTTTCAAAGCAGTTGCAACTTTTCCAAAGTCACTGCATACATCAAGCGCATGCTGAACTTTTTCCACAAAGAGATTATACACTTCTCGTGCAACTTTTTCATCCGCAGAAGAGATAAGCTGAACATCAATAATTTTCTCCTCATTAACCTCGTTAATATTTGTAACAACAAGCGCATCTCCCGCATCTCCGTGAACAGATATGCCCACCACACCCGGCAAAAACGTCCACACGAGCGCATCACGTACTGTTCCTTCACCCAATCCTATGCGCATTTCATCAAGAACAGTGCGAACAATAAACCGTGCTTCAACAGCCGTTGCGCTGGACAGCAACTCAGCAACCTTCCCAACTTTTAGCTCAACGCTTCTGTCGCCTTCAATTGCTGCCAGTTTCCGCAGGTTATCAAACACCTTCGCCACGGTTAATTTCTGTGTAACAAGCGTCGCCTGCTTCTTTTTCTCCATCAACAAAGCGGCACATTCCCCTAAATCACCTTTCTCCTGCCAAACCTTTTTCACCTCATCCTCATTCACCCCAGCTGCAAGCGAAAGCGCTCGAATAACAGATTGTGTGCTGAAGCCGAGCTTTCGTTCATCCCAGGCAGGGTAAACCAAGCCCTGGACAAGCAGCATGACCCGTTCAAGTTCTTCAATCGAAACACTCTTCAAAAATTCAGCAAGAATAGCAGTTTTTTCCAGCCGCTTCGGTGTGCTCTCAAGCATCTTATATACGTCGCATAAAATCAAATAATCCATAGAGAAGCTTTAAATATTCTGTCCGTTTTATATCTTTTATGGCAGTCAACGACATTCTTGACCTCATCAAATCACGCCGCAGCATTACAAAATATCAGCCGAGACCTATCGAATGGGAATATGTCTCGCGCGTTATCGATGCTGGACGCCATGCACCCAGCTGCGGCAATCTGCAGAACTGGAAATTTGTCGTGGTCTTAGAGCCAGGAAAGCGCAAAGCTTTGGCAGAAGCCGCACTCGAACAGCACTGGATGATCTCTGCGCCAGTCCATATTGTCGTCTGCGCTGAGCCCAATAAGGCAGAACGCTATTATGGTGTCAGAGGCGAACGGTTGTATACCGTGCAGAACTGTGCAGCTGCTATCGAGAACATGCTCCTGGAAGCCCATTCATTAGGCTTGGGCACGTGCTGGATTGGCGCGTTTGATGAAGACATGGTAAAGCGCACGATCCGAGCAGAAGACTTTGTTCGCCCTCAGGCAATTATCACGCTGGGATATGCAGCTGAAATTCCTCCAAAACCGCCAAAACATCCGCTCAACGTCATCACATTTTTTGAATCATGGCGCGGCATCATCCGCGATCCGCTGAGATACTTCAGAGACTTCTCGTTAATCTGGAAACGTGATTATGCAAAAGGAAAAGAAGCGCTGAAAGGGCTCAGTGAAAAGCTGCGAGAAAAGATAAAAGAGAAAGTTTCAGAGAAAGATGAGCCCGAATATGAACAGGATGAGCAGGAAAAAAACGAGGAGCAGTAAGCTCATTTTCTAAAACCGCAGATATTCCACAGGTGTGCTCAAGAACAAGCATGACCTCGTAACGTCATGCCACCCGTCTATTGACTAGTGGTTCTTTAGATGTACTCGAAAGACACTATTCCAAAATATACTTTTAAAAACAACAATATTTATAAATACTTTTTTCTTTCCTAAAAACTTAGAAATCGTTTTCGAGCTTGATTTGGCGATCAGACTCGAACAAACACCTGGTTTCAAATTGGCAAATAAAGTGTATCTGTTCTTGCAAATACTTTTTGCAATGTGAAAAAGCTTTGGCAACCTCATACTTGTTGGCGCAAGCACTCGGACAACTTTTTCTGAAAGGGAGAAAAGATAAACCCCTATATAAATATTTCGATTAAAAATCAGGGGGTAAAAACGAAGTCGGAAGATTTCGGGCAGGAACGCAAAGCGGTTCTGCAACGAGGTGGGGATCGAACATGGAATTCATCGTGGAGAATGCATCGAAAACCGATGCAAACAAGGTATATGAAGAAGAAGTACGACAGGCAAACATCAAGGTTCTTGGTGTTGGTGGCGCTGGCAACAATATGGTATCATGGCTCTACCGCAAGGGAATTCGAGGCGCGGAGATTATTGCATGTAATACTGATCAGCAGCATTTGAATATTACAGAAGCGGACAAAAAATTTCTTATCGGCAGAGACGCAACACGTGGCCTGGGCTGCGGCGGTTTCCCGGAAAGGGGAGCAGAAGCAGCACAAGAGAGCATGCAATACTTGAAAGAAGCGCTGCGCAGCTCGGATATGGTTTTTGTCTGCGCAGGCATGGGCGGCGGAACAGGCACAGGCGCTGCACCGGTCGTGGCACAGGTTGCGAAGGATACAGGTGCAATTGTGATTGGCACAGTCACCATGCCGTTTAAGATTGAAAGGGCACGATGCGACAAGGCAGAGTGGGGATTGCAGCAGCTACGGCAAGTTTCAGACACGGTCATCGTCGTGGATAACAATCGATTGGTTCAGATTGCAGGCAACCTGCCTATTCAACAGGCATTTGCAGTTGCAAACGAATTAGTCTCAACAATGATCAAGGGAATTGTCGAGACGATTGCAGTGCCAAGCCTGGTCAACCTGGACTATGCAGATGTGAAAGCAATCATGACAAACGGCGGCGTTGCAGCCATTGGTGTTGGCTCATCCGACACGAACAACAGAGTGGACGAAGCAGTCAAGGGAGCATTAAGCAACCCGTTGCTTGATATCAGCTACGAAGGTGCAACCGGCGCGTTGCTGCACATCACCGGCGGTCCAGACATGACACTTGACGAAGTCAATCGCATCGGCGAGCTCACGACTGAAAGCCTCGATGAGGACGCAAATGTCATCTGGGGCGCACGCATCGATGAGAACATGAAAGGAAAGCTGACCGTGATGACGATTATCACCGGAGTGACATCGCCGTGGATACTGGGTAAAGTTGATCCCCGAAAGCCTAGTGCGAACGCGCGAGCGATCAGCAGAGAGCTGGGAATCGAGCTGCTTTAGGCAGCTTCCATTCATAATCTTGCCTCCGAATTCTTTCGGAACCACCCCCTAAAAGGCAAGATGTGCTTTTGCCCTGGCTCCGCAAGGGGCCTGGGTGTTTTTTTTAAATTTTTGACACTTCAGAAATCACCAACCGCAATCTATCTGTTCTTGACAAACAAAAACCCTAAATAAAGAGACTCATCATTAAAATATTTACGCTGCATTTCTGCGCACTGGAGGCAGATCATCATGTTCATGCAATAACATCTCTTTATCTCTGATCAAATCTGAAATTTCAGCTCTGGGAATTTCGCTTATCTTCAGAACCAACTCAGATCGAATTATATCTTGATCGCCAACATAGAGGGTTAACATACCTTCATCCACTGATGCTGTGCAAGATGAATAGTCCCAATATCCCCCTCTATATGCAAGGATTTCCTCATTGTCAATCAACAACACACACCCTGCTGTTTCCACCAGATACGCAGTGTTCCACCTACCTAAGTTACTCCAACCATTCCGAGCGATTCTTTGCTGTACTCCTTCGAGAACCGCATCATCTACTGCTTGATGATAATCTGATCTCACGATAACCACCCAAAGCAGGAAAATTAGACTCCAACTATATAAAAGTATGCCACTAAGCCGCCTAAAGCACTCAATTTATAAGGCTACCCTCTACAAAAGCTAAAAAATAGCTTAACATGACCCTCCACCTCATCGGCCTCGGACTCTGCGATCAGAATGATCTCACATTGAGAGGTCTTGAAGCGCTTAAAAAGTGCACAACAATCTACTTCGAAAACTACACCAGCGTCTTGCAATGCAAAAAAGAAGAGATTGAAAACCTCACCAAAAAGAAAATCATCGAAGCAGACCGCGAGCAAGTCGAAAACAAATCTGAAGAAATCCTTGCTAAAGCACAAAAAGAAAACGTCGCACTCCTTGTCATCGGCGATCCGATGAGCGCAACAACACATATCAATTTTCTTATCGAAGCAAAAAAGCGAAACATCACATGTGAAGTGATCCACAACGCAAGCATTCTTACTGCAATTGGAATCACAGGATTACAACTCTACAAATTCGGGAAAACGACCAGCATGCCATTTGCAGACAGCAGCACACCCGCGGAAGTAATCAAAGAAAACCAAAAGAATAATGCGCATACTCTTGTCCTTCTGGACTTAATCCCTCAAAAAAATCAATGCCTGACAATCGCAGAAGCAATCATGCGCTTGTTAGATAAAAAAGTAATTACAGAAACATCATTGATTGTCGCCACTGCCCGCATCGGCTGTAAAGACCAAATCATCAAAGCAGGAATGGTGAAAGATGTCAGACAAACAAACTTTGGCAAGCCGCCATACTGTTTAGTTATCCCAGCACCAAAGCTTCACTTTATTGAAGAAGAAGCACTAAATCTCCGGAGATAGTATTTATATAGATTATATAAAACAAGAAACACTTAAATAGGACTATACACTAAAAGTCGGAATGCAAGTAGAACAGGTACAAACAATAAATGACTCACCAGAGATTGTAATACGCAATATACAAATGACAGAGGCCATGGTTCATGGATATGGTGATGGCACACGTGAACCGTTACGGCAACTGCACTACGATAACGGGCTTACATTTGGGCTCCAATTAGAGGGGATTGTAGAAGGAAGAATCAGCGAAGTCGCAAATCTGAGCATGCTTTCTCAATTTCATACAGAATTTAAGAGACCAGTTAAAGTTGGAGATATCATAGAAATCAGAGCATGGAACGGAAATGAGAATGGTGGACGAAAATTAACTGTGAAAGTATTGAAAAACGGAGAAAAGGAACCATGCCTGGAAAGCACAATGTTCTATGTCTCCGAGCTTGACAGCCCACAAGACAATCCGCATGGAGAACCATATACGCTAGAAGAAGAGGACCTCAGAAAGGTACAGCTAGGAATTGCCGTGCCAATGGATGGAAAGGGTTATCCACTTGCACTTGGACTGGCGAGCAAGTCGCTTGTCGAACTCGGAATGAACGAGGGCCTTTCTGAACGGCTCGAGAAGGAGATGCCTGTATACACTTGTCACAGAATTGAGATATACGAGCCAGCACATTCTCTCCATGCAGGGGATGTAGTTCATTTCAGGTCGCGTGTTGCGCCACGTGATGATAAACAAAAGAAAAGAGATTTAACCGCAGAAGTAGTCTGTTCCAAAGACGGAAGGAAAGTATATAAAATAGGGATGGATTTAAAATTTGTACCAAGAAGCATACTCAAAGTTTTACTAAGCAAATGATTATCACAATTTCCGGCAAGCCCGGCACAGGAAAGACAACAGTTGCGCGAATTCTAGCAGACAGGCTTAAATGGAAAGAATACGACATCGGGCAAATCAGAAGGGAAATAGCAAAAAAGAAAGGGATGACCATCCATGAATACAACAAGCTCGGTGAAACAGATCCTTCAACCGACAAGGAAGTTGACGAGTACCAGAGAAAGCTCGGCAAGACAGACAACTTTGTCATCCAAGGGAGAACATCATTCCTGTTCATCCCTCACTCATTAAAAATATATCTAGATGTCGAGGACAGCGTCGGAGCAGAGCGCATATGGAAAGATTACAAAAACAGCCCAAAAGAGCGCAACGAAGGCACCTATCATTCTATTGAACAGGTAAAGCAAAGCATCAGGGAGCGCATTGCAAGTGACAAGAAACGATACAGAAAATATTACAACATTGACTGCTACGACACATCGCATTACGATCTTGTTATCGACACGACAAAGAAGGTGCCTGAAGAGACTGTCGATGAGATAATTGCCTTTGCACGGAAGAAAGGGCTGAATGCATAAACATTTAAATAGCGCTCAAAAAACCCACAACAATGGAAAAAGTAGCAAAGAAAGATTTCATCGAACTGGATTACACCGGAAAGCTTGCAGACGGAACAATATTTGACACCACCTATGAGAAAACAGCAAAGAGCCACAAACTTAAAGGCGCAACATACAAACCGAGTTCAATTTGCATCGGCGAAAGACATGTTGTTCCGGGCCTTGATGAGGCGCTCGAAGGAAAAGAGCTGAACAAAGAGTACACCATTACGATTCCTGCAGAAAAAGCATTTGGAAAAAAAGACGCAAAAAATATACGTCTTGTTCCCATGAGAACATTTCAAAAGGAGAACATCATGCCGCAGCCTGGATTGCGGATAAACATTGACGGCGCAGTCGCAACGGTATTGCGGGTGAGCGGCGGGAGAATTCTTGTTGACTTCAATCATCCGCTTGCAGGCAGAGAAATAACCTATGACCTCAAGATAAAGAAAAAAATAACAGACAAAAAAGCACAGATTGAGAGTTATTTGTCGCAAGTCTTCCCGTTTCCCGTAGATGTTTCCATACAAGAGAATAAAGCAACGGTAACGATGCAGGAGCTGTCCAAAGAGATAGCTGAAGAGCTTTCAAAGAAGCTGAAAGAAGTGACAGATATTGATGTGCAGTTCAAGAAAAAAGAGAGAGTAAAGGCAAAGGCCGTAGAAAACCCTACAACACAAGTTTAACAATTCTCTGAATGATTAAATTCAAAATGAGTCATCATCAATGTGTTACTCATTTTGAAGAGTAAAAAACTTTATATAGTGGCTCCTTCTTCCAAATGTAGGTGAATTGAGTTGGATAATCTACAGCGTTCTGAGGTGACCGTAAAGCCAGTCCAGCCAGATGGTGTCACGGTAAAGGAAACGATGCCGCGCAGGCATACAGATATTGATGCCGAGCTTGAAGCGCTTCTTGCACAGCAGCGAACACGCATTAAAGTAGTCGGCTGCGGCGGTGGCGGCAACAATACGATCAACCGCATCGCAGAAGTTGGCATTAAAGGCGCAGAGACGATTGCCATAAACACCGATGCGCAGGATTTGCTCTACACAACTGCAGATAAGAAGATACTGATTGGGCGTGAAACCACCCGTGGTTTAGGTGCAGGCTCAAACCCGCGCTTAGGCGAAGAGGCTGCACGCGAGCAGGAGCTTGACATTAAGAAAGCGATAGAAAACTCTGACATGGTCTTTGTCACCTGCGGCTTAGGCGGCGGTACAGGTACTGGTTCTGCTCCAGTTGTCGCACAGCTGGGAAAAAAGATGGGCGCGCTTGTTGTTGGTGTTGTCACACTCCCTTTTTCAATGGAAGGAAACAAGCGCTGGGAAAACGCACAGATAGGCCTTGAAAAGCTCGAGCAGGTCGTCGACACACTAATAGTCATTCCTAACGAGAAGCTGATTGAGCTGTGTCCCGATCTTCCTCTTCATACTGCGTTCAAAGTGGCTGATGAAATTCTCACCAATTCCGTAAAGGGCATTGCAGAGCTCGTCACACGCGCTGGACTGGTGAACCTTGATTTTGCAGATATCAAAGCAATCATGGCTGATGGCGGTGTCGCGCTGATTGGCGTCGGTGAATCAGACACCGAAGACCGCGCAACCGAAGCCGTGCAGAAAGCAATTGAAAATCCATTGCTGAATGTCGATGTTGCCGGTGCAACTGGCGCGCTGATTAATGTTGCAGGCGGCGAAGACATGACACTTGATGAGGCAAGAAAAGTGGTTGAATCAGTTGCACAGCGGCTTGACGAGGACGCGCGGATCATATGGGGCGCACAGATTTACAAAGATTTGCAGAAGACGATTAGAGTGATGCTCGTGATTACCGGCGTGAAATCAGATCAGATCATCGGCCAGGCAGAGCGCATAACTGACAAGAGGAAGCGAGAGATTGAGAATGAGTTGGGCATCGAATTTGTTAATTAATATTTTTAAACTTGCATAAAGCACAGTTCTGAAATGCCAGAGCCATTAGAAACGTTTATAAACAGCATGCCAATGGTAGGCTTATTTCTCGACCATGAATGAACTAAACCCAGAGGAACAGCCAAAAACAGAAGAACCAGCGAACTATCCGCAGCAAATGGACCAAACACAAAGGTCACATGCCCCAGCTGAGGTTGGAAAATGGACGAGCAAAATAAAAGAATGGTGGTTCCAGCTGAAAAAATTCAGCAGAGAATGTCGACGTGTAATGAAAGTGACGCAAAAACCAAATAAGGAGGAATTCCTGACGATTGCAAAAGTGTCCGCATTGGGCCTGACGATTATTGGCCTTATCGGATTCGCGCTCAGCATGATACAGCAATTAATACTCTAACATGGCAGAAGAAACTGAAAAACAAGAAAGCAAAACCCATATCTTCGGACTGCGAACGACCGCAAACAGGGAAGAGCAGGTCATGGACTTTGTCATTTCAAAGCTTAAAAAAGTGAGTGGAGAAGTCTTCTCCGTCATCAGAGCGCATGGCATGAGAGGTTATGTCTTCATCGAGGCATCCTCAAGACTTGAGGCAGAGCAGATGACTGCACGCATCCCTTACGCACGAGGCATTTTATCACAAGAGATCCAATACGAAGAGATTGACCACATGCTTGAGCAGGTAAAAGTGGAGAGGAACATTCGCAAGAGTGACATTGTTGAGATAATCTCCGGACCATTCAAGCGCGAGCAGGCTAAAGTCATGCGCGTGGATAAAACAAAAGAAGAAGTCGTTGTCGAGCTGCTGCAGGCAGCCGTTCCTATTCCAATTACCGTCAAGATGGATGCTGTGAAAGTTATCCGACGGGAATCAGCCGAAGATGAGACTGAAGGCGAATAAAGTTCATTTGATCGCAAAAGGCTTATAAATAAGATGCAGGAATAAACATCACCATGTCAACCGAAAAGATAAAGGCACTGATTCAGGGAGGGAAAGCAACAGCCGCACCGCCGCTTGGCCCTGCACTTGGCCCTTTAGGTGTAAACATTGGGCAAGTCATAGCAAAAATCAACGAAAAGACCAAGAGTTTTGCGGGCATGCAGGTTCCTGTTGAAGTGATTGTTGACTCATCCACAAAAGAATTTGACATTAAAGTCGGCACACCACCGACAAGTGCACTTATTTTAAAAGAAGCAGGCGTTGACAAAGGCTCAGGCAACCCTCTCACCGATAAAGTAGCTGATATTCTTATTGAGCAAGTGATTAAGATCGCAAAGATGAAAGAAAATGATATGCTGGGAAAAGATTTGAAAGCAAAAGTGAAAGAAGTTATTGGCACCTGCCAAAGTATGGGCATTCTTGTGGAAGGTGTTCCCGCTCATGACGCAATCACTGAAGTAAATAACGGAAAATTCAATGAGGAAATAAGAAAAGAAAAAACGGAATTATCCGCAGAAGAATTAAGGGCACTTGAAGAAGAAAAGAAGAAACTCAAGGAAGAGCTTGAGAAGAGACGCAGCGAACTTGAGGCATCCGCCAAGGCGATTATTGCACAAATGGCAGGTCAGGAAAGAAGCAAGATTAAGGCAAAACTGGTTGAGGCAAAGATACCAACACTGCTTATCGATCAGCTATTGCCCGTTGAAGCTGCTGCTGCACCAGGAGCAAAAGCTCCTGCAGCTGAAGCAAAGAAGCCAGAAGCGAAGAAGCCGGAAGCAAAGGAAAAGAAGTGACTATTGGGCAAATTTTGAAACATACGTGTTCACTACTTTTTTGGACCACCCTTTTTTTATA
>CAYIKL010000018.1:16038-18340 GCA_964364045.1 uncultured Methanosarcinales archaeon
GGCAAATTTTGAAACATACGTGTTCACTACTTTTTTGGACCACCCTTTTTTTATAAGTGCGTGTTTGATGTGCGCTTGAGTATGACCTAATGCACGCTGCTTTCTGCAGAATTCCGCCAGGAGAGCTGCAGGTCCAACTTTTCGTGCACGATTTTTCTTGATGTTGATTGCAGCAAGGACCAACGCTATGATCAGAGCAACAAAAAGCGGCAGAAGAATATACAAAACAAGAGGAATGGCAACAAACGGTTCATCGCCTATCTCAGTGATGGTGAAAATTGCCTTCCCAGAGACGATATCTTTAAGTGTCACAATGATATCTTCACGGCCATCGTTATCCAGGTCAACATGTTTCACATCACCGACGCTCAACTGAACGATGACGGGTTCTGATCTAAATCGGAATGTAACGCTGCTCTCCGCAATCTCCAGCACCGCAACGTCGTGCTTTTGTCCTTGTGATACAAACCGAAGGACTTCATTCACAGAGATTGAAATTGGAACTGCAGCTGAAATGATTTGCACTGCCTCTGTGTAAACCTCAGAGACCGAATCAGCCAGCGACTCGCTCATTGCAGCGAGATCCGGAGCAGTCGTAGGGAACCCAGGAACCTCAGCAAGAGCCACCTTGGCAGAATCAGCAATCTCTACAGCACTCGGAGCACCAACAGCCGCATTGTTCGCAACAACCAATGCCTCACCAAGAGCCGCTCCCAGAGCAGCAGGCGCAAGATTACCGGCAGCAACAGCATTCGCAACAGCAGGAGCAGCCAACAGCACGCCAACTGCCTCGCCCACCGCTCCAGGAACAGCGACACCAGCGCCAGCGCCAACCGCAGCACCCGCTGCCTCACCCACAGCTGCAGGAGCAACAGCACCAGCAGCTACCGCATTAGCGATGGCCGGAGCACCCAAAGCAGCACCAACCGCAGCGCCAACATCATTCGCAGCAGGAGCAGCCACACCAGCAGCATTCGCAGCCGCAGCGGCTGCTACTGCACCATTTCCTGCTGCAGCGCCAACTGCTGCTGGGTTAATGTTTCCAGCAACCACAGCATCAGCAACACCAGGCGCACCCAAAGCAGCACCAACCGCAGCGCCAACTGCATTGGCCGCAGGAGGATTTACACCTGCAGCACCAGCAGCAGCATTTGCTGCAACGACGGCATTACCTGCAGCATCTCCAACAACTTCAGCAGCAGGACCAGGAGCACCAGCCGCAACCTCTTGACCACGTGCGCCAGCTGCACCTTGATCCCCAGCCGCACCCGCACGTGCACCATCTGCAGGCTGACCATCAGCACGTCCTGCAGCTCCTTGACCGCGTCCTCCACCTTCAGCAGCTCCAGCACCAGCTGCAACAACTGCTTCACCTGCAGCTGCACCTACAGCACGCGCATCTGGAGCAGGAGCACCTGCAGCACCAGCAGCGGCATTTGCTGCAACGACGGCATTACCTGCTGCAGCACCAACGACTTCAGCAGCAGGACCAGGAGCACCAGCAGCCGCAGCGGCGTTTCCAGCTGCAGCCACACCAGCACCAGCAGCGGCACCAACATTGCCTGCATCTGGCGCGGGAGCACCGGCCGCAGCTGCCGCATTGTCTGCAGCAACGACTGCATTCCCTGCTGCAACACCTGCATCAGCAGGCGCCGGAGCCTCAGCGCCGGCAGCAGCAGCTGCATCATTGGCAGCAACAACCGCTTCGCCTGCTGCAGCACCAACATCGTTAGCATTTGGAGGATTCACGCCAGCTGCATTTGCTGCTGCATTCCCTGCAACAACACCTGCCCCAGCTGCTGCACCAACGTCACCTGCAGCAACATCACCAGCCGCTGCTGCCGCATTATCTGCAGCAACAACAGCTTCTCCAGCTGCCGCACCAACATCTGCTGGGGCAACGTCATTGGCAGCGATAGCCTCGCCCGCTGCTGCCACTGCTTCACCAGCCGCTTCACCAACATCTTGTGCAGCAGGCCCATCAACGCCAGCAGCATCTGCCGCAGCATCCGCCGCTATAACTGCTTCACCCGCTGCCCGCCCCACATCAGAAGCAGCAACTGTGTCGGTGGCAATTTCCTCACGTGCCGCCTCCACTGCCTCTCCAACAGCATGACCAACATCTGCCGCGTCAACTTCGCCGGTGGCGACAGCATCACCAGCAGCAACAACAGCTTCGCCAGCCGCAGCACCAACAACTTCAGCGGAAGAAGCATCTACTCCTGCTGCAGCAGCAGCAGCAGCAATAGCAGCTTCGCCTGCAACCTCACCAACAACTTCCGCAGAAGGCGCATCTACACCA
>CAYIKL010000019.1:0-17776 GCA_964364045.1 uncultured Methanosarcinales archaeon
ATCGAAGCAGTGTGCAGGGAAGCAGCGATATTTGCGCTGCGGGAAGACATGGAAGCGAAGAAGGTTGGAAAGGAACATTTTGAGAAGGCACTTGAGAAGGTCAAGGCAAGCGTGACGGAAGAGATTGAGAAGATGTATGAAGAGATGCAGGATTATTTCAGACAAGCACAGGCGAGAGAGATGGAAGAGGCAAAGCCGAGATATTTGGGATAGGTGTGGATAAGAGATGAGTTTACTGGACAATATTCGTCGATTAATGGGTTTTGATCAATCACCAACACTTGACGATCTTCTTCAGGTAAATCCACAACCGTTCATTGTACCGGAAACGCGATTTCTCAGTGTTCCTATCGATGTTCGGGAAAATGAAGCATGGAATTTTCTGATTGCATACAGCAGACAAGACGGTGATTCTGGACGCTTACCACGGGAGGTTTATCGCAGAAGACCGATTCCCGCTCGATTTAGATATTGTGATATAGGAGGATTAGAAATTACGCTACCTTATGAAGATAAGAACGATGAAGGAATCGGGGTCGCCGTCCTGGGAAAAAAAATGTATTCCGAAGATAAAGAAGTTGAACGCATTTTTTGGGATATGACAAAAGCATCAACACGAACAGCATATGCAAAAATATTGGGAAAAATTGCACAAGCTGCCGGCTCTGAAAAGAAGCTTAAAGTTGGTTATGTAAAAGCATCACATGTCAAATCCCACACCAACAGATGGTTGCAGATTACAACAGCTTGTGAAGAAACAGGATTTGTTTGTACTGGAGAAATTGAAAGAGAATTTAAGCGAGGCCTGGTCTCCAGTATCGGGGTGAGATATACTATTTTTATAAACCGAGATAATTTAGGGAACTCCTCTTATTTTAAAATAGCATCAATAGATCTCGACATATATGCAGGATTTAGTCCGGACATAGAACCTATATCACAAGGGCATCGTATAAACATTCATCGAAGTATAGGGGGAGAATATGAAGTGATATCAGGGATCGTGCCAAACGTTCTTGAGGGGGTTCCAAAAAGAGAAGAATTTAAAATATTAGAAGGAAAAGGAAATTTGTGCCATGATGCTTCTATTGATTACGCTAAAACATACGTTCAAGTAGGCAAACTTATCACTGCAATTGCACGCGAACAAATAGATACTGTTTTAAATCTGACAAGAAACCTTCTAGTCAAGAGATAAGAATCAGCCGCGCTTTAACAAACATGCTAAATAAAAAAAAGAAGTACACGATGAGATTAGTATATGGTGTTATTTTTTATCTTTTTTTTATCCCCGCAGTGCTAGCGATTGATTATAAACCACTCAACTACGTTTCTGATTACGCTGAAATCATTGATGATGCAACCGAAGCAGAAATAAACGCTCTTGCGCAGGCAATTGAGGAAAACACGACCGCTGAAATTGCCGTGCTTACTATTGACAGTCTTGAGCAGGATATTGATTCATTTGCGGTCGACACGTTTGAGCAGTGGGGAATTGGGAAACGGGATGTCAGCAACGGTTTGTTGATGGTCATTGCAGTGCAGGACAGGGAATGGAGGATTGAAGTGGGGTATGGGCTTGAAGGGGCTATTACCGACGCACAAGCGGGAAGAGTTGGTCGGGCGCGGTTTGTGGACAACTTTCGTGCAGGTGAGTATGGAAAAGGAGTTTATGAAGCTGTGTTGGATGTCAAAGCATTGATTGAGAAAGACCCGTCGGTTATTTCTGCATATGCTGATCAAGAAAGATTGGAAGACAAAGAATGGTGGATGATTGCGGGATGGGTGTTGCTGTTTGTGTTGTTGTTTGGGTATGTGTTTGGCGTGTTTTTGTTAACGGATAATTTGAAAAAGAAGAAGCCAATACGGATAACGATTGCGGCTGTTTTTGCACTTATATTGTTGTACACGGGCAACTGGATTGCAACGATTATTTTCTTGTTTTTTTGCATCCCGCTGATATTTGGCAAAGCGATGAAAGGCGGCGGAGGTTCAGATGGCTTTAGAGGCAGAGGAGGCTTTGGCGGCGGTGGTTTTTCAGGCGGAGGCTTTGGCGGTTTCGGCGGCGGAAGAAGCGGAGGCGGAGGAGCGCGAGGAGGATGGTAAGGTTTATAATGTGCGAAGGTTTCTCCTGTGATCATGGCTAGTTGGTTTTCAAAGAACTGGAAATGGCTTGTGCCGGTTGCAGCTGTTGTTCTTCTCGTGTTATGGTTTATAGGTTCCTATAACGGATTAGTCGGAGCAGAAGTAAAAGTGGATACTGCCTGGGGCCAGGTGCAAAGTGTCTATCAACGACGGGCAGATTTAGTTCCAAATTTAGTTCAAACGGTGAAAGGCATCAGAGATTTTGAGAAAGAGACGTTTTTAGCAGTCACCGAAGCACGGAGCAGATGGCAGGGTGCATCAACACCACAGGAGCAGGTTGCAGCAACCAACCAGCTGGAAAGTGCGATATCACGGTTATTGTTAGTAGTGGAGAATTATCCTGACCTGAAGAGCAGCCAGAATTTTTTAGCCTTGCAAGATGAGCTTGCAGGAACGGAAAACAGGATAAACGTTGAACGGCAGCGCTACAATGAAGCTGTTGGTGAATATAACAAGAAGATTCGGACGTTTCCGCGCGTGATTGTTGCGTCATTATTTGGGTTTGAGAAGCGGGAGTTTTTTGAGGCAGAAGCGGGTGCCGAGAATGTGCCAGACGTGGATTTTGGGTAGTGATTCTTTATTTGAACGGTAGGAGCAAAATGCTTAAATAATACTATGTTTAAAATCGACCTATGCAAACCGATCGCATGGGTTTAGGTGCGCTTGTTCTTGCAGCAGCGTTGAGTGGTGGATGTGAGAGTTTTCCATATACCAAGGGTAATCCGGCGAGTGCCGATGTTGTTGTTAGGATTCCTGATGCAGTTGCCGCTGCAAAAGCATTTGACCCTCTTGCTCTTAACAAGCTTGTTGAAGGCTATGTAAACGCTTTAAATGAAAAAGGGAAACAATCACAGCCTCCAGCGCCACAACCAGCTGACATTCACTCGCCGCCATCTCAGCCATTAATTATTTTTGCAGCAATGGGCAACGGCAACCTTGAAGGTACGATTAAAGTAATTCGTGAGAAGGACAAGCTTGAAAGGTTTTATAATCAGGGTCAGTTCCCAAAAATTGACTTAGAAGGTTCAAGAATTGAGGAGAATATGTATGACGCTCGGCAGGCTGGTTTTGGCAGAGTTTGGATTACTAGCCCAATGGCGGCGGTTGGAAACTACAGGATTGAAGTTGAACTGGGCAAAGTTTCCAAGGAACAGAATATAGGATATATTGTGGTTCTTGCCCGGCGGATCAACGGCGAAATACTTCCAAGTGTCCGCCGATTCTTGTCTGCACATCAAGGCAATCCGCTGCCGATTGAGTATACTCTTGAAACACAGCCTACCGGACCGGAAGACGCCGAAGTTAAAGTAAACTCAGAGCGTGAGAAAGCACACGATGAGTACAACAAAATCCTTAACAGTTTTGAACAGCAAAGGGCTGAACGTCGTAAATTATTTGAACTGCGTCAGGTGAAGGGTGACGGGGACGCGGAACTTAAAACCCAGATTGTTGCCTGTGATCAATCCATGGATAATGCAGGAAATCAGCTTCACCACCTTCTGAATAGGTATCCTTTGCTTATTCCATATTTTAATGACTACGTTGACAAAAGGGATAACACTCACTGGGACCACGTCACGGTCGGACAAGCGAAGGGGCAACAAAGAATTTTGAAAAACTACACGAAAAAATAAAGCATTTTATGCGCGTCCTCACTTCCGTGCCAGAAACTATTTAAACCATACTTATTTCATTCTTCACATGAAGCCAGGTGATCGTGTCATTGTTTCAGGAAAGGGGACCGCAGAGGGAATTCTCATGCCCAGCAAAAAGGGTATTGTGATGGTCAAGCTTGATAATGGATATAACATCGGCTTTGATGAAAAAAAAGTGAATATCAAAGTGGTTGGAAAAGTAAAGAAAAAAGCAGAAACAAAAGAAAAGAAAGCAGTGCAGGAAAAAGGGCTTCCACACATCACCATCCTTCACACCGGCGGCACGATTGCATCACAGGTGGATTATGAAACAGGAGCTGTCATTGCACGGTTTACGCCGGAAGATATTCTTGCGATGTTTCCTGAACTGAAAGAGGTTGCTGCGATTGATTCACGGCTGCTGCGCAACATGTGGAGCGGGGACATGCGGTTTGCACACCATAACATCATGGCAAAAGCCGTGGAGCAGGAAGTGAAGAAGGGCGTTAAAGGTGTTATTATCACGCATGGCACCGACACGATGGGGTATAGCGCAGCAGCACTGGCATTTATTTTAGAGTATGTGCCTATCCCTGTTCTATTCGTCGGTGCACAGCGAAGCTCAGATCGCGGAAGCAGCGATGCAAGATTGAACCTGTTATCCGCAGCCCAATTCATTGTGAACAGCGATTTTAAGGGTGTTGCCATCTGCATGCATGACAAGATGGGCGATGACAGTTGCGCGATACTGCCGGCATGTAAGACAAAGAAATTGCATAGCTCACGGCGGGATGCGTTTCAAGCAGTGAATGCGAAGCCGCTTGCGCGTGTTAAAAATGGAGCGATAGAAAAGGTTGGTGCATGGCGACAGGAAGAAGGTAACTTTGTAGTGAAACCAATCAAAGAAAAATTAAAAATAGGCATCGTACGTTTTCATCCCAACATGTTTTCTGAGGAATTGATGCATTACAAGAATTTCGACGGCCTTGTTTTAGAGGGCACCGGTTTAGGCAATGGGCCAGTTGATGTGATTGATAAGGAAACGAAAGAGCATGACAAGATATTAAAAGCGTTGGAAATGCTGGCGAAAAAGATACCGGTGGTCATGACCACGCAGACGATTTTCGGCAGGATAAACATGGATGTCTATGCTTACGGCAGAAAAATCAAGGCGGCAGGAGTGTTAGGAAACCACTGTGACATGCTGACTGAGACCGCGTTTGTCAAGCTGGCATGGCTGCTCAGTAATCACAAGGATGTAAAAGAATTATTAGTAAAAAACCTGCGCGGCGAGATAAGTGAAAAGACACCGGCAGAGGAAGATTTTCTACTTCGCTAGCATTGGTTTCATGCCCATCAATGGCTTATAGCGCACGGACATTGTTGCCTCATAGAGCCTACGCTTCTCATGATTGAAATGACGCCAATTCATGAAGCGCTCACGTTCATCAATGCTGATGCCATCGGTTGTACCAAAAAGCTGCATATATACAATGCGCTGAACAACAGATTCGGCTTCCAGACCAGTCATTTCGCCTTTGTACTCTTCTACAATAACAGGATTTTTCTCTTCGCTTGAAAAAAGGAACTGGCTTTTTGGAAGGCGCGCGTTACCCATATGCGCATAGAGCTGGTCATAGTCTGCACTCTTGTAGAATGAGTGCGGCATCTGCACGTGATATACTTCGATGCTATAGCGGTCCCTGATGTCTTCTCTTTTCTTAGCTACTTTCACATCAGGTTCGACGAGTTTGATTTTCTTTGTTTTTTTCTCTTGCTTGCCCTGAACCGGCTTAAATGCGAGAATTATCTCAAGCTGAGGGAGAGCGGTGATTCTTCTAGACCAAAGCTGGCGCTTTTTTCTTCTTGAAACTCTTACCAACATCGTCTCCAGATTGTGCATATCCCTTATGAGGTTTCACCATTTATAAGTGTTGCGCACGAAACTTTTTTAAACATGGCAGTGTTGGTGGAGATGATGGATTACAAAAAGTTGGGCTTCAAGGCGGGGCTGGAAATTCACCAGCAGCTTGATACGCAAAAACTCTTCTGCTCGTGCCCAAGCACGCTGCGCGATGATACACCTCATTTCACGGTTACACGATATTTAAGAGCAGTCAGCGGTGAAGGCGGTGATATCGACATTGCGGCACTGCATGAGCATGCAAAGGGGCTGAGCTTTGTGTATGAGGGATATGACACCACGTGTTTGGTCGAGCTTGACGAAGAGCCGCCGCATACGATAAATGAGCAGGCGCTCGGCATTGCGCTGCTTCTTGCAGAAATGATGCACTGCGAAATTCCCAAGCATATGCAGGTCATGAGGAAAACGGTGATTGACGGCTCAAACACATCAGGCTTTCAGCGAACGGTTCTTGTCGGTAGAAACGGATGGATTGATGTCGATGGTAAGAGAATAGGCATCAATTACCTTATTCTCGAAGAAGATGCGGCACGAAGGACTGCAGAGGATAGGCAATCGGTTACATACCGGCTGGACAGGCTGGGCATCCCTATGCTGGAGATTGTGACTGCGCCCGACATGACAACACCTGATGAAGTAAAAGAGACGGCAAGCGCGATTGGCATGCTGCTGCGCTCGACAGGAAAAGTCAAAAGAGGCATAGGAACAATCAGGCAGGATGTGAATGTTTCCATCAAAAGCCATGCACGTGTTGAGATGAAAGGAGTGCAAGATTTGCGGGAGATGACGAAGTATATTGAAAAAGAAGTTGAGCGGCAAACAAAAGGCAATGAGCAGCCGCATGTGCGAAATGTCAAGCCGGATTTCACCTCAAAGTTTTTGCGGCCGCTGCCAGGGGCTGCGCGCATGTATCCGGAAACGGACATTCCTCTTATTCTGCCCGATGTGAAGCATGCTCAGCTGCCCGAGCTGATAGAGGATAAGGTACAGCGGTTTGTAACAGTAGGGCTGGGAAAAGATTTAGCAGCATTTGTTGCACAATCAGATAAATCAAATTTGTTTGAAGAGTTGGTGAAAAGGCATACGGTCAAGCCGGCGTTCATCGCGGAAGTGTTGACGGCAAAGCTGGTTGAACTGAAGCGCGATTTTGGTGTCGAGGGCATCCGTGATGAGCATTTGCGCGAGGTCTTTGAGCTGCTTGAAAAAGGGAAGATCACAAAAGAGATTATTGGCGACGTTCTGGTTGAGATGGCACGGGGAAGGTTTGATCCTGAAAAATACAGAACGGTTGAGAAGAGTGATTTGAAGAAAGAATTGCAGGCAATCATTGATAAAAATAAATGTGCGCCGTTTGGGGCATTGATGGGTATTGCGGTTTCTCAACTGAAGGGAAAAGCGTCAGGGAAGGAGATTGCAGAGATGCTGAAGAAGATGGTTGGATAACTTTTTAAACCCGTGCTTATTCCCGCTTTTTGATGGAACGAATACTAGTCAGTGGTGGTTGCGGCCAGATAGGAACAGATTTAGTCCCGGCATTGCAGAAAAAATACGGCAAAGAGAATGTCATTACCAATGACATCGTTGAAAGGAAATGGAACGGAATTCTCGAATGTTTTGATTTTCAAGATAGAGCAAAGGTTGAAGAGATCATAAAAAAATATAAAATAACACAGATCTATCATTTAGCATGCATTCTTTCTGCAGCGGGGGAAAAGATTCCCTACAAGACATGGGAAGTGAACATGCAGACGCTGCGCAATGTGCTGGATTTAGCGGAAAAATACAAACTGCGTGTCTTCTGGCCAAGCTCGATTGCGGTGTTCGGCGCGACAACGCCGAAGATAAACACGCCGCAACTTACGATTGCTGAACCGACGACGATGTATGGCATCACAAAAAGAGCAGGAGAATTGCTCTGCAATTATTATTTCCAAAAATTTGGTGTTGACATCCGAAGCGTGCGCTATCCGGGCATCATCAGCCACAAGCAGGAGCCGGGAGGGGGAACAACGGACTTTGCTGTGGACATATTCTGCAAGGGGTTAACAGAAGGAAATTACAAGAGTTTTGTGCGCCGAGATACAGTTTTGCCCATGATGTATATGGAGGATGCGATACGCGCGGCAATCCAAATAATGGACGCGCCCGCACATAAAATCACCGTCCACACAAGCTACAATCTCGCTGCCGTGAGCTTTTCTGCCGGGGAGTTAGAAGATGAATTGCGGAGACATCTCCCGCTGTTAAAAGTCACTTATGAGCCGGATAAGAGACAGGCCATTGCTGACTCATGGCCGAAAAAGATTGATGATTCTCAGGCGAGGAAAGATTGGGGCTGGAGGCATGAATATGATCTTCCCAAGATGACTGCTGATATGGTGGTCAATCTCAAGAAGAAGTTTGGCCTATGAGCAAGAAACAGTTTTTCGATATTCTGAAAAAAGAGGTTCAACGGATTGATGCTGTTGGGACAACAAAACGGCATGAGAAAGTCATCGATGGCTTTACCAATGGGCGTGCGATGATTAAAGGAAAGAAGTATCTGTTGTTTAACTCTAACGATTACTTTGGGTTGCGATTTCATCCAAAAGTAAGAA
Organism: uncultured Methanosarcinales archaeon; assembly: GCA_964364045.1. Taxonomy (GTDB): domain Archaea; phylum Nanobdellota; class Nanobdellia; order Woesearchaeales; family JAGLXL01; genus CAYIKL01. The sequence continues at coordinate 8,301 of CAYIKL010000019.1, forward strand.
AGGCAGAAGAGGAGGCCTCGAAAAAATACGGTGCAGGTCCGGGAGCGGTGCGGTTTATTTCAGGCACAATGGCCATCCACAAAGAATTGGAGAAAGCAATCGCTGCATTTCATGGTCGAGAGGATGCCCTTATCTTTTCTTCTGCATTTGCTGCAAATATGGCTGTGATCCATTGCATGATCAAAGGGCAGAGCAAGGATTCGTTGGTTAGTGGAGATACGCTGGTGATTTCTGACGAATTAAATCACCGGAGCATCATTGACAGTATACGGATAGCCGGGCTGGAGAAAGAGAATAAAGCTGTGTTTAAACATATGGATATTGATGATTTGCGGCGTGTTTTGGATGAGAACAAAGGAAAATTTAAGCGAGCAGTGGTGGTCAGTGATGGTATTTTCAGCATGTTGGGCGAGGCGCAAAATGTTAAGAAATTGCAGGATGCTGCGGACGAGTTTGGTACTGCATACGAGGAAGGGGTTATCACTATTATCGATGATGCTCATGGAGTGGGATGTTATGGAAAGATAGGAAGAGGCTGTGAGGAAGCGGGCAGGTGTGATTTGCTTATAGGAACGATGGGAAAAGCATTTGGCGCAGATGGCGGTTATGTTGTTGGGGATAAGATAGTTATGGATTATTTGCGTGAGTCTGCAGCGACTTATATTTATTCCAATCCTATAACGCCAGGAACAGCTGGAGCAGCGCTTGCGTCGATTACCATGGAGAGAAAAGAGCTGCTGAAAAGGCTGAATGAAAATATTGCATATTTTAAGACACAGATGAAACTTGCGGGATTTACATTTGCGGTTGAGTCATCCCATCCCATTCAGCCGCTGCTCATTGGCGACACGCTCAAGACGAAGGAAATTGTGGAAGGATTGTTTAAAAGAGGAATTCTTGTCACTAATATTTCTTATCCTGTTGTTCCCAAAGGAAGAGATGAGATACGGGTGCAGCTTTCTGCGTTACATACGAAGAAAGAGATTGATGATTTTGTGGATGCCATTGCAGAAGTCGGAAGACAGCTTGGTTTAAACTAATTCTTTATCTCAAATTCGTTTGAGTACATCGTCACACGGGTTGTATCGAGTGTGAATTGAAGGATGAACATATATTTTCCTGGTTCTTTGAATTTTGTTTCCCATGCAATTTCATCATTGAGCTTACAATGCGCAATTCTGAGTGCTTGATTCCACTTATCGCTGATTGTCTGCCCAGGCACAATTGTTATGTCCTTAAAATTTGGGTAACACTCTGCTCCGCATGGACACCAATCGCCAAAAATTGATGTAGGGTACCATTTTCCACTGGAGAACTGTAGTAAACTCGCTCCCATAAGCTGAGCTGGATGTGAGTGCAATGTTATGTTTCTCTCCAGATTATTAGTAATAAAAAGTGTTATCGGTTCCCCTTTTGTATACACCCATTTGTCCGTTTTAAGTTCGATGTCTAGTGATGTCTCTTGATCAGTTATAGGTTTATCAACATAGGTTTGACAACCAATCAAAAAAAATAAAAAAAGTGTTAATGCCAGTCGCTTCATTTTACTCAATCTCAAACGTCACTTCCACGCTTGCAGTTACATCCAGCTTTCCTGGAGATATTTCTGTTTTTGTTAGCATTGCTGTGTCGGAAGAAGCAACTGCAGACTCGAGATAGCGGTAGGGACCATAATTATACTCCAGATCACTTACTGCAACAATACTGCCGATCTCTGCGTTTAATCCTTCAGCTATTGCTTCAGCTTTTCCACGTGCATCAGCAGAGGCTTCTTTCAATGCGTCCTTCTTGAGCACTTTCTGCATTGCATCGCTCAAGATGAACTGGATGCTCTGAATGCTTGTCGCGCCTGAGTCAACTGACGCATCAATAATGTCACCAATACTGTTGAAGTTATTTGTTTTCACGTTCAGTGTATGCACGGTCTTGAACCCTTTCGATTTCTGTCCATCTTCGGTCCAGTCAAACTCCTCGTAGATGTTAAAGTATTGTGTTTCGATGTTCTCTCTCGGGATGCTTTCCTTGTACAATGCTGCGTATATCTTGTCGACTATTGCTGCATTTTTGTCTTTTGAGAGCTGTGCGCTCTTTTCCAGCGTTTCAACAGCGATGTAGACTTCTGCCTCATCAGGCAGCGCAGTCATTGTTGCCGTCCCGGTTGATGTGATCGTTTTTGCATCGCCTTCAGGAATGCAGCCTGTTAAGGCGATTAAAGCAATCATCATTCCAATTAGCCCCATTATCTTTTTCATTTTCTCCTCCATAGGTTTATGATTATATATAAAATGATTGCGGTGAATGCGCCGATGAGGAACCAGAGAGCGATGTTTGGAGTTGTCTGCACAACAGTGTCTGCTATCTCAGCCTGCATTGCAAGTTCTGTACTTGAGGTGGTTCGAAATATTTCTTGTGTTCCAAGCGCTGCTTTTTGTGTGAACTTTTTTGAAAGCTCGATCAACACACCAATTCCGACTACAATAAATGACACCGGCAGGATACTTCTCAGCGCTGTTTTAATGCCTTTGACTGGTTTTGGAGTGATAATAACGTACTTATTGGCGAGCTTATAATGGTCAACTTCTCTTCCTTTTTTGCTGTAATGGAATTCTTCAACACCGACCAATTGGGCTTCCTTAAGCTTTTGGAGGTTGTAATGGATGGTGGAGAGGGGGACTTGAAGTGATTGAGCGATTTCTGTTTCTGTTGCGTCTTCTTTTTCGGAGAGATAATCGATGATCTTTCTGCTGGTTGGATTATTGAGTACTTCTGCCAACTGCTTTGATTGCTCTTCTTCAAGGCTGACTAACAGGAAGTTTTGTTTTGCCATGAGATTATAGAGTATAGCGTGTTTATATAGGTTAGGGATAGGTTTAAGGTGAGTTGAAGTTATCTCACCGCCTCATACTTCACATCTCTTCCCAGAATCCACCGATTAACAATCCAGAATACTGCGGTTCGCGCAACACCCCATTTCTCATATCGTCGTGTTGAGGTCACTGCATGGGTGTTTGCGATGACTTTGTATGCGCCAAATGCGCTCAATTTTTTAATAAATGAGCTTGTTTCTGCGATATGCTGCAGATTGAAACCATGTACTTTGTTGAACAAGGCTTTCGATGTAATGATGACGCCTGAACTACCGGCATACAAGCCATAGGAATGCAGGAAATTCTTCCCGGCATTGATAACTTTGAAGAAGAGCTTTGACGCATTCGGATGGGCATGCAGGGTTGCGACTGCAGCATCTTTGAACTGTTTGCTCACTTCATCGAGCGCATTTTTTGCTAAACGGGTATCTGCATCTAAAAAGACCAGGATATCGCCGGAAGCGTGCTGCGCGCCGATATTGCGCGCAAGTGAAGCGCTTGGAATGTTGACTTTAAAGATCCTGTCAGCATATTTTCTTGCGATCTCAACCGTGCTGTCGGTGCAGCCATTTGCAACAACAATCACTTCACGCGGAAATGCCTGATGTTCTATGCTGAGCAGTGTTTTTTCCAGATATTTTTCCTCATTATACGCAGGAATGATGACCGATATCATAGTGTCAGATAGTTTGCCGCCCACAGCATGCCCTGGTCGCAATGATAAAATGGAGCGGTGAACGGCTTTCCTTTAGGCGTTAAGGCTTCGGGGTAATTTTTATAGCTTTCTATCATTTTGGTGTAAGATTGTAGGTGTTTTTTTGCTAATGAGGGGTTGGATTTTTTTAGTAGTAGGATGTATAAAGGCCCCATGTGTGTCCAGATCGTGTCGAGCTCATAATTACGCATGAAGATTTCTGACCAGATGAACTTCACTGGAGCATTTTTTGTGGTGTATCTGACGGGCAATGGAATATCCAGTTGGCTTGCGTGGATTGCATCAAGCGCTGAGTTTATCAGGTGTTTATTTTTCATTATGTTAAAGTAGAAAGGGAAGATATTTGCATCTGCTGCAACGTAGTTCTTTTTTGTTAAATCATCATAAAAATAACTGCCGCTCCAGAAGTGTCGTGTGAGCAGTTCTTCATAGTCAAATCTTTTGAATGGATTGATGAGGCTGAGTTTTTCGAGCGATTGTGAGAGAGCGGCAACCATGCTGTTGTCATAGCATGAGCTTTTTCTGATGGCATAATCCTTGATTGAGGAAAAGTGTTTTGGTTTGACTAAACCGGCTTTATCTATGACCTTTTTGTGGAATAATTTAATCTCATGTTCTAAAAATGAAATAAATGGTCTGATGAGATCGGTGTTGTTGAGCAATGATAAGCTGTGCATCAGCCAGGGCAATGAGTCAACGGAAAATGTCGAGAAATCAAAAGGCTTTCCTTTTGGTGTGATTGTTGTTGTGATAGTTCCATGTTCTGAGAAGATGTCCAGCGCATACTGCAAGGTTGCTTCTACTCGTTCTTCATGCCCTAACTTCAATAAGGATGCAGTGCACCAGCCGAAATCCCGCGTCCAGAACTGCGGGAAGTTGGTTGTTGATGTTTGGAAAAAGCGCACGTTCCAGCAGTCTTCGATGATTTGGGCGCATATGTCTTTTGCATCGCCATCATATTCGTGGAAGCCGTTGGCTTTGAGAGCGAGACTATTTTGGATCATTCTCGTTCCTTCGGTGAGGTAAAATAGTGGGGAAGTCATTTGAAAAACGGGCCTGGTGGGATTCGAACCCACGACCTGCAACTTTCACCTCGGCTAACTCTCATGTTTATCGCATGATGCGAATACTCCATGGGCTCCTCATCGGCTTAGGAGGCTGCCGCGCTATCCAGGCTGCGCTACAGGCCCGTAGCTTATAGTTCTAAAAGACAATATTTAAATATGTCGGAGCGGATGACGAACCTATGGATATTTATAAAGAATCCCTCAAGTTCCATGAAGAAAAGAAAGGAAAGCTTGCAATTTCTTCCAAAGTTGCTATTAAAACAAAAAAAGACCTTAGCCTAGCATATACGCCCGGTGTTGCTGAAGCATGCAGAGAGATTGCAAAGGATATTTCCAATGTTTATAAGTACACTATCAAGCAAAACACGGTTGCGGTTGTGACGGATGGAAGCGCAGTATTAGGGCTGGGCAACATCGGAGCAGAAGCTGCGCTGCCGGTGATGGAAGGCAAATGCATATTACTGAAAGAGTTTGCTGGTGTTGATGCATTCCCCATCTGCATAAAGACGCAAGATCCGAAGGAGATCGTCGACATTGTAAAGAACATTGCGCCTGTTTTCGGTGGAATCAATCTCGAAGATATCTCTGCACCACGATGTTTTGAGATTGAAGAAAAACTGCAGGACATTGGCATTCCCGTTTTTCATGATGACCAGCATGGGACAGCAATCGTCGTGCTTGCTGCACTGAAGAATGCACTCAAGGTTGTGGGGAAAAAGCTCGAATATGTAAAAGTAGTGGTCAGTGGTGCAGGCGCAGCAGGAATTTCTGTTGCAAAAATGCTCACCTGTGCAAATGTTGAGGAAAACATCTGCGTTTCAGTACGTGATGTGCTTTGTGTTGATAGTGAAGGCATCATCAGCAAGAACAGAAAGCGATTAAATCCATTCAAAAAGGAAATTGCGAAAACCACAAACAAAGAAAATGTTGATGGAACACTTGCTGATGCGATGAAAGATGCTGATGTATTTGTCGGTGTTTCAGCTCCGAACATTGTCACAAGGGAGATGGTCAAATCGATGAACAAGAAGGCAATCGTTCTTGCAATGGCAAATCCAGTGCCAGAAATAATGCCGGATGAAGCGCTGAAAGGGGGAGCAGCAATCGTTGGAACTGGAAGAAGCGATTTTGCAAACCAAGTGAATAATGTGCTTGCTTTCCCAGGAATATTCAGGGGCGCGCTTGACGCAGAAGCCGTGCGGATAACACCAGAGATGAAACATGCAGCAGCACAGACATTGGCAAGGCTCGTTGTGCCCTCAAAAGAGAGGATATTGCCCAGCCCTTTAAACAAAAAAGTTGCACAGGTCATAGCAGAAGCAGTGAAGAAGAAAGCAATTGAGCAGGGAGTTGTGAGAGAACCGAATGGTCATTTTAAAACAAAAACCTGAAGACTTTATTGTTGAGGAGGTTACTAATGCTCGACCGCAAAATACAGGAGACTACTGCTATTTTTGGCTTCGGAAGAAGGATTATACCACGCTGGATGCCGCACTGAGAGTTGGCCGGGCACTGGGTGTGAAAAAGATTGGCTTTGCAGGAAACAAAGACAGGAATGCGATAACAAGACAGCTGTGTTCTGCTTATAGGATTACAAAAGAGAAGATTGAACAAGTAAAACTAAAAGATATAGAACTTGAATTCTCTGGATATAGTGATGTGCCCATTTCACTGGGCGATCTGAAAGGGAACAGATTTACTATTGTTGTGCGAGATGTGAATGAGCAAGAACGGAATAATTTTAAGTCAAGAATAAATAAAATAAAAGTTATCAATTACTTCGATGAGCAGCGCTTTTCCGAGCATAATGTTGAGATTGGGAGAGCAATCGTCAAAAGAGATTTTAGGAAAGCAGTTGAGCTTTTATGCCAGGGAAAAGGGGATTACAATAGGAAAGTTATTGATTATATGAAAGAAAATAAAACAAATTTTGTCGGGGCGCTGCAGATCGTGCCAAAGAAGATTCTTACACTCTTTGTCCATGCATACCAGTCATTGCTGTGGAATGAGACGGTGAGAGCATGTGTTGGGAAAGGAAAAGAGGTTGCATATTCTCAGGGAAGGTTTGTGTTTAAGGCAATAAGAAACAAAAAAATACCGTTGCTTGGATTTGGAACTGAGTTGAATGGTAGAGTGAAGAAAATAATAACGAAGTTGCTTGAGAAGGAAGGGATAACATTGCGTGAGTTTATTGTGAGGGAATTGCCAGATGCCAGCGTTGAGGGCAGCGAGCGCGATATGGTTGTTGAAGTGAAAGAATTTAGTTATGAAATTGATGAAGGTGTGGTAAAACTGTCGTTCTTCCTGCCAAAGGGAAGTTATGCGACGATAGTGGTAAAATACTTATTTGAGGCGAAGTAACGCTTTGACAGACACATATACCTCATCTGGTGTGCCGCTTGCATCAATCTTCTTCAGCAATTTCCTTTTCGTATACAGCTCAATCAAGGGTGCGGTTTGCTTTTGAAAGACATGAAAGCGATGACGGGTGACATCAGGCATGTCATCCTTGCGCTGGACAAGCTTTGTACTACAGTTGTCACATATTCCTGCTTTTTTTGGTGGAATGTTTTTTGTGTGGTAAATCGCATGGCAGTCGGGGCATGTCCGCCTGCCGCTTAACCGTTCCACAATATCCTGCTCGGACATGTCAAAAAAGAGAACCATATCAGGCTTGGCAAAACTGTCCAACGCCTCAGCCTGGGGAAGCGTGCGCGGATAGCCGTCAAAGATGTTGTTCTTTGATGTGTATCGCTTGACCAGCGCAGTAGTGGTCTCATCGGGAATAAGGATTCCTTTTTCAATGCGCCCCTTGACTTCTTTTCCTAATGCAGTCCCTTTTTTTGCTTCTTTCCTGAACAGATCGCCTGGCGCAATGTGAGTGAAGCCATGTTCTTTCAGCCGCGAGGCAATCGTTCCCTTTCCTGTTCCTGGAGCACCTATAAAGACGATGTTCATAAAAACCCCAATAGCTCTCCAGCATCTTTTGCTGCGGCGATGGCACAATTCAGTGGTTTCATTTTGGATAGTAAGCCCTTGGAGGGACATTCATGCTTGCGCAATTTGAACCCCCGACCTCCTGATGTCTTTTGGACATACAAGTCAGGCGCTCTGCGACTGAGCTACAAGGGCATAGCTGCACAAACAAATAGATGGTTTAAAAACATTGCTACATTTGGCTTTGGTGAAACCCTTACGTCCTATCCCCACCACTATACGTAGGGAAGGCATGCGACGGAATGGTGAAGAGCTCGACTTCCTCGTACGGCAGGTAGCGCTTCATCTTGAACCAGTGCTTCATATAGTTCTGCATGATGTAGGCTTCACGGTACAGCTCGCGTTTATGCTCATCATAGATCTGCGTCCAGAAAATACGCTCACGGAAGAGCTGGTGGATACGCTTGAGGAACCAGTGCTTTGACCACTTGTTCTGCCAGTCAACCTCAAGAAGCGCAGTCACCCATACCTCGACCTCGCCTTTGTAGACATCTTTCTTAAACTTTTTTCCATCACGAACTACTTCGGTTGGGACGAGATAGAGAAAGTGGTAGTCAAGGTCAATATGATACTTAAAATAATCATTAATCACTTTTTGCGGGCGCCATCGCAGCCACAGTTCTTTATCGCCGGAAACACTGATCTTTTCAAAATACTGCGTTTCATAGTGTTCGGTACCTTCTTCCATGTCTTTATAGCCATATTCTTCGAACCAGAAGCGCATTGCCCGGTAGAACAGCTTGACGTTAAAAATGTCCTTCCACTTGATGCGAAAACGAGCTGCCTGAATGCAGCCTTTGTATTTCGCCGTTGGGTTCTCAACCGCCTCTAAGTCAAATACGGGCATATGTAGAATGAAGAAAACGGAGTTTATAAATATTTGTCTTAGAATTTTATTCTCTTTCTCAGCGCAAGATAAAACAGCCATGCAGCACCGATGCCCATATCGAATATAGCAAGCTTGAGAAGCGGTTGAAGATCCAGATCAAAGAGTGAAGGCTGAGGTGCGAGATAACCTATGTGTGTTATGGAGAAATGCAGCTGGCTTGGCCAGAGCAATTGTATGCCAGGGTAGGAGAGCATGTCAAGCAGCACGTGCGTGAGAATGCCGCAGGAAATGGCAAATGCATATTTGGTACATTCTTGATGCTTGAGTAACTTAAACAGAAGATAGATGCCAAGTCCAGCGATAACTGCAAAAAAGAGGCTATGCGTGAAAGAGCGGTGAATTTGTATGTTTAACGTCCAGTCAACGAGATGATCAATGTCTGGAAGGATGCTGCCGAAGAGCAGGAAGAGCCAGGTATAGTTTGAGAGAATGGTCTTCTTAATTATTTCATATCCTTTTCCTGCAAGCCAGGCAGAGATGAGATGGACAAATCCGAAGGGCATAGAAATTGATTTTTTTATAGGTTTATATATTTGGTGGCGATTTCTCTGAACGTTCAAGATGCATTAAGACAGCAGCCATCGCGTTATCCGGACCATAAGCCTCTTTGATCAAAGGAATTGCCGCCCCTAAGCCGTCTTCACTTATCTTTGCTGCAATCGCTAAATCATAATTGTCAAGCATTCTTGCTCTTAAGTCCCCATTAGTATGTTGACTGGAAGCCAACTCATCTCTGGCACGGCGTGCATGCTGCAGTGCGTGGTCTATGTACAAAAATTTCTTTTCAAGCGCTTCCTGAACAACATGTTCAACACGTTCATCTGTAAAACCCATTCCATCCATGATTCTATTTTTAGAGGAGTAGTATAAAAAGATTGTGCTCAAGCGGCTCAGTAGAAAAGTTAAATAACCCGGGCAGCTTTTAGGCTGCTCGGGGGTGG
>CAYIKL010000020.1:0-16993 GCA_964364045.1 uncultured Methanosarcinales archaeon
AAGAAATTAGGCGGTTCGGAACGACCGCTTCGCTATTTTGCCAAGCAAAATTCGTCCCTCTCCCAAATTTTTGCCAGCTCTGAAAAATTCCCAGCTCTATCTGATTTCTCAGGGTTGCCGAGAAATCCTCACGAGGGGAATTTTTCAGAGTTGGCAAAAACTTCGCCTAATTCTATAAGTTAACCAAAATATTTTCCCAGCGACTGCTGCTCTTTCTTGTTCACTGCTTCGTCAACATCAATCCCGAGCACATCAAATATCCGGTCAATGGATGGAAGTATCTGGTTGTTAACATAGTATTCAGTATCATACTCATTGTTCTGCACTTCGTCCGGAAGCTTGGCATTGTCACGCAGCGGACCTTTGCCAGCAGTAATCACATACGAGATGATGCTGCCCGGAACAACGGTCATGCCGCGCTCGATCATGCGCTGCGCCACAGCAACATGCGGGCCAACGTTGCCATATGCGCCAACCGGCTTCTGTAATTGTGTTGAAATTATCACTTTCTCGGTGGGAACTGCATGGCTGCGCAACTGGGCAATCATGTTTTTCACATACAGAAGCGCTTTTTCAGGATCTTTTTCTTTTAAGATAATGCTCAGCACAGTTTGCTGCACTTCTTTTGCAATCGCACTCCAGTTTCTGCGTATTGCCTCAAAGCCCTTGATGGTTATCCTATCTTTTTCGTCTAGCAGCGCATACTTCTTTTTCGCGCCATACGCACCTGCTTTCGCACCCACAAACAGGGCAGCAGGATAGAAGCCCTGGTATTCAAGCTCCATCAACCCAGGCAGTTCGGCGTTGACGTCATCGACAAGTTTTACTGCGTCATCTTTTGTCTTGTTTCCCAACTTCAAAAATATAGAATCAGTATCGGAATACAGCACGGTAAAACCTGCAGTTTGTGCGTGTTTGATCACCTCGTTGATATGGTATCTTCCCAGAGCAGTAACGCTGCGCGCGCTTTCAAAACTATACCAGCGCGCAGGAGCAAAGCCGAGGTAGCCGTAAAAGGAATTTGCCAGCAGTTTGAGCACGTTGCTGCGCGCCTCAAGCAGCTGATCCGGCGAAGTTTTAATTATTTGGTTGACGCGCATCCTTCGCGTGATAATATCTTCGAGCACTGCAGAGAGGAAGCCTTTCTTCTTCTGGCAGAACCAGTCCTTTTGCCCGGGAATCAGCTCATGGCAGCAGTCACAGCGGAATGAGCTTGGTGAAATGTTATGCGACGTGATGATGCTCGGGTAGAGTGAACGGAAGTCAAAGATGACCACATCGTTGTAGAGGCCTGGGATTGGCTCGTACACAAACGCGCCTTCAAATGTCTGGGCACGGCGCTTTGCGGCTTCATTATACCCTGGCTTGTTGGGCGCAAGCTCATTGTACTGTTTTGCATTGGTAAAAATGTACGACTCAACAAGCTGGGAGAAGCTCATCCGGCTGACGACAAACAATGGCAAGCCAACAATCTTGACCATCTCTTCGATGTTTGGAAGAATCTTTTTGCACAACATATAGGTAATACGTGCATCGTGAAGGTTATAGTTGCAGTATTTTTCAAGCGCAGCATTGCTGTCCCAGTCCTCTGCAAGCTTTGAAATGTCAATGTCATGCTTCCGCTCGCCCAACAGTTCTGAAGCGACCGCATCAAGCTTTAATGAATCGGTTGTGAGCGAGCGTGCGAGCACTTTCTTGATGAACTGATAAATGTCCAGATGGACAATGCCAGTAATCTTCACTTCAGCGCTCCGCCGGTTGAAATCAATGGTTGAATGGTCTAATCCAATATCCAGAGGAATTTTGTATTTCCGTGCGCGTTCGATGATATAAGGGAAATCAAAGCCATCGCTGTAATAGCCAGTGATAATGTCTGGTTTTGCCTGTTCAACGAGCTCTTTGAAACGGGAAATGAGTTCAAATTCGCCGGCGACAAACTCAATGTTGTCGTTAATGGTTGGAAAGCGCTTCCAGGTGATGACTTTCTTCATGGTCTTGCTGTACAGCGCAATCATAAGGATAGGGTGCTTTTCGGCGTTCATGCCCTTGCCGTCGGGATTGTATGTTTCGATGTCAAACGCGAGAATGTTGATGTCCGGGAAAAGGTCTTCGTCTGCTGCTTCAATCTTTTCTGCTTCAAACACAGGAACACGGGAACGTTCGGTAATGAATGTTCCTGAGGCTTTTGCTGAGAGAAGAGGTGTGATATCAGAGTCCATCACATATCTGCGCGCGAAGAGGATGTCGTATTCAAAGCATCCCTCAACCGCAGGGTGGGTGGATATTTCCTGCTTGATGATGGGAACATGCTGCGGCAGTTTGGTGAAGACCTTGAGCAGTTTGATTGGCTTGCCGTGAAGATTTTTTTCTGCGGGTGAGACACTGACGACTTCGGCAAGGTCGTTGTTTGCGTGCACTTTGCATCTGAGAAGGTCTTTTGTTAATTGCGTTGGGTCGCCTTTTGGCTTGACGTAGAAGTAAGGCTGGAAGTTTGGATCAGTGACGCATATCTTTCTGCCATCTGCTGTCTTGCCGTAGATGTGGATGATGGCTTTATTCTTTATTTTATAGGAAACGTCCAGTGGGTAAAATGTGAGTTGTTCCATGAGTAATTTTTTGGGAGGGAGGTTTATAAACATTAGCAATGTTTAGGAGTGGGAGTTATGCGTAAAACACTTAAATGATGAGTAATTAGATTAATTTATGTGGAAACAACGAGAGTTGACGGATGCTGATAAAGCAAAAGGAATCACTTCCGCTCTGGAGTTTGAGCCACCTGCAGGTGACTGCAGAGCGTCTTTCGTCGCTACGGGTGCTGGAGAGCGATTAACCGTTATAGTTTTAGACGATATTGAACATAGCTGTTATTCTATAGATTTCAAGCACGGCGTAAACTATACGCAGGAAGAACGTGCGCTTGTTGCACGTTTGCTTGAGCTTTTACCTTCAGATCTGAATGGGTCATTTCAACCGAAAAGACATTATCAGCAACGTCTGCAGGAACTCTACGCCACTTCGCCTGTGCGCTAGTTCTTCCAACAACTATTTAAACACCAAACTGTTTCTTTTTCTCATGCCACGGGTGATTGATTACAAAGGACAGCGCGTAGGAGTGTTTATCGATGTCCAGAATATGTATTATTCTGCGCGGCAATTGTATGGGAAGAAAGTGAACTTTGCCAATATTCTCAGGACAGCACGCGGCGAGCGAACGCTTATCCGAGCGATTGCATATGGGATTCGAGCAGAAGCATTGAAGGAAGAGACGTTTTTTGGCGCACTGGAAGCAATCGGCTTTGAAGTGAAAGTCAAAGATATTCAGATTTTTGCAGGTGGTGCAAAGAAAGGCGACTGGGATATTGGCATTGCCATGGACTGCATCGAGACTGCGCCACGGCTTGATCTTATTGTTTTAGTTTCAGGAGATGGAGATTTTGTGCCGTTGGTCGAGCATCTGCGAAGAGCGATGGGATGCAAAGTTGAGGTCATGTCTTTTGGGAAGAGTACCAGTGGAAAATTAAAGGAGGCAGCCGATGTCTTTATTGACATGGATAAAGAGTCAAAGAAGTATTTGATTGATAAGAAAGCGGTTTAGCTCAGCAATTGCTCAGCATTTTTATAGGCATATTTTTCCTGTACGGATGGATCAAGTTTTCCAATGAATGCACGTACTATTTTGACTTGCATTTGGCCTACATCTGCGTCGTAATTCCACACGGCGTCTCCTCGGTCTGTTCCCCAAATCACCTGGTCAGGATGTTTCTCAATGAGGGATTTCCAGTGATTCAAGGCTTGGGCAATAACTTTGTCAAATTTTTGGTTCACCTGATTTAAGTATGCTTCTTTGCTGGTGCCGACGTAGCTGAGAAAAATCTGACGCTCGCCGCCAAAGAACTCGTCAATCCCATAGTAGGCATTCGGGTATTTGTCAAGCACATCATCGACCTCGCTGACGGAAAGCTGGTCGCCGTGCCAGACAAAATTGAGGTCAGGGTTTTGTGCCAGGACGCGCTCAAAGTTATCTTTATGGCCGTCACCGAGATGGAAGTAGACAACGAGGTTATGCACTTTTATGAGCGGATAGATTTCCTGCAGTCTTTGTGAATCGGGCGGAAGCTCGGGGGAGCCGCCATCTTCTCTCTTGTACAGGCCGATTTCGCCGTAGCCTGCAAAGAGGCGTGGGTACACTACGAGCATTGACTGTAGTGTTTCTGCATCGACGGTTGGAAAGCCATCTGGCTGGTCGTCATTGCCTGAAGACATGATGAAAGGCGTAAAGAGTTCTGGGTATTGTTCCATTGTTTTATTCCAGATTTTGAGGAGGTGTGGGGAGATTTCTCCATCGTACACCGGGAAGAAAGCAAAATTTTTTGTTGTCCCTTCATTTTTGAGCGTGCAGGTGATTTCACTCATTTTGACGTTCCAGCCTAAAAGTGCTTGTGGACCGCCGAATCTGCCTTCAGGTGTCTCATTAGGGTCTTCTTCCTCCGGAGACCAGTCGGGAATAGCAGGAATGTGGAGATGGGTATCGGTTAACGGACCTTGATAATAGTTGTCAGGATAGGCTGCCTGAGTAATGGAAGGGCAAGGCGAAGAAGCTAATGCCGCATCAACTCTGTTCTCCCAGGCTTGCTCTTCTGGGGTGAGTAGCTCTTCGGTCATTTCTTCTTGAACGTCATCAACTTCAGCAGCAACAGGCTTTTCCGGTTGAGGAAGAGATTTCGGAGCAGTATTGTCAATAGGTGGGATTTCCTCGCTTTTTATTTCCTGAATGACTTCTGGTTCTTCCGGGGTTGTATCAAGAGTAGAGCAACTCATCAGGGAAATGAGAAGAAAAATAAGCAGCTCTTTTTTCATATGCTTGTTAATCGGTCTTTGTTTAAAAATCTTATTCCACAACAAACACTCCTTTCATGCCCTGCTCGCGGTGGCTGCCGACGCTGCAGTAATATTCAAATGTTCCTTTCTTGTCTGCAGTGAATTCCACTGATGTTGAAGCGGGTGCGCGAACTTTCTCTGTTGCACCAAACTCATCAACTTTCCAGTCATGGAAGCCTTCGACATTGTTTAATTCTATTTTGACTTTGTCGCCGAGCTTCACGCGGATTTCAGGATTTTCTTTTCCATCCATTAAAAAAATGAAGTTTTTTCCTTCGATGATGAATGTTTTGTCGACATTTGAAGCGTCAGCTGTTGAATCGGTTTCCGTTGAGTCAGCAGAATTAGCAGAACTTTCCACTGTTTCATCCATGGCAGGATCATCTATTTCAGCCTCTGAACTGCACGCTGCAAGCAAAAGCAGTAAAGACAGTATTACAATTTTCTCTTTGAATCCAAACACCATTTGTCTGCACCTCCAATAAATTGTGCAAATGCAACAAGCATCAGCCCAGCATCGCGTATTGCAATGTCGTTGTAGCCAAGGCTTATAATGATTCCTATCAAGTGGAGCGCTAAAAGCAAGGCAACAATTCTCGTGAACAGGCCGATAAGGAGTAGTGTGCCTAATACTGTTTCGGCAATGCCATTCAGCATGATGAAAAACGTTGGATTTGATAATGTTATGAAATCAGGCAAATACCCCATGAAATAATCTGGTTGGACAAGCTGGTTGATGCCGAACCATAGGAAAACAAAACTTAATGTGAGACGCATAAGCAATGGAGCGTATTGTGCGTAGTCGTTGATCGATTTCATTGCTTTTTTGTATTTTTTTGCCTCTTATAAAATTATCCCCTAAACATTTTTAAACAAGTGCAGCAAGCGTACCCTATGGAAAAAGTCTTCTTCACAAACAAGAAAGGGATGAAACTCGCTGGATGGCTGCATATGCCAAAGGGAAAAGGGCCATGGCCTGCGCTCGTAAAAACTCATGGATGGCAGGGAAATAAGGATGGAAGCTCCAGCACTGCACTGATCGAGCCGTTCTTAGACATGGTCTATCTCCGATTTGATATGCATGGGCATGGCGAGAGCGAAGGAACACTGGAAAATTATGATGCAGCACTGTGCGTTGATGATGTGAAAAATGCAGTCGAATTTGTTTATGGACTAAAAGAGGTTGACAAAAGCAGGGTCGCAGTCACCGGAAGCTCGCTGGGAGGATTAGCAACAACACTTGCAGCAGCGTGGAGCGATAAGGTTGCACTTGCTGTTCCCGTCTGCCCGGTGTCTGATTTTACCCCAAACCATGTCAGTGATATCAAATATAAAAACCTGATAAAACTCCTTGGACAGGAGAATGTTTATAGAGAAGCAGAGAAAATAAAAATACCCGTGCTTGTCATCCATGGCGATGCTGATGATGTTGTCCCCATTGCACAGAGCATCGAATTGATAAAGCACATAAAAAATGGTGTACAACATACCATCCGGGGTGCAGACCACACATTCAGCAAGGAAAAAGATTTTAAACAAATGATTGAGCAGATTAGTGAGTTTGTGCACGAGAGATTTCATGGAAAGCATAAAAAATAATTTTGAGGAATTGGTAACCTTGCTCAGAAAGTGCAAAAGCGCATGCCCCTGGACCAGCAAACAAAGCATTGAAAGCTATGCAAAAGAAGCATTTTCCGAAGCGGAAGAGATGCTCATGGCTGCCAACAAAAAAGATTATGAAAACCTCAAGGAAGAATTGGGAGACCTGCTCTGGGACACGCTCATGATTGCGCACTTTGCAGAGGACAAAGGATTGTTCACGGTTGAAGACATCATGAAGAATATGATTGATAAAATCAAACGGAGAAAGCCGTATATTTTTGAGGGGAGAACAGTGACGATTGAGGAAGCAGGCAGAATATGGGAGGATGTGAAAAGGAAGGAGAAGCTATGAAACCACTATTATGGATCGGAACGTTGAGCATCATCGGGCTAGCTTTGTCAGGCTATCTAGCATATGTCCACTATGTGCCTGAAACGTTAGACAGCAGCTTCTGCAACCTCTCAGATTTCGTTTCGTGCTCAACCGTGAACAGCAGCAGCTATGCCACATTCTTTGGCATTCCAGTTGCGGTGTTTGGAGTGGCTGGGTTTTTGCTGCTTGCATTCCTTTCTGTAGGCACGATCAAGTATCACCGCATATGGCTGTTTTACCTTTCACTCGGAGCATTGCTGTTTATGTTTTATCTGTTGATCATCGAGCTGTTCGTGCTGAAGACAATCTGTCTGTATTGCATCTTTACGCTGGTTGATGTGATTGCGCTGTTTGCTATTGCTGCTGTATCTTGGGGGAGAGAAAGCGTGCAGTTTGTGAAGGCGATAAAAGTCGAATAATTTATTAATAGGTTTTGTTTTATTGGAGGCATGATGCGTGAACTCATAATATTGATAGGCATCCTTCTCATCTCATGTACGCAGCCTTCCGGAGAGCTGTATGTTCCCTCTGCGCCAGCGGAGAAAATTCCGGCGTCAGCAGATGAAGGAGCAGTTGAGGAGGTAACAGTTGATAACAAGAAGGTTGAAAAGCCGGCTGTTGATAAAACTGAAGTCCAGGAAGTGCCTGAAGCGAAACCACTACCAGAAACATGTGTTCCAACAACAGAGATATGCGGGAATAGGATCGATGAGGACTGTAACGGATATGATATCGCCTGCCCAGATGTTGCTGTCACGATCAGCGGTCCGGCACTTGGCATCACTGATTTAAACTGTAATGTTTTAACAGTCAATGATATGGGCGTTTGTGAGGGCACTGCTGTCATTCAGAAGCGCACGTACACGTACATTACCGTGAAGCCGTCGAAGCAAAGCCTGGAGCTCTGGAAGGAAGCAACACTGACCATTACTCCGCAGGGGCCAGTTGATGTGAGAATTAAAGACTGGAGCGAGCGGGGAAAAATTCCCACAAGCACCACGTGCATTTTTTCGGCAGAAAAGCAAAAATGTTCGCTGGAAATCCCTGCTGATATCGATGGGCTGAGCAGAGCTGAGTTCAGCACAGCGTGGAAAGTTGAGTTGAAGTAAAGGTTTAAATAACAACATACATTCTCCAAAAGCAATGGTCACGCTCAAAAAGAAAACATTAAAGCGCGTTGTGTATGTGGTTGTTCTCCTGCTTGTGCTGTGGGGAGGATATAAGCTGTTTGCGGGTGCAAATTATCCAGATATAGACACGCCAAAGCCCGTGTTTGGAAAGGCTGATTCATCAGTAAAAGTGATTGAATTTTCTGATTTACAATGCCCTGCATGCAAAAGTGCTCATCCCATCGTGCAGGAGATCAAAGATGAATTTGGGGACAAGATCAGTTTCCAATATTACCATTTTCCGTTGCGGGCTGTTCACCCTTACGCGCAAAAAGCAGCTGAAGCAGTAGAGTGCGCAAACGATCAGGGAAAG
Source organism: uncultured Methanosarcinales archaeon (assembly GCA_964364045.1). GTDB lineage: Archaea > Nanobdellota > Nanobdellia > Woesearchaeales > JAGLXL01 > CAYIKL01. Next base: position 8,336 of record CAYIKL010000020.1, read on the forward strand.
TTCTGGGAATACATTGACGCAGCATTTGCGCAAAGCCCAAATTTACAAAATAAAAATCTGAACATTATCGCGGGACAGCTTGGATTAGATACAGAGTTGTTTGATGCGTGCCTTGATTCTGGAGCGAAGAAGAAAACGGTTGAAGGCGACCTGAGACTTGGAGGAGTGCGCAATGTTCAGGGGACGCCGACATTTTTTATCAACAACAGAAAAATAGAGAATTGGAATACGCTGAAGGCAGAGATTGAGAATGAGCTGAGGTAGCGTAAACTTTAAATAAGATGAGTATTTCATTGTACTTTGGATAAAGTGTTACAAAAAAGAGGGGTTGAATCAAGCGGACGTATATGTTTTCGTAGGTATGTTCATAGGTTAGTTATTTGGAGTTCTCTTCTGATGTTTTTGTGCGTTCTCTCGTTATCTACACTTGCTGCGGACTTCACAATTCAGGGAACTATCTATAACAGCACATATGGGGTCGCAGGCCTCTACAATATAAGCTTTTATAAACTGAATGAGCCAGACCAAGCAGGTCCACCAACCAAGACGATGTATACGTCAAACCTTACCGATGGCCTTGGCGGCTTTTCTGTTGTCCTCAATACAACGCAGATTTATATCTATTCAGTTCTCGGAAATGACAGCACGACGAGCATACAGCACCCCGATCATGTACTGCTCGAAGTAGATCCGGTACATGGTCTGGAATTGAATGCTTCAGGCAATCTGACAGTATTTACTGCAAAAGCCTCGACTGTAAACATCAGTTTCTTTAACTTTACGAACACTCCCGTGAACGGAAGCGGCGTTTGTATGAGAACCCCTTCGACCGTTGATGGAAACGCACGCATAGAATTTTCTGATGTGATCTATGAAAATTTTGATGGTTCTGCAACCAACCTGAGTCTTGTTCTTCCTACAAACACAACAGTGGGCTGTATGTTCTACAGCTCTATATCGCCCGGCGTCGGGGGCCTTGCTTTTGAGCCGAGATATTTCAGTTTCACCTCAAACGCGACTGCAGGAGATTATGACACAAGAACCGTCAATACAACAACCATTTATGTTAACATAACGGTACTTCTTTCGTACCAAGAAAATAACACTCGTGCGAATATTTCCGAGTTAGACGCACTTATGGCGTTTCCGCTGGGAAATCCTGCAGCAAGCTATCTTGTGCCTGAAGGCCATATTGATTCGACCGTAGCACCATTGTTGAATGATACAAACCATACGGCATGGATACAGGTTGCTTCGCCCGGAACGGGAACAACGATGAATTTTATGGTCAGAGCAATAGCAAGCACTGGCGCTGCCAAAGGAAATGCAACAGACTCGTACTTTATCGGCTACCAAAATGTTACTTTATCGGAGAATGTTGGTACTTCTATTACTCTCACGCTCAGAAAAGCAATTGGTGATTATAAAGTGGGTACAGGCCAAGGCGGTGTGAATGCAAGCAAATTCACGATCACCATGCAAGATTCAAATAATAACACCGTTACAGATACGCATGGAGAAGTGATTCTGAAGAATTATTTTTCTACAAACACAACCATACTTTTAATGCTTGATAACTGGATTGGCGGGCAAAATACTTTTTTCCTTCCCAACAGCACGAATGCGACGCTCAGAACTTTTGGCAAGGGCGGACCAAGAGAGTTTAAGATTAACACATCAGCAACAAATACGACAATCACACTCACCGATGACCATAGGCACTTTGGGGCAAACGGTGCTGAGACTGACCTTTCAAGCCAAGAGACAGACGATGTGATACGCATATCTGTATATAGGAATGGTGTAGGCCCGGCTGGAGAGGACTGCAATCTCATTCCACCATGGCCAACCTGTCGGTTAATTGAAAATATAAATCCTTCAGGCATGACTAATATCCCTATGCAGGGCAGAATGAATATCCTTATCAATGATACTCAATCTGGTTCTCTCCTTTACTTTATTAATGCAGATATGGGGAGGAGCGCATACTCGGTGAGGACAAGCACCGCAGCCATCAAAGAGGGCACCGTAGCGGGAAGCGGGTTTGAGGAGGATCACCGATTATTCTCGGACGCAGTGCGAACATACGATGAGGTTAGGGTTGGAAAGCTGGTGCAGAATATAGATACATCAGAGCCAATTACAGTTTTACTCGAGAATGTCCTCGATTTAGACCAAAAGGTTGTCTGGAATAATTCGCTCGGTGGAGATAGAAACGCCACAGCAATTCCCCAAGAGTTCGCAAACTTTCCTTTCGCACTCCTCAACCGTACAGCGGGCGGGGTAACATGCACATCAAACAGGTCGGGTCTTTGCCATCTCAACAAGACAAATAGCAGCGCTGCATACATTTGGCTCCAAGGGAACCCCGATAATCCCAACGAAATAATACATTTCTCCGGTTTTGATCCGGAAGTAAGTGGAAGATCAACTTTAACTGCTGCTACTTCAAGGAGCGGCTCAATCAGCAGTCCAAGTGTAAGTAGCGCAAAACCTGCTACAACTGCACCCGCGGCAGTAGCATCACGCACCTGGAGTAGTGTTGAAGCAGGCAGCACGCTTACGATGAGTGTCTCAAAGCCAAATCTTGCAGTCACAGGACTAGAGGTAGAGGTGGGTGATGCGCTTTCTAACTTTAAGGTGACGGTGAGCAGTTACAGCATACGACCTGAAAGCGTTGATATTTTTAAAGGAGCATACCAATATATAGAAATTGAAAATGAGAATGCAGACGATTCGGACATCAGAAGTGCTGAAGTAGCATTCACTGTTGAAGAAGAGTGGATACAACAAAAAGATGTTGAACCTGAAGCGATTAGGCTCTATCATTTTGTGAATGATGATTGGGAAAAACTCGATACAACATATATGGGCAGAGAGTCAAATGAACATAAATACAAGGCAACAACCGATGGGTTTAGTTTTTTTGCGATTGCAGCGGAAGAGGTTACCGTTGTGCCCAAGCAGGTTGAAGAAGTTGCTCCAGTGCTTGAAGAAGCAGAGGCAGAAACTCCAGTCTTAGAGGTAAAAGAAGAAGAGGAGGGAAGTTCACTTCTCATTGTAGTTGGGGTATTGTTTGCTTTTGTTGCGGCAGGGATTATTATATACCTACTGAGGCGGAAAAGGTAAGTTTATTTTTCAGCCCAAGTATTTATAAGTCAAAACTTCTTTTTCAGTCATATGAGAAATCAATCTATTGCATCATTTGCCGCGCTGCTCATTCCATTCATGCTATTACTTTCTTACACCCTCGCTATATATAGCTATAATTTCAATGACGAGCAGGCCACAGTCATCAATTACGTGCAGGGCAAAGGAGAGCTTGGCGATTTCACAGCGCGTGAAAGTGAACATTTAAGTGATGTCAGGAGAGTTATGCAAAAGGTTGATGTTCTCTTGGGTTTGCTTGCTGTAACAATTGCTGTTCTTGGAGTTTATCTCTCTAAGAAAAAAGAACTCGGAAAAGGTTTATTGTGGGGAGGTGGTATTGGGGTGCTACTTCTCTTCTTTTTTGTAGTACTGAGCATTCTTGACTTCAATGGCCTCTTTAACGCGTTTCATCATCTGTTTTTTGCACCAGGCAGCTGGATATTTTCTTCGGAAGACAAATTAATTCAGCTGTTTCCTCTGGAATTCTTTGTGAATATAACGAAAAGAATATTAATCATTGGTGGATTGATGAATCTTGGAGCTATTATTGCAGGCTTGGTTGTCACAAGGTATAAATCATGATATTGTGAAGGTATAAATCATGAAACTGTTTTTTGGCATGTCGGGATGGATTGTGCTTGTCATCTTCATAGTCGGCCTGCTGGTGATCATATCACTGGTGTTAAAGCTGCTCGCCATGCTGCTGCCGGTGCTTGTTGTCATCGTTATTCTCTACCTGTTGTTCCGATATCTTAATAAATTAAAGTGAAAAACGCAAGCGGATGCCATTATTGATCGTCAATTTTAAGTCGTATAACGTGCATGCTGTTGAACTTGCACGAATGTGTGCGGCGGTGAGCTCTTCACTGGACATCATCGTTGCGCCCTCGCTTGTTGATTTAGCGGCCGTCAGGGCTGCGGTTGATATCCCTGTGTTCAGCCAGCATGTTGATGTAGTCTCTGGAGCTCATACCGGGCACGTGACGGTGAGCAGCATTAAAGCGGCCGGAGCAAGTGGAACGTTGATCAATCATTCTGAACGGCCGGTTTCACTGGAGCACATTCAAAAAGCAGTTCATTTGTGCAGCAAAAATGGATTGAAATCGGTTGTTTGTGCACCATCAATCGATGCAATCCGAAACATTGTAGAGGTGTGCACTCCAGACTACATCGCCTACGAGCCGCCCGAGCTGATCGGAGGCAACATTTCTGTGACAAGCGCAAAGCCGGACATTGTCAGAAAAGCTGTTGAGATGGTGAAGGGGAATACAAAAATGCTATGCGGCGCAGGCATCAAAACAGGACGGGATGTGAAAATGGCGTTGGATTTGGGCTGTGCTGGTGTGCTTGTCTCTTCCGCTGTTGTCAACGCAGAGAATCCAAAAATGGCGCTTGCAGCACTTACGGCTCTGTAGAAAAGAGGTGTAGTGCGTATATGCCGAAGTGAAGAGCTTCGCAGAAGCCACAGAAATGTGCTCATTTCTGGGGTGCCAGAAATCCAGAGGATTTCTCAGCATGAGCTAAACGACCTGAGCAATACGTATTGCGAGGTTGAGAAGCCAGCTCGGCCTCGCACTACTGAGCGTAGCGAAAGATTTTCTACAGCACTTATGGCACTATTATAATTATCTTTCTCACTGCATCATAGATTGAATTATCCGAATTTCTGTACACCATCACATTAAAGATGTATGTGCCGGAGGGAGCGTTCTTTGGGATTTGCACGAATACGGTCCTGCTCTGCTGCTCGTTCTTTTTTAACGTAAATTGCTCCCGGTCAAAGCGGACCCAGGATGAAGGATTGTGTTCAGCAAGTTCAGCAGGTAAAAATTCTACGTCGTTCGAATGAAATGCGCCAGAAAGGGCTGTGGCAAGCTTGAACGAAGATTCCTCTTCAATATTCAGGACACCGACGCCAAACAGATAAGACTCGCCACGTTTCAGCGTCTGGCTGCTGAAGGGAATCACAATCTGCTGTCCCTGATCAAGCAGCTCAGCTATCCTCTCCTGTGTGCGCTGGTTCAGCTCGTTTTGCGTGTCAACCGTGACATCGACAAATTGTCTCAGAAGAATGATGCCCAATGCAAGCAAGGCCAGCGCTATAATGATCGTCACCAGAAAATTCATTGAGAGCTGGATTGTGCCTTTCATCTCACAATTTCATATTCCTTGACAATGACAATCACAAACAACACCAGGAGAACAGCACCGGCAGTGAGATACCATATGCCCGGGGAGAGTGTTGCATCACGAAGCAGTGTCACCATCCCCCAGCCCATGACGATGAAGCCCAGCCACAGGAATTTGTCGAGCACCAGCTTCATAATCTCAAATTCCTGCTCCTCAGTCATGCGCCGCTTTGTTTTCATGCTTATCCGACGGTTATGAATGCAAGTTTTGTGGTGTAGATTTCAGGGTCGTTTTTTACCGCGCATTTATCGTCCGTGAAACTAAGAATGTCCGCGCGCAGTGCGAAAGTTCCCGGCGTGCGCGGCGGATCTGCACGGATCCCATACACATCAGCGTCAGCCGGAAGAAGCTGCTGGCAGTTTTGATCCCAGCGAAGGCCAAAAAATACTTTTCGTTTGGCATCGTCATCAACGTCGTCAGGAAAATCACTGTTCCCCTCGTCCCACTTCATATCTACTTTAAAATAGAGTATCCTTTCACCAACATTTTGCACTCCTAACGTAATTGTTTTCGGCTCGCCACGCGTAAACGTTATATCCCTCGGAAAAGAAATCTTTTCACCGCTTGCGCGCAGCTGCCCGGTAATCTGCTCGCGCACCTGCTGCTGGACTTCCGTGCTTATGGTTGAAACCTGTTCAAATTGCGATCTGACAAACGCCAAGCCAAGCCCTAATATAGTCATCGCAATAACAATGATAACAATTGTTTGAATGGATAATTCAAGAGCGCCCTTCTTATTTAACATCAATAACACCTCTTTGAACTTAAGAAAGGTTTTTTGTTTATAAACGTTTCGAAGGATGTTTAAGCAGCAACCAAATTCTCAACTTGTATCTGCTTTAAAATATCCGGATTGCGCTCTTTAACGAATAAGATTTCCACTCCTATAACCTGGTTCTGCTTATTATAATCAATGATGGTGTTCTCATCCAATTCTTTGGTATGATCTACCTCATCTTCCCTGAACCTGATATAGAGTGCATCAGCATCAGGATCATAACGTATTTTCATCGTATATAATAAGTGGTGATTACTTTAATATACTTTTATCTCACATAGACCACTTTGAGTGTTAGACCACTTTGAGTGTTTTGCCGTTTAATCTCTTAGTGACATAAAATTTACGTTTTACACATCTCGTTTCATCCGGGGAGTTTATTGTTTCCTCAACCCAAACTCGCTCTATTTTTCTGTCCGTCATCTGTTGGTCGGCATGGAGACTGAATCTTATATCCATATTCAGAAGAATGATGTGATAATATTTAAGTATTGATAAAAAGTTCGAATTGGGGGAACATATATCACTGCCTTATACACATAATTCACCACCAGATGAAATCCAGATGAAATTCCGAGCACACTTAAACTGACTTGGACTCACAATTTCTAAAAACGCATGATGCCTAGTACACCTCTATTTCCAATCCTCTCACCCGTGAGAAATGTTTCACATTCCTCGTCAGAAGCTTTTCTTTCTTAATCACAGCGATGCCTGCAATCATGCTGTCGGTTGGATCAATCATTGTCCCTTCTTTGATCAGCGTGCCATCAATATCTCCTGCTCTCTCCGCAGCCTCCTTGTCAAAATGGATAATCAATTGTCCGTAAAGGACTTTTCTTATGCCTTCTTTTTCCTGTTCAGGTTTCTTGCTTCGCGCGAGCCCACTAAACAGCTCGAATATTGTTACCGCGGTGACGAGCTGAGGCTCTCCCTTGCTGATAAGCTCATGCAGCTTCGCAACTGCAGCAGCCTCATTCCTCATGACATCTACTATAAAAGTGGTATCAAATATCACTGTGCTCACGCATCCGCTTTCGTAATTCCCGTATATGCTTTTTCAGTTCATCCCCTTCTCCGGCAGAAAGGAGGCCGACGAGGTCAAGCAGGGAATTCTTGCGGGTGAGCTTTGTAATGACATCGCTGAAGCTCTCTTTAGACTCTTTCAGCGCTGCCAATCGCTCATACGCATCATTGGTTATAGTCAAGCTTTTGGTTGCCATGTAATATCAATACACGTACGTGTATTTAAATATTGCGGTGCGCAGCGTGAGATCCCTGCCATTACAACCACAACCGAAGAAAGGGTATCATTTCGTCTGAGCTGATTTTTAACCAACAACCTCCACCCCTTGTATTCCGCGGAATTCCTTATCAAAAGTTGCAACTTTTGTAATCCCAGCCAACTTCATGAATGCAACGATTGTGCAATCGGTAAAACTCAGTTTCTCGCTATGCGTGAATACTGTCCATGCGTTCTGGAATACAGCAGAATGCACATAATGAAGCACGATTTCCGAGGCGAGCAGCGCATCGCCGACACTTACCGCTTCCTGCCGACCAACTTTTCGCGTGATGACACCTACAATTTCATCAAAAATATAGTCAGTGATGACCGGCCTGCCAAAATTTCCATGGAGAATATTCTGAACGATGGCTCTTGCAGTTTCATGATGCACATCCTTTTTGTTAGCAAATGCACAAAGCACACTTGCATCAATGATGATTGTCATCCGTATAAAATCTCGTCTATTTCTTCACTTAAACGTTCTGTTCCCGGACCCCAGTCTGAGGGCTTAAGGTCGAGCAAACTCTTCTTTGCTTTCTTTTTGCCCAGCCACAACCCCATCGCGAGCGACATGGCCTGACCAACTTTTAAGCCATCTCTCACCGATTCGGCCTTGAACTCACGGAACATTTTCTCATCCACATTTTTTATGCTGACCTGCATCATTCTCCTAAAGTATTACTTGTATATAAAGTTTTACTTTTAAGGTACGGGTAGCGCTGCGCCAAAACATTTATATAGGATTAGCCTTACATAGACAGTAGCACGAATAAAGCAGGAATGGTATAAAGAGGCAAGTTTTGAAGAAGTCGCCTTACATAGACAGTAAAGAAAAGAAGATTTTATCAGCTGGAAGTCCAGACCTGCGGGCAGAAAACGAGATTCTGAAAGGCATTATCAAAGAACGGCTTGGCATGAGTGAGCATGAGCTGCAAAAGCTGCTGCGGCCGGAGCTTCCCGTTTCCATCTTCCGCAGCAGGTCAAGCGCGCTTGAAGTCGTTGTCACATATCTTCATGACGTAAAAGCAATGCGCTTCTCTGAGATTGCAGCAACGCTCAACCGGGATCAGCGCACGATATGGCATGCGTACAAACGCAGCACGGAAAAAAAGACGGTGCTGCGCGTGCTTGATTCTGACACTTCAGAAATCGCCATCTTACCTAAAGCAGAGAGATTGCGATTGGCGATTTCTGACAGTGCTCAAGAACACGCCCAGCGCTTTAGCGCGGCGGTTCTTGACATTACCATTCC
>CAYIKL010000021.1:0-11688 GCA_964364045.1 uncultured Methanosarcinales archaeon
AGAAAAGGCTCATTCAGAATCTCCTTGTCTTTCTTGGTATGTTGTTGCTGCTCATTGTTTTGGGTGAGATTGTCCTGCGTGCTTTCTTTGCGGACAGGATCTATGGCGAGTATGGCTTTGGCCCTGGATATGTAAAGCTCACGCGTGAAGTTTCATTAAATTCGTATGGTTACCGAGATGTTGAGCATACGCTTGAGCGTGATGCCCGACGAATCCTTATTCTCGGCGATTCGATGACTTATGGTGCAGGTATAGACAATCTTAATGATCTCTATGGACGGCTGCTTCAGAACAAGCTCGATGATGAGTATGGTGTAGGCTCATATGAAGTTATCATTCTTGCCCAGCCCGGCTATTCAACATTCGATGAACTCCGAGCTCTGCATGATATCGGGTTGAGCTTTAATCCAGATATTGTTGTTCTTGCCTATCAGCTGAATGACGCGGAAGGGCCGCGATCACGAGAAGGATTTGAAAGCCTCTATTTCCGCCACTACTTTTATCCTTATGCTGTGGGCGGATGGCTCTACCAACACTCATTTTTCTTTTACTTTTTTGAAAGCAGAATGAAACATCTTATCCGAGCAGCTGGACTGGAAGAGGCTACGTATGAAAAGTATATCAAGCATCTTTATGAGCCTTCAGATTTTCTTGAGCAGCACAAACGAGCATTAGGTGCTTTTGTCAAGCTTGCGAGAAGTAGTGGAGCTGATGTAGTAGTTATGGATATCCCGACGCTTGTTGTCTCAGAATACCCTTTCTCTGATGCGATCACTCATGTGCACGATGCGACCATTCCTCATGGCGCTTATTACTTTACTCTTCTTCCCACGCTTTCTGCGTATGAGCCGGCAGCGCTGCAGGTGAGCTTTCTCGACGGTCATTTGAATGAAAAAGGCCATGTGATCGCGGCAGATACTCTTTTTGCATATTTAAATGAACACAAGCTCATCTGAGCGATGTCTTTATTAATTACTTCATTTTTTTGAATGGTATGAGCGGGCTTTTAGGTGAGCTATGGAGCTTTTTGAAAGAGCGGAAAGCATGGTGGCTTGCACCAATCATCGTCATGCTGGTTTTAGTTGGAATTCTTATCATTGCAGGGCAGAGCAGCGCAGTCTCGCCCTTCATTTATGCGCTGTTTTAGTGTTTTTTGAATACTTCTGCATAATAGCCGACCTTCTGCGTGATAAAACTCAGCAGAAGAAGGGCGAGCATCACCGGCAGTTTCGGGCTGAATTTGTACTCTCTTATCATATTTTTTGTTGACCAGATACGTAAACGATAAAAAGTTCTGAACGAGTCCACATGCTTCCTCAGCGTATAGTTGCCTTTGCCGCGTGTGTAATGCCATTTTAGGAAGGAGCGGAGGTCTTTTCGTGGCTGATGCCACATGAACATTTGCGGATTGTACTTAATTTTATAGCCCGTTTTGAGAATTTTCATGGAAAGAAAAACATCATCGCCTGTTATTGTCAGCTTCGGGTTGAATGCCCCTAGCTTTTGGATGATGGATTTCCTAAATGCGCAGTTGCCCCCAGCGAGATGGTTGGTGTAGCCATCTTTTACGGGCCACATGTTGTGAAAGCCCAGCTGTCCGCCACCGGGATAGCCTAGTCCAGATATGCAGTCGCCGAGGAAAGTTGATTTTGGAATTTTTGTGTTGCCGGTAACGATGTTCTCTCCCAATCCAATCTCTTTGTCTATCTCCAACAGCCAGTTCTTGTCTGCATAACAGTCCGCGTCGATGATTGCAATGATGTCAGCTTTTGCACTGTTGATGCCGGAATTTCTTGTGGCGGAAAGGCCTTCATGGGGGCGGTTGATAACGCGCGCTCCTGATGCTTGTGCAACTTGTGCTGTGTTATCAGTTGAGCCGTCGTTGACAACGACAACTTCAAAATCTTTGAATGTCTGATTCTTTAGCGAGCTGAGAATGCCATTGATGCAGTGCGCTGCGTTGTAGGCGCAGATGACAACTGAGATCTTCGACTTTTTTGCCATTTTATTTGCCCGTGTGTATCGTTTTTTTCAGTTCATCTTGGAGGTTTGTTTCTGCAGTCCACCACAGTTCACTTTTTGCTTTTGTGCAGTCCAGTTTACTGTGTTTTACTTCACCTTTTCGTTCGGGAGCATATAGTGCATTCTTCTGGTATTTCATTTTTTCTTTTAACATGGAAAACAAGTCGTTTATCGATGTTGCGCTCCCGGTTCCGATGTTCAATGTCCCATTACCTGCTTCAAGTGCGGTGACATTTGCCCGTGCTGCATCTTTTACAAATAAAAAGTCTCTTGTTTGGTGGCCATTTCCAAAGATGGTTACATCTTCTCCATTTGTCATATGTTGTGTAAATATAACGATAACTCCGCCGTCACCAGACTTTTGCCGTGGACCATAAACATTTGGGTAACGAAAAATAATATAGTTCATTCCACAAAGGGAAGCGTAGGCTTTTACATACTCTTCTGCCGCATGCTTCGAAATGCCGTAGGGCGAGAGAGGCAGTGGTGGAAGATCTTCTTTCAGGCCTTTTTCACCCGGCTCGTGCCCGCCATAAACGGCTGCTGAGGATGCAAAGATAAACCGCTTCACACCGTGTTCTGCAGATAACTTCAAAAGATTGATCGTACCAACGACATTTATTTCTGCATCTTCTTTTGGATGAGTGATCGAATAATTCACATCAACCTGCGCAGCGTGGTGATTGACAATATCGGGCTTCTCTATGATGAAGATGCTTTCTAGTTCTTCTTCGTTGGTGATATCTGCATCATAGAATCTTGCTTTTTTATTGAGGTTTTCACGCTTTCCCGTTGATAAATCGTCAATCACCACTACATCATGCCCAGCATCGATGTATGCATCAACGACATGTGATCCAATAAATCCAGCGCCGCCTGTTACAAGAATTTTCATGCTCGCCCTATCCCGTAATATTCAAAACCATCCTCCTTCACAAGCTCTGGCTCGTAGATGTTTCTGCCGTCGAAAAGCTTGTTGTCTTTCATTATCTTTCTCAGTTCTCTTAAGTCAAGGTTTCTGAATTCGTCCCATTCTGTGATGAGCACAAGTGCATGGGATCCTTTCGCTGCCTGTTCAGGCGATGTACAGTAAGTTATCTTATCACCAAATATTTTTCTTGCTTCCTGCATTGCCTCAGGGTCATAGGCCTGAATTTTCGCTCCAGCACTAAGCAGCTCCGTGATAATTGTAATGGACGGCGCGTCGCGCATATCGCTTGTTTTTGGCTTGAAAGATAGGCCGAAAATGCACAGCATCTTCTCCTTGATGTTATTTTTGAATGCTGCATTTATTTTTTCCACAATAACATGCTTCTGCCGCTCGTTGAGTGCTGTTACCTCTTCCAGCAATCGTGCTGTATAGCCATGGCGTTTTGCGGTCTGAGCAATCGCTTTCACATCTTTAGGAAAACAGCTTCCACCATAACCAACTCCTGCGTTGAGGAAGCGCGGCGAAATGCGATAATCCAAGCCCAGCGCCAATGCAACCATCTTCACGTCGGCTCCCACTTTATCGCATATGTTGGCAATTTCGTTGATAAATGATATCTTTGTCGCAAGAAAGGCGTTGTTTGCGTATTTGATCAGCTCCGCAGTTTCCCAGTTTGTCTCGACGATGGGAAGGTATGTGCGCATCCTGCCTGCATAAACTTTCCGCATGACATGCAATGGCCTTTCTGATTCTGTCCCAACCACAATCTTGTCGGGATAGTTAAATGCACGAATTGCAGCACCTTCCCTTAAAAATTCAGGGTTTGAGACGACATCGAAATCAACACTTGCTTTCCTGATTATTTCTTTTACTTTCCGTGCAGTTCCGGGTGGGACGGTGCTTTTGTTGACGATGATTTTGTATCCATTGATGTGCTGCGCAATGCTTTCTGCCACGGCGAAGACTGCAGACAGGTCTGCTTCACCGTTATTCCTGCTTGGTGTTCCCACGCAGTTGAAAAGAACATCCCCAAATTCAACAGCATCTTTGGCATTTATCGTGAAATTGAGGTGTTTTTTGGCGGAGCATTTCTTCATGAGCGGCTCAAGATCGGGTTCGAAGAAGGGCACTTTTCCCTGCTTGAGCATCGCTATCTTTTTTTCATCGATGTCAACACACAGGATGTGATGGCCAAGATCTGCGAGACAAGCAGCTGTTGTCAATCCCACATAGCCCGAGCCAAAAATAGTGATATTCATCGGTATGCCTCGTTTGCTCGCTCAAGTGATTCAGGGCTGCCGATGTCAAACCAGCTCTCGGTGAATGCGAAGCCGTAGAGCATTTCCTGCTGTCCCAGCCACCCGATAAAGTCTCCCGGATGGTCTGATTTTCTTCCTGCATGGATATATTCCTGGAGCTTTCTCAGGCTTTCTCTTTTCAGCAGGTAGCAGCAGGTAGCAGCGAGTGAACTTTTTGGCTGCGCCGGCTTTTCCTCAAAGTCAGTGATGCGGTTGTTATTATCAATCACTGCAACACCAAGCTTCTTTGCTGCTTTTGATTTGTCCTTGATGTTGTATAATGCGATAGCGCTCGCATTTTTCTCTCTGAAGAAGTCAACAAACTGTTTTAATGAGAACTCAAAAAGGTTATCGCCTGCAATGAGCAGCACATCGTTATAGATGTTCTTGTGTTGCACAGCAAAATGCATATCACGCACTGCGCCTAGACGCTCCTCATTTGTTTTGGTGCCATTGCTGATGATGTGTGTTGCTTTTTTTGGCTTGTATGTTTTCTGCCAGCTTTGAAAGTTTTTCAAGAAACGGTCGTTGGTGACGATGAATACTTCGTCTATCTCTTCCAACTGCTCAACCTTGTCCATGATGTGGCTGAGAATTGTTTTCTCGCCTACTGCGAGCAGCGCCTTTGGCTGGTTTTCAGTCAATGGGTATAGGCGCGTTGCGTAGCCTGCGGCGAGGATGATACATTTCATTTTAAACTGCTTGGAAATTGGTCATTTAAATAGGTTGTGCATCATTCCAGCGCAACATTTATAAGTTACCCTCTTAAAACATGCTATTAGGACGGCCATAGATAGGCGGGCTCACTGGTTCCCATTCGAACACCACCGTTAAGCCGCCCATCGTTCCGGCGTGTACTGCACTTGTGTGTGGGAAAACTGGTTAGCTGTCCACCTTTCTTTATCTCTTTCACTTCTCTGCTTCTACAACAACCTTCTTCTCTTTCATATCAATGTGCTTGATCTTTTTTAAAGACTTCAGAAATGATTCAACACCTTTCCAGCCATCGTCCTTCTGTATGTCTGCACATTTTTCCAGCAGAGATTTGACTTCACGATAATGTTCATACAACCAATCCCCTTTCCTTGTCGACTGGTCTACATCACTTTCCAGCTCTTTCAATTTCTCGTGCTGCTGGCCAAGAATGTGCTGCAATGAATTTGCCTTTTGCTTGTAGAGCACCTCTTTCTTCTCACTTTCAATCTGTGCTTTTGTCTTGCTCAAGTGTGCGTCGAGCACGTCATTGAACGTGGGCACTTCTTTGAGCAGGTTCTGGCTCTTGAGCAGGATTGGCGCAATAATGTCCTGGTACACATACCCCTTCGGCGCTTTTGTTTCTTTAATGAGCGTGTGTATCTTCTGAAATATCTCTTTTCGTTCCTGTGCAGATAATTCATTCGGCGCTTTTTTCTTGTCGATATTTGCACGCGCGCAGATCTCCTCTGCATACAATCCACCCAGGCCAAACTCGGTTGCCAGGCACTTCACCGCTGACTCTTTTTTGCTGCTCTTCAGTTTGTCGTCCACAGAATGCTGCTCCAGAGCAAAGAAATCGGTTTCGAGCGGGGGGGCTTTGTAGTACAGTCCTTTTTTCAGCTCGCGTGAGCTGGTCGTTAATGTGTGAAGAAGGCAGAGAATCTTATCTCCAGCATCGCACAGGACCACGTTGCCGTGGGAGAACAGCTCGATGTACAGAGTTGTTCCGCTTGTTTTTATCTTTACAATGCGCTGCGCCCCGAGCTGCTCGATAGCATCAATAACACTCCCATTGAGGTATTTGCGGAGCTGCATGCACAGGATTGTCGGGGCCATCAGCGGCTTATGCTTTGTGAGATACATAAACTTGCCCGGCCTAATGCGGAGCATCTGTTTTCCTTTCACATGCACTTGAATGAAAAAGTCGTAATCTTCAGACTGGTACACCTGATCAATCTTGCCGTTAAGGTGCAGTTCGTTCACTACTGCTGAAAGCTCTAATGATGCAAGCTCAGGCTTTTGAATGTTCATAATCGCTCCCTGATGCTCTGCATCAATTTTCGTACATTAATCTTCTTACTTGTATCAATTGCCATGATAGTGTGGCCTAATTTCTCAGCTTCGGTAGTGCATAGGTCAAATATTTCAGCGTCTAAATTCTCCCGCACTTTCTTTTTGTCATAACCACGCTGTTCGAGGCGATGCTTTAATTCCTTTAGGTTACAGTGTGTTGTGATGCAGAGGTCAATATGCCTTTTGGGAAGGAAGTGGCTGAGATGTGAATCAATGAC
Organism: uncultured Methanosarcinales archaeon; assembly: GCA_964364045.1. GTDB lineage: Archaea > Nanobdellota > Nanobdellia > Woesearchaeales > JAGLXL01 > CAYIKL01. The sequence continues at coordinate 6,519 of CAYIKL010000021.1, forward strand.
CAGGTCTTTCTTGCTTGTGCTTATGAGCTTCACTAGGACTTTGTTCAGCTTGTTTGGATTGACTGTTTTGCACTTGCGTTCTTTATCGTATTTGTCGCATAGGCTGTATTTGTCTATAAACTTGTTCACATCGATGTATTGGAATCCTCTTTTCTCTATCATGCGCGCGATGGTTGTCTTTCCTGTTCCTGGAGTTCCTGTGACAATGATTACTTTCATGCTTGTAGGGTAGAGAAAAAGGCTTTTAAAAGTACCGATTTTATTGGCTTTGTAGCAGCCTTACTTTCCAATCCTCAATCCGAAAGAAATGTGGTGGCGGTGCGGCTCTACCTTTTCCTTGAGCTTTTCCTTGACTACCTTTTTCACCATCTTGTCAAAATGTTTCTGCTCGCGCTGCTGCATCTCCTCGCGCTGCCGCTTATGGCGATGATAGGTAAGCCTCTGCACGAAATGCCTGCTCATGAAGCCCTGGGAAGCAAGAATAAAAACAAACAGCCCAACTGAGTAGCCGACAATGAGCAGCAAGTCATCCGCAACCACGCTGATCTGTGGATTGAACAAGATCACTTCCCGCAGCACACGCTCGCAAATGACAAATGGGTTGAATGCTGCAATATTTCGCACAATCGGAGGCATGCTTTCCAGCGGGATGATCACGCTCGATATGAACAGGAAAATGCTGCCGCTTGAAATTGTTGCAAGCGTCGCTGTCTCCTCTGATGTAAATAAATATCCGATAACCATGCCCCAGAGTGTGAAAAAAGTTGCTGCAAGCACCAATATTGCAACCGAAAGCTTCAGGCTGGGCACTATTTCTGCTGAAAAGAAGTATCCTGCAATCAGGAGGATGATGCCCAGCTGGATGCCTACCAGCAGCATGTTTGTCAGGTATGTTCCGATGATGAATGTAATGTTTCTCGTCGGTGTGATAAAGTTACGGAAATATGCAGGGCTGTGCTTTTCCATCATCACGAGCGTGGTGCTCAGCAGCATAGAGATGAACATGACCACTAATATGATAAGACTGGGGAACAAGTAGTTCAGGTATGTGCTTTGTGCGGCCACGGGCTTGATTTCGGTGATGAATGGCTGCGCAATGGCTTCAGGGTCGGTTACCTTGATCGATTGGATCTCTTCGATGATGCTGTTAAACGTGACATCAACATTGTCCAGGCTGGCGAGGCTTTCATCGAGCTGCTCTTTCACTGTGTCCAGGTCAGGTGTTGCGCTTTCGCGCAGCTGGCTTGCCTCCTGCAACTGCAGTTTTGCATTTTCTAAGTTGCTTTTCAGCGTCCCGAAAAGCGTTTCGATTCTTGTAAAACTTGGAGGTGTTGAGCCTTTGATAATCTCTTCCGCAAGGTAGATATCGTTAAGCGCATTCTCCAGCTTTTCTCCTATGCCTGTAGTGTTTCCCGCAACTTCCTTTGCAGAACTGACTCGCTTTCGGGCATCGTCGAGATGTTTTGTAAGATTTACCTTCACTGTATTTATTTGTTCTTCAACACCACTCACGTTAAATGTCGCGTTGTCTGACGCAAAGTTAAATCCTTTCAGCTTGAATGTAACACCTTCCACTTTTCCTTGTGAATCCAGCGTTTCTGAGCGAATGACAGAAAGTGCAGCTTTTTTATCCTCAAGCTCCTTCTGTGATTCGCTGAGCTTGTTCACCAAGACACCAATCAAGTCTTCGCTTATTTCTTTTGAACTTGTGCCAAAGCGCACGTTCAGCGTGTCCATAATCATCCAGACGAGGTTGATCTTGCTGTAATCGACGTGAAAAGTAATCTTCTTCTGCTCGTTTGACTCAAACTCCAGTTCAGCGGGGAAAATAATGCAGGTGTTTGTGAGGCCAGTCTTGATCTCTTCTATGCATTTCTCCTGATTGTCGTACTTGATAACGCGCAGCTCCTTTTCATACAGCTGAGTGAGGAAACTATCCACGTTGGGCCCATACGATTCGGAATACACACCAATCGTCAATCCAAAAATGTTTGCATTGTCAAATGCAAGACCCAAGAGAAGAATCACCAGCAAAGGAGCGAGAATGATTATGAGCGCAGAGCTCCGCGACCTTATCAGGAGCTTAAGATTCTTGCTTATAATGTACGCAATGTTCTTCATCTGTCTATACCTCTTTTTTTACTTGTACCTATTTTTCTCTCATTATCTTTTCAAATACTTCCCTGAGCGTTGGGCGATGCACTTCAAGCGAATACGCATGGAGCCTGCCGCTGCGGAGCATGCGTGCAAGCTCGAACAGCACTTCCTGCGGATGTTTGGTGAGAATCCTTACTTTATCTTCCTCACGGCGAATTGCATCAACATTTCTCTTGTTAAAATGCTGCATAATAACCTTTACATACTCAGGCTTTGTGTCAATTTCAATCTCAATCGCGTCCTTCGCAAAGCTTTTCTTTATCTCGTCAAGCGTTCCATGCTTCAGCAGCGTTCCATTGCTGATGATTGCAACACGGTCGCATACCCGCTCAAGCTCCTCCAGAAAATGCGATGCGATGATGATCGTTGTTCCCAGCTTGTTAATCTCTTTAATCAGTTTCCAGGTCTCATCACGCAGCAGAGGATCCAAGTCTGAGGTGGGCTCGTCAAGGATAAGCACTTCGGGCTTGTGTATCAGGCCGCACATAATGCTTAATCTGCGCTGCATGCCACCAGAGAGGTGTTCCGCAAGCTTGTTCTTATGCGCCTCGAGCTGGGTTAGTTCCAGAAGGTGTGCTGATGTTGCTTCAATACTTTTTCTATCCACCTTGTGAAGCACGCCGAAGTGGGTAAGATTTTCCTTTATGGTTAACCGTGGGTAAAATGACGGCGTTTGCGGCGAGAAGCCAAACATGCGGCGCACGTCACGCATGTTCTTTCTCATCTGCTCCAGCTCTGTTTTTGTTCCTTTCATCGGTCTGTTTGAATGATAACGTACCTCTCCCTCATCGGGATCAAGAAAGCCAATCAAATGGTTGAGCAATGTCGTTTTGCCTGAACCTGACATGCCGATAACGCCAAATATTTCGCCCTGGTGAACGTCAAAAGAAATGCCATTCAGCACCAATCGTCCACCAAGCTCTTTTGTAAGATTCTCAACCTGAACTGCAATCACCATGCATTGAACTATTATTAAATTATTTATAAAGCTTTCTTGCTTTGAACACAAATGGCAGAAGGCGCGGCTCTTTCGCCAGCGAGCGCAGGAACAGCTGGAATGGCCTTTCCCGGTCATACGCTTCAAACACGCTTCTGAGCTTTTGCTGGCTGATCAGCTTGATAAAGCTATTCCATTCCTCATCGCTAAACATATCCATGACCTGACGCATCTTTAAATGGAGCCACAGGCTTCTTCCTACTTTCCTTTTCCATAACTTGTGATAGCTCTGGTTCTTTTCAAGCGCATCTGCAAGGCACTGCGCGGCTTTTAAGCCTGGAATTAATCCTCCGAGTGTTGTTGCTTTTACCTGCGCTGCGGCGTCACCTATGGTGTAGGCATGTTCTTTGATGTTTTGTGATGGCAATGCTGGATTGTACACCGGAATCGGGCCGGCTTGCATGTCAAGTGCGGTGAAGTTGTGCTGCTTCATGAAGCTTTGGAAGAACTGGCTTGTGTTTTTTTTTGTTCCCAAGCCAACACGTGCGATTGTGCTGCTTTCGGGCACAATCCATGCAAAGAGCTCAGGGGCAATGCTGTTTCCAAAGTAGACTTGTATTTTTTTTTCGTCGAAATTTCCTTTCACCCGTGCCTGGATGCCGTAATAGAACTCGCGCTGGCCAAACATGCCGAATTCTTTTGCAACGGTGCTTAATGGGCCGTCTGCGCCGATGGTGATTTCTTTTTTTTCTTTCACTGTTGTATTGTTTTTTGTGTCTTTGAATACCAATGCGCCGTTTTCGCGCCCGACAAAGCGGTGCTGGCTGTGCAGCGCTGCACCTGCGTCAATCGCTTTGTTCACAAAGTAACTGTCAAACAAGGTGCGGTCAACAATGTATTCTTTTGATTTAATGGTGATGGCTGAGCCGTTTGGTGAAATCACTTCCTGCTCTTCTGTCGTTGCGACCAGAAATTCTTTTTTTGGCGGGGTAACATCGTTCAAGGAGAGCGTCATCAAACCCGTGCACTGGACAGGAACACCTATCCGTGCATGATCTTCATACAGATGGATATCGTGTCCCTTTTTGGCGAGCAGATAGGCAGTTTGACCTCCAATCGGTCCCGCGCCGATGATGTTTATGCGCATACCATTGATTTTAGAGAATGTGTTTTTATAGTTTTGGTACGCGCATATACTCTTTCAGCGGAATGGTTTCCTCAATTTGAAACTGTATCCAAGAATGTGACCCTGTAACAAAGGCTCGTCGTGTATTATTTCGGTGCTTCCGTCTTCGAGAGCTTTTCTGAGTCTTGTGAGGCGATCTCTATACAGTTGTCGTGCCATATGCGTGTCGAGCGGCGTGCGATAAGAACCGTTTCCACTTTGCCATCCTTCCAAACCTTTATTTGTTTCCAGAACAGTTGTACATCTGCTTTCCTCTGGCATGTGTACTGATGCTCCCCACTCCTCTTTATATACAACCACTTCGAACATAAAACGCTCTTTTCCTGTTCCGACGGCGACTCCTTTCGTATATCGCCCAGAATTTGAAATGCCTCCGCCAATATCCTCATATGCAGCGCGAATTTCGGGTGGCATTGAATCAGGCGCGCTGGGAGCGAGAGCACATCCTGAAGAAAGGGCAATCACTACTGCACATAACGTGCGTCCACCCAGCATGAACAGTCAACATTCTTTATATTTTATTAAAGTTTTGGTTTCACGTGTGAGTTCAATGTTTGTCATTTGTTTACCTCACTCTCAGCCATTCAGAAATTGGTTTTTTATCAGTAAAATTGCGGTGTACGGGGACATAATAGGTATCTTTTTGATATTCACCCTGTTTCTGCTTTTGCGCTGCAGCGTTGAGTTTTTTGGTTAATTCGTGAGGGTTGAGAAGGGGAAATTTGAGTTCTACCTCGATATTTTTCATTGTTTTTGGTGTTGTATTGTTTTATTTAAGCATTGCTATAATACGACATTCAATAGCATCGCAGAATCTTATGGTGCTTCGCACTTGGATATGCTCCGCAGTTGATGATGTTAAACAGAACTAAATAAAAAGAACTAAAAAA
>CAYIKL010000021.1:11788-16783 GCA_964364045.1 uncultured Methanosarcinales archaeon
GATATGCTCCGCAGTTGATGATGTTAAACAGAACTAAATAAAAAGAACTAAAAAAAGAAATTAATAATACGTTTCGTCTTCTTTCTCATTGCCCTTCAGCCGGGAAAAACCGACAATCAGGCCGATGATGACTAACAACACGACTAATACGACCAAGCCGACCTGCAGTGCCTGGCGCACGTTGGTTGTGCTGCCTGTTGTCTTCACGACGTTCGCTTTCAGCGTGACTTCCTTCAGCGTCTCATCGCCACTCTTGACAACAATGCTCAACAGCTTCTCGCCTGCAGCCGCATCAGCTTTTGCTGCAACATTTGCATATGCAACTTTCGTCTCGCCTGCTCCGACGGTGAGTACATTTGAGCTCAACCGTGTGGCTGCCCAGTCGCCTGTCGTCAGCTGGATGCTGTATGTCCTGCTTTCTCTTCCAGCGTTTGTCAATGCAATCGGGTAGACTGCTTCACTGCCGCCTGCAACAACATTCTGGCTTTCGGGACCAACCGTAATCACTGTCTTCTGTTCAGCACTGGCTGAACCAGCACATAACTCGCTGCCCAGCACGTTCACTGCATATTCTTTTGATGCTGATCGTGTGTTTTCGTCATAATCAACCGTTACAGTTGCTGTGTATCTTCCTTCTGGTGTGCATACCGGAACACGCACATACAGTTGTCGTGTGCTCTTTTCTTCATCATTGTCGAGCTCGTCAAGGTAATCGGCATCCAAGCCAATGCCTTCAAGCTCTAATGTGACTTTGACATCTTCTTCGTCTTTTTCGCCATTGTTCTCGACACGAACTTCAGCAAGCAGGCTTCTTCCCGCTTCAACGGTTAATCCAGGGCTGAACAAGACATCTTCGATGCCTACTCCATGACGCGCAGTTGCAACATCGAGGGTGAATTCTCGCTCAACCGGCGACTTGCCCTTGCCCGTGACTTCCACTTCAACAACATATTCTGAATCAGGCTTGATATCAAGGTTGTCAGGCAATTCAAGCGTTACTGATGGGAAATAGACTTTTCCTGCCTCAACTTTAAATGCCTCACTGCGCTCATCAATGTCATGGCGGTCATCGCCGCTCATCTGCACTTCCAAGCGCACGTTGTCCGCATCTTGCAATGCGCGGACCTTGACTTTCACTTCAAAAGAACCACCGCGCTTCAGGTCAGCACGGACATCATTGCCTGTGACCAAATCATCATCAACCCATATATCTTCGATCACGACAGGCACGCTTGCCGCATGCGCTGCAACTGAGAATACACTTAACAATAACGTTAACAATGCAATCATACTAACTTTATTCATGTTGAACCACCCTCCTCAAGTGAGTTATCATACACCCCTATTTTAGTCGTGTAAACGTGATTTGTATATAAACTTTTCTCTTTTTTAGTATTGTTGAGTAGTTATGGCACTCCTATCGAATGGTTATTGTTCTGTAGGTATTCTGCTGTACGTCTTCATTCCCTGCCACGAGCTCGATGTCGTATCTTCCCTGAGCGTTTTTGGGCAGATTGAGCAATAAGAGTTCCGTCTCGCTGTCGCCATTGTCCAGGTCAAATGGGCCCTGGGTTGCACGCACGTCAAGGTCATAGATGAATGCAGTAATCGTGGTATCTTTCAGCTCTTTCGGTCCGTCGTTTGCTAACGTGACTGACACTTCAAGCGTGTCGCCTGCGCGTGCAATCTCGCTGAAGTCGATGCGTGAGAACACCAATCGGTCGCGCTTGACCTCTTCGGGCGGTGTTGGTGTTGTTTGGACTGTTATTGTGCATGTTTTTGTGTCTGAAAGTGCGTCGTTATCGGTTACCGTCAGTGTTGCAGCGAACGTTCCAGTTGATGTGTACGTGTGCAGCACAAATGGTGTTGTGGAGGTTGTTGCTGTTCCGTCGCCGAAATTGAATGCATAATTCACTATCCTCTCATTGTCGGTGCTTTGTGACGCATCAAGCACGATCGGCCTGTTTGGCGCTGTGGATGCAGGGCAGTTGAGCACCGCAGTTGGGCGCCCATCTGCGATAATTGTTGCAGTGTCTGTGCCTGTTGCGCCGTCGTCGTCTGTTACGGTTAATGTGACGATAAATGTTCCTAATGCTGTAAAAATGTGCTGGACAATGCTCCCTATACTGCTTGTGCCGTCGCCAAAGTTCCAGAGGAAGGAAACAATTGTGCCGTCGGTGTCTGTTGATGCTAAGCCGTCAAATGTTACCGGCCGGTTGGCATTCACCGTTCGGTCAGGGCCTGCGTTTGCAACTGGCGGCTGATTTATCTGCGGCGCGACAACATTAACCACTGCGGTGTCTGAATCGGTTAATCCGTGGTTGTCGGTTACAGTTAACGTCACGACAAATGTCCTTTGTATTGTGAATGCGTGCTGCACCACTCGTCCGGTCGCGGTTGTGCCGTCGCCAAAATCCCAGGCAAATGCAGTGATCGTTCCGTCAGGATCGGTTGATGCAGAACCGTCAAATGTCAGCAGTTCGCTGATGTTTGCGGTGCGATCAGGTCCGGCGTCTGCGATGGGCGGCAGTTGCTGTGTTGATACAATTATTAGTTGAAACGATGCACGCACGCCATTGCAGTCAAGTACAACTGTGTGTTGGCCACTGTGTGCGGGGTTCAGGTGTTGTATCTTGAGATCATTGTTGTCTGTGTATAATGTGAATGGGTGTGATGAGATCACGAGTATCAGTTCCGGACCATCGGGGTCGCGGCACTGCCCGTAAATGTTTTCGTATACCAATGTGCCATCGGCAGAGGCTTGGTTAATCGCTTTGTCCGAGAGGGCGCTCCATCCAGCAGGCTGATCAACTGGTGAAGGAATGTCATCCGCCGATAATATATCATCAATGTTTATTGAATCGAGAACATCTGGTATATCCTCTGTTATGCTATCTGGCACACTATCATCAATGCCAAGAAGATCGTCAAGGAAACCGAGTGCATCATCAAAGAAGCCTAAAGAGTCGTCTTCGTAGGCAGCCACCGGTGTTACTGCAAGTATAAAAACTAAAAAAATACTCATTATTTTTTTGGCGTGCATTCAATTCACCTTTGTTTATTTTTATTACTTCTTGCTCTTCCAAGCCTGCAGGTGCATTTCCTTTCCCTCAAGCGCATCGATTATCGCTGGTGAGTAGATGTATGTCCCGTCTTTTCCGCGCGCTGCTTGGTGTGCTTCTGTCAGTGCTGTTCCATCCAGATGGAAAGCTTTTCCTGCCTTTACTGCCTGCTCAAATGATGCGTATGGGCCGAACTCGCCCCTTCGCTCAAGCACTGTCCGCGCTTCTTCCATCACACTGGTTTCACTCGGCTTGAGGAAGCGTATCTCGCTGCGCCCTTCGTGCAGCACGCGTGCAGTTGTTGTTGCACCGTAGGCAGTTGCGCATGCATCAATTGACATCTTTGCGTCCCACACTGTTCCGCCCTTTTTCGGATCGACAACACCACGCCCTCTATATTGGCTACCATCGACTCGTGTGAGTGCCGTTTTAATCTCGATTTTTTGGCCGTCCGGGGATTGTGCATAATCATTGACAGCCTTTCCAAGATCTCTCGTCGTTCGTACTTGCGTTCCATTGCTGTAATTTTCTTTCATTAGTGCAAGATGCTCTCCAAAATCGTTTGTGGCATATGCACGTCTGCTTCGCGCTCTCAGTACATCATCTTTGTTGGCAATATCATTTCCCTTATGGTCTTTTTGGCCAGTGAGCTTGGTCAGTGTTTCAACATCGAGCTGCTCAATCGCTGTGTGCTTCCGGATGAGTGCTGCTGCTGTTCCCTGGAATGCGGTGTGTGTCACGCCCGTTGCATATACATGATCATTCACAATGACATAAGCAGTTACATAAGCAGTTGGCGTCGGGAGCGCTGCATTAAAGTAATCTTGTTTTGAAGCATCGACAGGAGAGCCGCCGTACGCCTGTACTGCTTGTCCTGAAACAATGGCTTCAGCTATGTTGCATCTGCTCAGCAGTTCGCGCACCGCGTCGAATGTTGCATTGCTCTGTGTGGTGTGTTGTGTTTTTGTTGCTGGATCAAGCGCGGCTGTTGTGGTTTCTCCCCACACTCTCCTTAATTCTAACTCGAGTGGCTTGGCATCTTTGTCGTCTTTGAGATCAACTTCACAGCTTTTTATTTGGAGCCCAGCTGTTGTCGTTTTTGATTCCAATGCCGCTTCAACCTGTTTGTTGCCAAGATCGAGATTAAGCTTTATTGAATAGCCTTCTTGCTCGGGTGAAAGTTTCGGAATTGTTACTCTTGCAGTATCTCCTATCTTTTCAGCGATGCCCGTTAAATATTGAATTGCTGCAAATGTTGATGTTCCTGTTGCGGTGTTTGCTTCCCAGCCCTCGTACTTTTGCCAGTTATCAAACACTGCTTGCGGGTTTGTTTGCGCAGTTACCGTGACCGCGCCCTGCAGCGCTTCGGCAAGATCTACCATTCGACCATAGCGCTCTACCTGCCTGGTTACGGTGTCTGCTGTTGCTGATACCGTGGTTGCTCTCCGCATTGCTTCAAGGTTGCGCTCAATGCTGGCAGTTACTGTCGGAACAAATCCGGTCACTCTCTGGTGCTCTTTTCTTACTAGTTCTGAAAAATCTCCTTTCCTTAGAGAACCCAGCTTGTGCTCGCGCAGCGTTATACTTTTTTCTTCTTCAGTTGTACTGCAGCCTGCTGCTGCAAGAACGCCAAGACCGCCAATAATTGCTTTTTGTGACATTTATTTCCTCCCCTCTCGCTTATTTTTTATATTTTTTATCCTCAGATGGCTTCAGCACGACCATGAGACTTACGCCGTAGCTTCCTTTGTCTCCAAGTTCGCCTTCCGCTATTACTACGCTATTGCCAAATAATCCTGCGCCAAACGTTACTTTTCCGGTGAGTGTTGAACTGCTATCCTTTGGCTGGTGTTTGTAATTTGCATCGTTGTCTGTAACTTTATGGGTTCCTGTTCCACTCAGCCCAGCAAATGAAGGATATCCTATGATATCT
>CAYIKL010000022.1:0-7299 GCA_964364045.1 uncultured Methanosarcinales archaeon
GTGATATGGATGCCGTTCATCACGATGGTGAGATGAGCGGAAAAATGAAGGTTTGATGCTAAGTTATTCATTGAACTATCACTTTGGCTTTCATTGAGGAGTGAAGCCCGCACTTGTAATTGAATGTGCCTGTCTCATCGAATGTAAATGTGAATGTATCACCCGGTGATAATTCGTCACTTTCCAGCACTTTGTTATCAGCAGTTGTTGATTCGACCGTATGTGGGGCAGAATCTTCATTGCGCCATGTGACCGTTGTTCCTTTTTTGACTTTCAATTCTGCTGGAACGAACTTAAAGCTTTTGATGACCACGGAAGCTGCTTCACCGCCCGCACTAACGCCCTTTTCATCGTCCTGCGTTTCGGTGACAGGAGTTGCAGGTTCCTGAGCTTCTTCAACATCAGGTTCCGATGCTGCAGGCTGTGGCTGCGAACATGCTGCAATCAAAACACTAAGAATAATCATCAATGCGATGAGATGGTTTTTCATCAGATTTTAATATTTGTTTGAATATATAAATGTTATGGAAAAACACGGATCCTGTTGGACTTTCAAAGCAATAACCAGAACAATTATTTAAATAAGTTTGGAGAAAAGTGGGTCCGGTGGGATTTGAACCCACGACTTACAGCTTAGAAGGCTCTGGCGGGAAAATCCTGTCGCCCTATCCAGGCTAGGCTACGGACCCTTATCGAAGACTCTTTTTGCGCGGTTTAAATAAGTTGCGGAGAATTGAAGTTATGGGTGTTTTTATATACGAGAAGATATTCATTGTAGAAATGAACTGGCGAATTACTAAATTATAAGGATTTCTTATAGTCGTGGCGGTAATTTTGTTTGGAGCAGGATCTTATCTCGCATTGTTGAACATGACATTTATTGTTTGTATAGTGGGACCGTGCCTGCAACCACCCCCTCGGCTTGATTGGGTTCTTGGTGTTGCATTGATGGGCGGATTACTCCTATATTTAGTAGAATTCGTTTATAACAATAGGAACTAACTCACCTTCTCCTCATCAAACCCATGCTTTCCTATCAGCGGAGAGAAAACGAACTCGCCGAGATTCTGCTGCTCAATATGATTTTTATGTTTTATCACTTTGATCATATTCTGTGTACTGATATCACCGACTGGAACAACCATGATGCCCCCTTCCTTGAGCTGGTCAAGAAGATGCATGGGAACCCTTGGTGATGCTGCAGTGAATATGATCCGGTCATACGATGCCTCATCCTCATACCCTTGGCTTCCGTCTGCCTCGACAACTTTGACGTTGGTGATGCCTACGCGTGACAGGTTTTCGCGCGCAAAACGCACTAATTCAGGAATGACTTCAGTTGTGACCACTTCTTTTGCCAATTTTGCGATAAGTGCCGCCTGATAGCCTGAACCAGACCCTATTTCCAAAACTTTATGATGCAGCTGCAACTCAAGCACTTCAGTCATGAACACAACAGTGCTCGGCTGTGAGATTGTTTTCTCCCTCAAGATGGGCAATGGCGCATCCTCATATGCGCGCTGCCGTAATTCAGGCAACACAAACTCTTCTCTGGGCACCGAATTGAACGCATCAAGAACTCTATTGCCGATCCGGTCACGCCAGTGCGACATGAGGGATTCTTTGTTCATTGTGTGTACGATAGTTTAGAAGTATAAAAAGCTTGTCTTTTTATGCTCAGAACTTTTAGTTCTGTTGTATAAAAAACGTTGTTTTTTATTCTCAAAATCTTCGATTTTGATGTATAACAATGTTTAGTTTTTGAGTCTATTCAATCCAATCCTTATTCTTAATCTTTTCAGGCAGATATTCGTCAGAAATAAAGCTAATGCCGCGCGAAGATAGCGCCTGAATTTCTGCTTTTGCACCAAACTGCTTCATCATCTTGAACTCATTCTGCCAGTACTTGTTGTTCTTGAACCAATCATACTGCGCAATCTGCTTGAGGCGTGAGATATCTTTATCAGACAATTTAATGAAATGCTTCTTTAAGCCATACTTCTCAATGTCGTCGGATAATATGCCTAAAAATTTCACTTCAGAAATGGCAAGCACATCAGCCATGTGCGCTAAACTGATCGAGCCAAATTTCATGACTGAATAAATATAAAATCCCCACGGATCATAATCGGTTAAAACATAAATCGGAATTTTCAGCTCCTGGCTCAACCGCTGCAATAACCTTCTAATCCCTCTCGTCGTCTGCCCCTGCGAGCTCATGATGATGCAGTTCTGCTTGTCCCAGAACTTATCCTCATGCAGTCTTTCCCACACGGCTGCCTTTTCCATATAAAGAATATACTTTGCCTTGCAGCTTTTGAATGTGATATCCTCAACGTTGCTGGGAACAGACCATCCACCGCTTCCAAGCTTTGACCAGTCAATCGTGTCGCCTTTGTCTTCAACCACTACTTTTCCTGCAACCGAGCCCATCTTGTTGGCATTCACTTGCAATTTTTCGCGCGGAAAACCGGTAATCAACTCCAAATCTTCGATCGCCTTATCTGTTTCTTTCTGCTCGTCGACGATATTGATGGTTGAATCAGGAATCGTGCGCTTTGCCATGTAAAAAACATCTCTTAAGCTTGCATGCTTGTCGACATCAATCAGATCTTTGCTTATCTTTGCTACTTCAAGCGTCTGCATGAATTTTTTTGCGTGGCCTACATTAAAAAATGTTCGTGTCGCCTGGCTTTCCCCCAGTTTCAGGCGCTTCTTCTTTTCATCAAACACCACGTTGCTCAATGAACGCACTGAAAATTCAATCGATGGATTTTTTCCTTTCTTAATGTCGTCAGAAAGTTTCTTCCCAAGCGTCTTCAGCTCGGCTGCAGCGTTACTCATCTTCCACCACCGCAGTGAGCTTTATCTGCTTGTGCTCCTCATCCTGCTCAGTAACCTCAAGTTGCTCAAGAATCTTCGGTTTTTTGATCATCTTCTGGAGACCAGTTAATATAACATCTACTTTATCTCCTGAAAGCTTTGATATCGAATCCGCAACCTCAGGAATATAGCGCTCAAAAATGTTTGCACGCTCATGCTGCTCCTTGATCCGCACTTTCTTTCTCACATACATGCCCAGCTTCCTGCCGCATTCCTGAAGCGCAAGCTTGAGTTCCTTGACTATTTCAGGATAGCTTGCAATTGCTTCTTTGGCTTCACTGGTGAATGGAGGCCAGACGCTCGCCATATGAATAGCAATGGTTAATGGTCCAACAGGAAGTGCATTTTGGCTTTGCTGCAAGCCATAGGCTCTCCAGTTTGTCGCAATGACTGCCTTGTAGGTTGCACAGGCGCTTTGTTGGTAAAGCAATGGGACACGATTGGCAAAGCGCAACAGGTTCACAGGCTGGTCCGCTGGTTGAGTTCCACCATATGCAAGCGCAACTTCGATGCTAAATGGGATGCCACGATAGACTTCAGGAGCACGCGTTTCTGAGGTGTAGAACTCTGCTGCCACTTCTTTTCTCAATCCTTGTTCAAGAAGGTCAGCGCCAATGGGCACGATGCAGTCAGTTGGTGGTGCAATTATTTTTGTTGATTTAATGCCTGCAACAAGTTGTTCAACGTGAATGGTAGAGAGCTCATCGACTTTCATGGAAGGGAGCAGGCGCGCATTCGCGCATATTTCTTTCGCCGTACCTGGGCCGACACGTGAAAAGTCGTTGATGAGAAAACTCTGGAGTGTGCGTGCATCAGTTGACTTGAGCATCTTGAGGAAAGTACCTATCTCGACACCATACGGATGCGGCTTGATTTCCTTAGGTTGCGGCGGTAACTTCTCAGCTACTCGGGCAAAAAGAAGCTGCTCTGCCTTCGGATTGACATAGATGATCGTTGCGTGTGGATTGACGATTGAAGTTTCCTTCAGGTAAGCATCAACGCTCTGGTCGCCTTTCTGATAACTTGCCTCAAGGTCGATTTCTATTTTAGTGCCATGCTCTTTATTCCACGACACTTCCTTTTCCACAACGATCTCAGGCGCATTTTTCTGCGTGTCAATATGCAATTCAAAGTAGTGCGAGGGCTTGTCTTTTGCAGTGCGCGAGGTAATTCGTGCGGGCTTTCCTGTCGTAAGTTGGCCGTACAATACAGCTGCGGATATGCCGATGCCCTGCTGGCCGCGCTGCTGTTTCATCGTGTGAAATTTACTTCCATAAAGCAGGCGTGCAAAGATGTTCGGAATCTGCTTTTTGACAATCCCTGGACCATTATCTTCCACCACTATTCGAAAGCGCTCCTCACTCATCTCGATAACTTCAACTGATATGTCTGGCAAAATGCCTGCTTCTTCACATGCGTCCAGAGAATTGTCCACTGCTTCTTTGATTGTTGTCAAAAGAGCTTTCTTCTTGTTGTCAAAACCTAACAAATGGCGGTTTCGCTCAAAAAATTCAGCGACTGATATGTCGCGCTGGGCTGCACCCATCTCTTCTGCTGTTTTTCCCTCAGACATGGGTTTGAGAAGTTTTGATTTTGTTTATAAATGTTCCTTCCCGATAAAATGCGCAACTTTCTTTTCCCTTCTCTTTTTTTCCAGAAAGCGATACACACGCGCATGGGTTGCACCTTCAAGCAGCGTTTCAACCGCCTTACGCGCATTCAGCACATTCTCTATCTCTCCGACAATAGAAATTGTCTTGCCATAGACAGAGATGGAGCACTCGGTCAATCGTTCAATTTCACGCCGTGATTTCCCTTCCGAGCCGATCACTCTTCCTTTAATGCGCGTGAATGCATTCTTGTTCTTGCCGGAAAAATCAATGATGTTGATCACTTCAAGCGCATAATCAGTCTTGAGCAGCAGCAATGCAATTTCTGGATTGAAGCCGCGCGCGATTGCGCGAATCACTTCACGCGCTTCATATATTCTTAATCCATTATCAGCAGTGATGACGACTTCGCCTTCTTTTGAGTCAACCGCTATCGCTGTCTTTGTCGCTTGCTCGATCTGCTTTTTGATGTCGCCAGATTTTCCGATGAGCACACCAACACGATCGGTGGGTATCTTGAGGGTGTAGCTGAATTCTTCCATTGTCGTGCCTATTTCTTGATTTGGTTTATAACCTTTTTTATGTCGATATCAAGCTTCAGCTTGCTGAAATAAGTGCAGATGATTCTTACATCGCGCTCGAACAGCTCGTTGAACATGGGGCTCTTTGATGTTGTTGCCTGAGAGAAATCGATAAAGACGGGATTTTCATTATGGTTAAGGATGTTGTACTGGGAAAGATCGCCGTGTGTGAAATCCTGTTTGTATAATCTTGTTATATTCTCAATGACCTTCTTAAAAAAGAGGTCTGGTTGCTTCGGCGGGGAGTTGTTCAGTCGCGGCGCAGGATTTGTTTTACCAATAAATTCTTCAACCAAGACATTGAATTTTACGGCTAATGGCAGTGGGGAGGTTACTCCGGCTTCTCGTGCGAGCATCAGGTTGCGAAATTCTCTTTGCGCCCAGGTGAAAATCACTTGCCTTCTTCGTTTTAAGAGTCCGGTAAAGCGCGGATCATACTTTATATAGTCATACATCCGATTGAAATCAGCTGTTTCAAGGCGATAGATTTTGACTGTGACGTAACCATTGTCTTTCGTTTTTGCAGCAAAGACGTTGCTTTCTTTTCCGATCGATAATGGGCTGCTTAAACCTTCAAAGTGACCTTCGCTTGCTAATTTGAAGATGACTTTGGATGTGAAATTATCGAAGACGCCGTGTTCTGTTTTGAATTTCTCGCCTGGCTTTGCCATTTGTTTACTAGGAGAAGGAGGGTTTAAAAAGGTTGGTAATTAATCGGGTGTGCATGGCTGGTAGGTTGATGTTTTTGTTTCGACAAGAACTCCTTCTTTAATTTCTTGTGTAACTTGCTCCTGCATCGCGAGACGCTGTGGGCTACCGAGTTTTCTGTAATTATCAAAAGAAAGTTGCAGGAAATTTCTGCCACTTGCATAAAAAACCCTGTCAACGAGGAGAGTTTCGCAATCAAGCTCGCGCCTAAGCTCTTCTGAAGGTCTCCCTGCTTCATCGCATTGGGCCAATACTACAGCTAAGTCAAAGCAATTATCCTGGAGAACCTGCGTTCCACTCTCGCGTGTTATTGCAACGGATGATAATCTGAAAATGTCTTCCATGAGTAGCTCTATACAGGACACACCTATTTATAATTTTCTCTTTCACCCCTTCAAAATAGTAAAATAACCGAAAGGTTTATATATTAGGTCTACTAACGAGTAGTAAATAAATGATGATTGGGTTCTTTTGAACTTACTCGTCATTTATCTAAAATTGCGCATGAAAGTGCGTAATTTCAGATTCCAAAAACTCGAAAGAGTTTTTGTTATCTAAACACCTCCGATTGTGCGCTCAGGGTTAAACCTGAGCAGCAATCACACTCAATCACCTCTTTTCCCTACCGGGTCATGAGCAATCGTGGCCCGGCAAGGGTTTTTTAGCTTTGATAGGACACCAAATGGTTCTAAGTAAGCCTATAGCAAGCAAAAATGAAGAGGAAATGGGTGAGGGTTTTTCTATTGCCAACATTAAGCGAAATCTATATATACCACCATGCCCCTTTACACACTAGCCCGACATGAGAGTACCTCATGGAGCTCACGGTGACAACCAAGCAATGAGCTGAGGGGTTAGTGTTCCGGGCTTCATAATCACGATAGAGCAAGTTAAGTTTACTTTGTCACCATATTACGCGTATGAGAAAGTCATACAGAGGAATTAAGTAATACTTGTTCTATTTGTGGGGGGATAACAATGGGAAAGATAGCTCCCGTATCAGCAAAATACATAGTTCATTCAACAATACAGATTGAGGGTGTGGTTGACAAGCCCGATGTTATTGGTGCAGTGTTTGGGCAGACTGAAGGGTTATTGGGCTCTGATTTAGAGTTACGAGAGCTCCAGCGTTCCGGACGTATCGGACGCATCGAAGTCAACATTAATACGAACCTGGGCAAGACCAAAGGCGAAATAACCATCCCAAGCTCGCTTGATAAGGCAGAGACTTGCATTGTCGCTGCAGCACTGGAAGTGATCCAGCGCATCGGGCCATGTAACGCAAAGATTGAAGTTACCAAGATTGAGGATGTGCGTGTTTCTAAGCGAAGTTTTGTGATCGACCGGGCAAAAGACCTGTTGAGAACTCTGACCGATACAATACTGCCCGATTCACAGGAATTGGCTGACGAAGTTGCACAATCGGTGCGCGTCATGGAAATAAGAGAGTATGGAAGAGATAGGCTGCCCGCTGGCCCGGCAATCGATGACAGCGATGAAATCATTGTTGTGGAAGG
>CAYIKL010000022.1:7399-16450 GCA_964364045.1 uncultured Methanosarcinales archaeon
ATGCCAAAGAAGCTTGAAGCAAGCGAAAAAGAAAAGTTCAAAAGTGCGCTTGATGATTTGTTTGGAACAAGGGGAGCATATCTGCTCGACAAGGACCTTAATGTTCTCGGGAAAGTTCCAGTCACTGAACTCAAAGCGACAATCAAAAGCGTCAGCAATGTCTTTGCTATGGTCCTCGATGGCCCCATTGACTCAGAACTGGTAAAAAGCGCAGATCAGGCGGGCGTACGGTATGTTGTGTCCATGGAATCGCGAATTGAGGCCGGTGAAGAAAGTCGCGTACAAGTGTTGACGGACGCAGAGCTGGTGTAGATTAGTCTTTAGACTTCACCGCATGCTTGGTAATCTCTAACGAACAGCTGTGATGTTTCATGCAATAATCCTCGCACTTCATCGCCCAACCCTTTTTATTGTAAGCAAAGTTACATTCTTCACAGATAAAGTACGTTTGATTGTTTTGTCGAGTTTCTTTGACCATCTACATCAGCTTCTTCCTTTTGATCCTCAAACTGTTCCCCACCACACTCACGCTTGAAAACGCCATCGCTCCCGCAGCGATCATGGGGCTCAGTAAACCAAAAGCAGCCAGAGGAATAGCAGCAACATTATAGAAAAATGCCCAGAACAGATTTTGTTTAATGGTCCGGAACGTGAGCCGTGATAAATTCAGCGCTTCAACCACTTTCAATGGGTTCCCTTTGATGAGCACAATGCTTCCCGCTTCGATGGCAATGTCAGTGCCAGTTCCAATCGCAATGCCTAAATTTGCCTGCGCAAGCGCCGGGCTGTCATTGATTCCATCCCCAACAAACGCAACGTTCATTCCTTTCTCCTGTAATTCCTTGACTTTTGCCGCCTTGTGCTGCGGCAATACCTGCGCAAAGACCGTGTCAATACCGACCTGTTTTCCAATAGCTTCCGCAGTTTTTTGATTGTCACCAGTGATCATAATGGTCTGGACGCCATTCTTTTTAAGCATTTCAATCGCTTCCTTTGCATCTGCTTTCAGCGTATCGGCAACCGCAATCAGTCCAACTGCTTTCTTATTTCGTGCGACAATCACCACCGTTTTCGCCTCGCTCTCCAGCCGTTCAAGCTCTTTTTTATTCACGCTCCCAATCAGCCGTACATTCCCGACCACAACCAGATCCTTTCCAATCCTGCCCTTCACGCCATGCCCTGCAATACTCTCAAATTTCGTCACTTTCGCCAATTTCAGCTTCTTCTCTTTCGCCTCACGAACAATCGCTTGTGCAATCGGATGCTCGGACAGCTGCTCAACGCTTGCGCCCATATGTAACACTTCTTTCTCAGTCCCGCCAAACGCCACCACATCAGTGACCTTGGGCTTCCCTTCTGTCAGCGTTCCCGTTTTGTCAAACACCACCACATCAACTTTCTTGCTCTTCTCCAGCGCTTCCCCGCTTTTGATAAGTATTCCATTCTTCGCTCCTATCCCCGTTCCAACCATAATTGCAGTAGGCGTCGCTAAGCCCAGTGCGCACGGGCATGCGATCACCAGCACTGCAACCGCAGGAATGATGCTCTTTGTCACATCACCGGTAAAAATGTACCAGTTCACCGCAGTAACGATTGCCAACACGATAACAACGGGTACAAATACACCGGAAATCTTGTCCACGAGCCGTTGGATGGGCGCTTTTTTTGCCTGCGCATCCGCAACCATCTTTGCAATCTGTGCCAAAACGGTATTCTCCCCCACCTTGGTCGCTTTCATCCGAAATGCGCCGCTTTGGTTGATCGTCGCTCCATACACCAGATCGCCTTTCTTCTTTGTTACCGGCATGCTTTCCCCTGTCAACATAGACTCATCAACACTTGCCGTTCCCTCAATCACTTTTCCATCCACTGGCACTTTTTCTCCGGGCTTTACCAGAAGAACATCTCCGACCACAACTTCCTCAATAGCCAGTTCTATTTCTTTTCCTTTCCGAATCACGCGTGCAGTCTTCGCTCCAAGCTCAAGCAGTTTTTGGATTGCCTCGCTTGCCTGTCCCCTACTCCGCGCTTCAAAATATCGCCCCAGCAAAATGAGCGCAGCAATGACAGCTCCCGTCTCAAAATATACCTCTTCAATCCCGACAGCAAGCGCCCAATAGCTGTATGCAAGTGCGGCAAGTGTCCCTAAAGAAATGAGTGTATCCATGTTCGCAGCAAAATGTCTCAATTGCATGAGCATTCCTTTATGGAATTCAAAACCAATCACGAGAATCACGATTGTGCTCAATACTGCAGAAATCCATACGCTGAGATTATAACCCAAAAAATCCCACGGTAGTTCGATGGAAAACATGCCCAGCACAACCGCAGGCGCCGCTAACACTAGCGCAATAATCGCTTTCCTTTTCGCAGCAGACACTTCCTGTTCAGTCATTGCAGCATGCTCATGGTCTCCTTCAACAATTGTATAGCCCCCTTTGGTTACTGCGTCATGGATATGGTGCTCCTGCGCGACTTTTTCGTCAAATTCAACCGTAGCAGTTTTTGTCGCAAAGTTTACGGTGGCAGTCTGGACTCCAGCAACTTTCTTGATGTTCCGTTCATTCCGCACCACGCATGACGCGCAGTGCATGCCTCCGATGCCAAAAGTGATGGTTTTCATTGCTTAACACCTTCTTTT
The DNA here is from genome assembly GCA_964364045.1 of uncultured Methanosarcinales archaeon. Lineage (GTDB taxonomy): Archaea > Nanobdellota > Nanobdellia > Woesearchaeales > JAGLXL01 > CAYIKL01. The sequence continues at coordinate 10,041 of CAYIKL010000022.1, forward strand.
TGATTTAAATAAAACTCTTTCCACTCCTGATTGTCAAATGCATAAATCTTGCTGTGTTTGGTAACTCCATATATTTTTTCGGTTGCTGGGTCAGTAGTGAGGAAAATAATCACTTCCTCTTTCTGATCAAATTTTCCGCTGATATCATCCCATGTTTTTCCACCATCCTGTGTCTGTAGAATTTTCTCAGCTGTAGCAAGAGTAACCTTCCATTCATTACGCGGATCATCCGCAATGGCAACAACTGCAATATTCTTTACATTTTCATTTTGGAGCCAACTTTTTCCTGTATCTTCAGAAACAAATAACCCAAATAAACTTCCAGCATAAACTTTGTCAGGCTGTTGTTTGTCTGCCTCTAAAACGAAAATACTTCCCCTGATTTTATTAACTGCTGAAACGCGCGCCCAGTTTTCACCATCATCGCTTGAAACAGCTAAAAATTCCTCAGGCGGTGTGCTCCACGCATAAATCACTTTGACACCAGTTGTTATGTCATGAAAATCATAGCCCTCGTAAGCAAGAGTTTTCCACCTCTTTCCTTTGTCCATGCTCTTCCTGATTCCGACATTAGGAACATCTGGAGAGTGTCCTGATGAATAGAACGTTCCGTCTGCCGCAACCACAAAACCCATGTAATCATCGCCGTATCTTCCTACTTGTTCTTTCATTTTCGTTTGCAGGTTGACTTTTTCCAGATAATAATGGGTTGCTACATACATAAATCCCGGCTCTGTGGGATCAAAAGAGATGGAATGCATATGATTCTTTTCTTCAATGTTTTTGGGAGTACAGGAAACCAACAGAAGAACCATCAGGCAAACGAGCATCATCTGCCTTGAGAGATTTTTTATCATTTTGCTTTTTTTCCCTTTCATTTTCATTGTTTTCATTTCCTCACTACTCTCGTCGTAATATAAAACGTCATCAGTGGTAATATTGCCAATTGGAGCATCGGTAGAATGCCAACACCAAGTCCAAGGATCAATGGCATGCCATTATAATCCCATCTGCCCGTAGACAATGCCCATCCCTCAATGACAAGCGCGAGACCAATACCCATAATTATGGTTGCTGAAATAGTGTTCCGGTTCAAATGTTGTATCCACCATTTATCGCGCGTAACTAGTGCCAACGCCGCATACATCACAAGCACAATAAACACATCTCCAATGGTGGCACGCAAACAAAGCAAGAAATGCTGTGTAAAACTCACATATCCCGCGTACAGCGGCGCTTGGGCGTTCTCCCAAACGAGGTTCAGTATGAAACTTATTCCCACAATGCTGCCCAACATTCGCGCATTCATTCTACAACTTTATACTCCCCAAGGCTCTCGATCTCTTTTTTGAGCTTAGCCATGTCAATCAGTCTTGTATGTTCAATCACTGTTTTTCCCGTCTTGAAATCAACCGTGCACGACGTTACACCCTCAGTCTCCTTACATACATCCTCAATTAACGCCTTGCACGAGGCACAATGGGTTCCTTTGACCATCACTATTTTTTTCATGTTCTCTCCTCCTCAGGTAACAATAAACTGCCCCATACGCGAGCCCATCGAACAAGTGAATGGAATTGTGCCAGACTTTGTCGGCGTAAACTTCAGGACACTTTTCCCTAGTTTCAAGAAGTGTGCTACATTATATTCGGGAATAATAAGCGTGCTCATACAACCGCCCAGTGCTACCTTCGCATCAATTTCAAGTTCAACAGGAACATTTTTCTGCACTGTGAAACTATTGGGATAAAAACCATTCTCGCGGGATACTTCCATGGCTAGTTTTTGGACTGACCCCGTGGGGTTTTGTTGCTCTGCTACCGGTTCAAATGTCGTCGCGCCAGAGGCAGCAGGTGCGTTTGAATTGGCGACAACGTTGATATACCCCGGACCAGCCATGCCCATGCTGCAGCTAAATTTAATCGAACCCACCTCGTTTGGCGTGAACTGAATGACTTTTACTTCATTCTTTGGGAGGTACTCTGTAATGCCCAATTTTGGCACTGAAATCACTTGCGCACAGCCTGTTGCCGCACGGCCGTCAATGCGCCATTCCACAGGAATGCCCTGGAAGACGGTAAATGATGTGGGATAGTAATCCAGGTAATCCACTTTTAATTCAATGACTTGTTTGCCATCGACAAGCTGTGCATTTTGAAGCTGAGGGTCAGGCAGAACATCAGAAAATGAGGGTTGAGCTCCTGCGAGTATAAGCCCGTTCGGAATATTAAAGATGCCAAGAACGATAACAAGAACTGCTGAAAATGTGATAAAGCGGCGTTTGAGATTTCCTCGAGCGAAACTGGAAAATGCACCAATACCCACCAAGGAGGGGAGTGTACCTAGAGAAAATGCGAGCATTGTCAGGGCACCCACAGTAAAGCTCCCCTTACTTAGCACATACAACTGCAATGCCTGTGTGAAGCCACAGGGAAGAAAAAATGTTGAACCGCCAAATATGAATGAATAAGCCGCTCCTTTCCGAGGATTTTGACTTGCGTCATGGATTTTATGCGCAATGAACTTCGGCATTTTTAAAGAAAATTTATTTGCCCAGGGAAATACATCTAAAAGCTGGATTCCTACAAGAATCATGAGAACGCTTGCTACGATAGTCAATATACCTGTTATCTTTGGTGAAAGCGTAATCATTGATCCAAGAACACCAATAATTCCACCAAGAATAGCATAGGAAACAACCCGCCCCACATTGAAATAGATGTGGGGTTTGAATTTCTGCCACCCGGTAAGCGTTGGGTTGGCTTCGTTGTACTTCGCAGCGATTGCCAGTAACAGGCCCCCAGATACTGCAAGGCATGTCGACGTTGCTGCAATCAGTCCAATCAGAAAAATAACACCATAACTCATTGTATCACTAATCCCAATATCAGGAAGAACGTCGAGCTGTTTAAATAATAAATAGAGGCCAAAGATAACAATTGCAACGGCGCCGATTTCCGCCCAGCGACGTTTGGATGTGATTGTATGTTGGATTGCCGGTGGTATAGGGCTTTCCTGAGGATGGAGCGTATAGCCATCGCCTTCGACTGCTTTCTGCAGATTTTCAAGCTGGACACTTCCTTCATACTCTATTTGTGCTGTCTCTTTTGCCAAGCTTACTTTTACGTTCTTGATCCCAGGCACTTTGGCCAGCTTCCGCTCAATAAGTACTTCACAGCTTGCGCAATGCATGCCATGGACCGCTAATTCTACTTTTTTCATGAATATTCACCGTTTCTTTTTGATCTGCTTCCAAAGATATACAATCCCTAAAATCACAAGTAAAAGGATGCCCAGCTGGAGGAGCAAAGCAAATATTCCAAAGAATACTCCCCCTCCGGGAATCCCATACATCATTCCAATACAATCAAATCCATTTGCCATAATGAGTAAGACAAGTGAAACGCTTTATTAATCTTTTCTGAAACTAGTTTCATGATAGAGCCTGTTCGATCGCTTGTTCAAAGACTGGATACGGTTGTGCGCCGCTGATTAACCGCCCATTGATGAAAAAACCCGGAGTTCCTTGGCTGCCTCTAGTGTTTCCATCATTGAGGCGTGCTGCTTTTTTCATTGTTTTATTCTCCACCATACCGCTCCTACTAACAACCCATTGCTTACAAAACCGAGAATAGGCCTATATGGCTCAAAATAAGTCATCAACGCAGTTGCTCCAAAAAGAAAAACGAATAGTTTATTACAGATTGGACAGGCGAATGCCAGGAAACTTCCTATTCCGCCTGTTGTTGCCACTGTATCGCATTTTTTGAGGGCATTTTTCTTATAAAAATGGACACCTATATATCCACCAAGTAAAACAGAACTACTCATAAGAAAAACATAATCCAATGTAGTTATTGGTGTCATTCTGGTAAAAAATGAGTTTGGTAGGAGCCCAGTGATGACCCCCGAAACCGCAAAGAAAAGTAATCCCGTTCCAAGTCCAACAATTGCGTACTTTAGTTTTTCATTCATTGCATTTCTCATCTCACAAATCCATCTATCATTTCTTCATCATATTCTTCTAGTATCTTTTGTTGGTTAAGTTTCGTTAAAGCAATCTTTGCATCCATGCGAGGAAAAGGTGCAATATAAACATGTTCCGGATATTTGACTGCAAATCGCTCTAGTTCCTCAATGAAGCCTTCTTCACATACATAATCTTCACAGTTATAATTTATAATCACTCCCGGGCGTCCTTCTCCATCTGCATGTTCTAACATGTGCTTATGGATGGCTATTGGCATAGGGGTTTTCATAATATGCGATGGAGGACTCTGTTCTATATGTCCTTGCATATCTTTCGGTGGAAGCGTTTTGATATTTGATGCAATAAAGAAAGCGCCAACAATAATTCCAAGAGCAACCATGATGTAAGCACAGTTCTTAATTCTTCTTTTCTGCTTTGGTGAAAACTGGTTTTTCTTTACACTTTCCGAATGTTTGCTTTGGTTATGCATCTGCAGTGCTTCATTTGAGCCAAATTCCCTGTTGCATCTTTCACACGTACTTCCCATATTCACTCTCCAATACTGCACGTTTTTGTTGCTATCTTGTTTGATAAATATACTATTGATAAAACCAATAGCCCAATCCCCAGAAAACCGAGTTCTATTCCTTTGAATGGAAGAATAGCGAGAAATCCGCCCATGCCTAAAACACTCAGCAGCCCAATTGCGCATGATGGGCACGCCGGTGAGATAAGGCCCACAAATATTCCCGACAAACTTGCTCCGATACTTCCTTTCACCTGGCGCTTTACTACAAATACGATCATTGCAAGAACAATGCCTGTCAAAACTGATATTATGATTAAAAGAACCAGCGAAGAAGTTGCCATTATGGAAATCGTTCCGAAAAGTAATGAGAAAAAGAGGGAAAATGAGAAATCAGAAAAAAGAATCCTGTAATTGTTAATGAGGGTGTTAAACAGAAACAGAAAAATAGCTGCCGAAGATGTCGCAAAAATGTACCTCTTTGAGCTGTACACCTCTTTTAGGGCATCTCGCACGTTATTGGCAGGTCTCATAATAAAAAATTAAGTGAGTTCAGCGTCGATAATCTGCTTAAAGACGCTAAACGGCTGAGCACCGCTTACCAGCTTGCCATTTATGATAAAGCCAGGTGTTCCTTGAATGCCTGCCGCGCTTCCATCACTAAAGTCTTTATCAACTTCTGCTTTAAACTTGCCGGAATTCAGACAAGTGTTAAATGCAGTTACATCAATGCCTATATCCCTAGCAATTACTGGCAGTTGATCCACAGCAATTCCTAAGCCATTTGAAATAGTCCTCTTAAATATCACATCATGGTATTTAAAGTAGGCCGTATCTCCGCCCTGATCTTTAGCACACTCTGCTGCTTGTGCCTCAATGTGGGCATTCTGATGGAAACTCAGCGGGAAATCTCTATACACGAACTTTACTTTTCCCGTATCTATATACTCACTTTTAATCTGGGGTAATGTCTGGTCATAAAACCGTTTACAGAACGGGCACTCATAGTCGCTCCATTCGATAATCGTTACTGGCGCATTTTCTTTTCCCATGAATGGATCGTCATCGACCAATGCGTCCATATCAACCTTGACCGTCGGTACTGGGGCTGCTGAAGGCTGGGATGGCACAAGAGCAGCATCGCTTGGCCCTGTCGAGTTGCCTGAATCGCGTATCCATACCAACCCTAAGACGATAAGAGCCGTTGCAAGTGCAACAATCACATAATTCTTGATGTCCGTTTTTGTTTTCTTCCGTTCATGATGCCCTTCTTTAGGTTCGGAGTGTTCCGTTTTATGCTGCGTGTGTTGTTCAGCAACTTCATCTAAATCCATACTTCCACCTCATTCTAGAAAAGAATAGGGCTAATGCATATATGATTATGGGTCGAAACGATAATGCTTTAAACGGCTAAAACCGTGTTTTTTATGATAATGAACGTTTATAACTACCAATTCTCTGCCAGATGGACTTCAAATGTTCTGCCCTTCTCGACCCGCCGCAGGATGTTCCTCTTTTCCAGATCAGTAACCACCAGACTCAGCTTTGCTTTTGACAATCCGGTTCGTAATCGTAATGTATTTTGTGTAATGCCCGGCTGCTCCCTCACTGCCTGAACAACTTTCTTTTCATACTCATCCAACCCGCGTAAGAAGATGTCAAACTTATTTTCCTGCAGTCTTTTATCAGTATCTTTCTCCAGCCGTCTCACAATCGCTTCCTCCCCCTTGCTGAAGAACAAAAGATATGCTGCAAGTGCAAACATGAATCCAAAGATGCCAAATGCAAAGTGGACGATAGAGAGCGAGCTTTCGATCTTCAAGCATCCCCCATCCTGAAAGCATCCAAGCTCCTGCGCCTGTGCATTAAGAGAACGAATAATAACTATAAATATACCAAGTAAAAGAACACTGA
>CAYIKL010000023.1:0-15428 GCA_964364045.1 uncultured Methanosarcinales archaeon
GTAATACGTCATGGCTCTCAAAAATAAGGTAAAATCATTTTTCAGCACAGTTACGGACCACAAACTCCTTTTCCTCTTGTTATTTGCTGTACAAATCATCTTCATCATCTCCATGGCTGTTGCCAATGTCAAGTACCAGGCTGCAATCGCTGAAAACATCCAGAACATCATCCAGCCATTGGAAACCGCAAATTACGACGAAAATGCGATCAAGGCAGGCATGCCGTTCCTGGAAGATGTTGCACAGTTGGCGACAAACTATACTGAAATGCTAAAGAATCTGCAGAAATTAGTGTTTGCCCAGCTGCTGGTGTTCTTTACGGTTGGATTGCTTGCATGGGCATTGACTCATCTAATGTTTAAAAAAGAAAATGTGCTCAAACTGTGGGTGCATTTGGTGTTGCGTGCTGCTGTTTTTATTGTGCCGGTACTTCTTGTTGATTATCTCATCATCAGGACTGCACTGCGTCAGGCTGCGTCAGGAGGCACCTATACCTCGCTGTATGTTGCTGTTGGAATTACCGCTGTTGCATGGTATTTTATGGTCATTTGTTTGGCATTGCCCTTGGCACCATTGAAAGAGAGTCTTGTTCACGCATTTTCGCTTGGGGTGAAGAAGATTCACTATACACTTGGCTCTTTAATAGTAATCGCAGCGGTAATTGGTGTTATGGTGTATCTCGTTGCGCTGTCTGTCACCTGGGCGTTCTGGCTCATGATGCTGCTGTCGGTTGTTTTAGTGCTCTTGTTTGTTTTTGCACGAGTTTTTTTTGTTGCGGTGGTCAGCGCAACTAAACGTTAAGTATATAACTATGAAAGTTCTCTTTATCACCTATGATGAGGTTGTTTATTTTAGCTTTATTAGTGATTGCGGCATGTACTGTTGAAATACCGAGCGAACCTGCGGTAACTGAGTCAATAGAAGCAGATTTGGCAGTGAACGAAGAGGCGGTGGAAAATGGCGCAGTTCTTGCAGGAACGACATCTCCCTATTTGGAATTTACTCCAGAAAGTTACCAGAAAGCGCTCGATGATGGCAAAGTTGTGCTGTTATACTTTTACGCAAGCTGGTGTCCTATCTGCAAAGTCGAGCAAAAGCACACATTTGCAGCGTTTGATGAACTCAATAATGAAAATGTTGTCGGCTTCCGGGTGAATTACCGAGATTCTGACACGGATAAGAATGAAGAAGCGCTTGCAAAACAGTTTGGCATTACCTATCAGCATACCAAAGTGATCTTGAAAGATGGAAAACAAATACTGAAAGCGCCTGATTCGTGGGATAAGCAACGTTATCTTGATGAAATCATGAAGGTGGCACCATGACGCGCGATTGGTCGGTATTTACGAGCAGCGTTTTTTTTGTGCTAGGATTTTCGGTCGTGTTTTCCCTGTTGGGCGTATTGTTACAGACAGTGCTTTCGAATGTTGGCTATACGGTACAAACATGGCTTGCGCGGATCGGCGGCGTTATCATAATCTTATTTGGATTGTTTCTGTTAGGGCTGATCAAACCTGCATTTCTCACGCGAGAGCATAAATTTTTAGTGAAACGCAAGTTCAAATCGCATTACACCACCTCATTTGTATTTGGCGCAGCGTTTGCCGTCGGCTGGACGCCGTGTGTGACTGCTGCTTTAGGCGCGATATTAGCATTGGCTGCCACTCAGGCGGGAAGTGCTTTTGTTCTGCTCATGGCATATACTCTTGGGCTCGGTGTTCCGTTCCTTCTTGTTGGGCTGTTTACCGAGCAGGCAAAGCATCTGATTGACAGAACAGGCAAGTTTTTGAATTATTTTGAATCTGTGTTTGGCGTTGTACTGATTGTGCTGGGTATTTTCGTCTTTACCAACCACCTTGCGCGGCTTGCAGGCATTGAATTTTTAGTCAATCTTTTTGGGTCTGATATGGGTGTTGGTGGCGGAGATATCATGTCATTGAGTGTTGTGAATTTAGGCATAGCATTCTTTGCTGGGTTAGTATCGTTTTTGAGCCCGTGTGTGCTGCCAATCATTCCGGGGTTTTTATCGTATCTTGCGACGGCTGCTGTTAAAAAGGAAGCGGTTGCCTAATGAAACGGAAGAATATTGCACTTGTTATTGTTGTTTTGCTTATTGTTGCTGCGATTGTGTATCTCACTCCTCGAAATACCGTTGCGAATTCAGTTGAGCTTTCTGTAAGCGATGCTTCACAGCGTGTTACTCTGAAAGAGCAGAAATATGAAAAAGCAAAAGAGCTTGCGGGCATCTCGGGCTATTTAAATACTGATGCGTTCAAGCTCAGCGAATTGATTGGAAAAAAGGTTGTGCTGATCGATTTCTGGACGTACACCTGCATCAATTGCCAGCGGACATTACCGTACATTACTGCATGGGATAAAAAGTATCGCGATCAGGGATTGGTTGTTATCGGAGTGCATACGCCTGAATTTGAGTTTGAAAAGAAAAAGGGTAATGTGCAGAGCGCGATTGAGGAGTTTGGCATCAAATATCCCGTCGTGCAGGACAATGATTATGCGACCTGGCGGGCATATAACAACCGCTACTGGCCGAGAAAGTATTTGATTGATATTGATGGGTTTATTGTGTATGACCACATTGGTGAAGGAGGATATGAGGAAACGGAACGGCAGATCCAGAAGGCGCTGAAAGAACGAATGGATGTGTTGGGTGAACAAGGAGTTGTTGGAGAAGATCTCGCTGATGTTGAAGAATATACAGTTACTGCCCGGAGCCCGGAAACGTATTTCGGCAGTTTGAGGAACAATGATTTTAGCAAGGGTATGCAACAGCTTGAGATTTCTTCAATTCGACCGAATACTCTCTATCTTAGCGGAGTATGGGACATTCAGCCGGAGTATGCTGAAAGCAAAGAGAAAGGGCGCATCGTGTTTCAGTACGGCGCAAAAAATGTGTTTTTGGTGATGAGAGCGGATAAGGAAGTAAACGTTCAGGTGTTGATTGATGGTACTATTGTTTCTGGCATTGTAGGTGAAGATGTGGTTGATGGTGTTGTTACCGTCAAAGAAGATAGGCTGTACAAATTGATTGAAGGAGAATATGGTGAGCATGTGCTTGAATTGGTTGTTGAGCCGGGGCTGCAGGCGTTTGCGTTTACGTTTGGGTAGTATAAACCATTTTCAAAGGCGTCGCAGAATCTGATGGTGCTTCGCACTGCTCCGCAGTTGATGCCTAGAAAGAGTCTAAACTCTTCTGGCCAAACATCTCTTTTAATCTTTTAAAATCTTCAACCGCTTCCGGCTTTAATCTCTGGTTGTAAATCAGTGCAGCAGGATGGTACATCGGCATCACCTTGTATTTTGAATTGTTGATTGTCGCTTCTTTTTCTTTTCCATGCAATGCGGTGATGCCGGGGATGCTGTCCATCTTGTCCGGATTACAGTTTGAAAGGATGAAGCGCGTTGCGTAATTGCCTAAGGTGATGATTATCTTTGGCTTGATGATCTCAATCTGCTGCACTAAATATGGCGTGTGCGCTTTGATTTCTTCAGGATTTGGGTTGCGGTTGTTGGGCGGCCTAAATTTTATTATATTTGCGATATAGATGTCGTTTAGTGTGAGGTTGATGGTGTGGAGGAATTCGTCCAGTAATTTTCCTGCCTTGCCGACAAAGGGTATGCCTTGTTCGTCTTCAAACTTTCCTGGCGCTTCGCCGATAAAAAGAATCTGTGCGTCTGGATTGCCTTTACCAAAGACAAGGTTGGTTGCGGTTTGTTTCAGTGGGAGGTTGGCTTCTTCTGTTTCTTGTTTCAGCTTCTCTAGCGCTTGTTGTTTGAGCATACTTTCATCTTATTCTTATTCTTTTTAAACATTACCCATACTTTTATAAAAACACGGAGAGTTACTTGGTCTATGCACAAAGAAAGTGATGTCAAGCACTGGGCTGATCAGGCTGCAGAGCGTGTCATCAAAGAAAAGGGCAATAAAAAGCAATACACGGTTGCTGCAGGAATCACGCCGAGCGGGGTTGTGCATATCGGGAATTTCCGCGAGATGATTACGGTTGATTTAGTGAGCAGAGCGTTGGAAAGCAAAGGAAAGAAAGTCCGCTTCATCTATTCCTGGGATGATTTTGATGTATTTCGGAAAGTACCGAAAGGAATGCCGAAGCAGAAAGAATTGGAAAAAGAATTGCGCAAGCCGATCGTTGATGTGTTTGATCCCTATGGAACAGAGGAAAGCTATGCGCGGCATAATGAAGCTTCAGTTGAACAGGATGTTGCATGTGTTGATATCCATCCAACCTTCATTTATCAGGCAAAAGAATACAGAAAAGGGACGTATGCGAAACAGATTAAGTTTACATTGGATAACAAGGAAAAGATTATTGCTGCGCTGAACAAATATCGTGATGAGCCATTAGGAAAAGAATGGCTGCCGGTGAGCGTGTTTTCAAAAAAGTTTGGAACCGATGTGGTGAAGAATTTGCGCTATGGTGGCAAATGGTCGGTAAGTTATGAGCTTGAGGATGGCACAAAAGAGACGGTGAATTTCAGCAAAGGGGGCAATATCAAGTTAAAATGGCGCGTTGACTGGCCGATGCGGTGGGCATTTGAGCAGGTTGATTTTGAGCCGGGAGGAAAAGATCATTCTACTGTAGGTGGGAGTTTTGATACGGGCAAGTTGATTGTGCCATTGTGGAAGCGAGATGCGCCGACGTATGTGATGTATAATTTCATCAGCGTCAAAGGTGGCGCGGGAAAGATGTCAAGCTCTTCAGGTGAAGTTGTTACATTACGGGACATGCTTGACGTGTATGAACCTGAAATCGTGCGGTGGTTTTTTGCGTCAACACGACCGGGAGCAGAATTTGCGGTCAGCTTTGATGCGGATGTAATCAAGTATTATGAGGATTTTGATCGGTGTGAAAGAGTTTATTTTGGGCTGGAAAAAGTGAGTGAGAAAGAAAGAAAGAAGCAGATGCGCATTTATGAGCTGAGCAGGATCGGGAAGATTTCCCAAACTGTTCCTTTTCAGCCGGGGTTCAGGCATCTGACGATGGTGTTGCAGATCAATAGGTTGGATGTTCAAAAGTCTATCGGCTATTTTGAGAAGGAACTGAAGAGTAAGCATGACAAGAAACGATTGGAAGTGAGAGCTGAGTGTGCAAAGAATTGGCTGGAGAAGTATGCACCAGAGGAGTTTAAGTTTTCGGTGCGAGAGAAGGCGGTGGATGTTGGGCTGGATGAGAAGCAGAAAAAAGCATTGCGAGCGCTTGCAACAAAACTTCGTGAGAGGGAGTGGAGCGCAACGGACTTGAACAGCGAGTTTCATATCATCTGCCAGAATCATTCTCTAGATGTGCGGGAGTTCTTTACGGCTGCGTATATGGAGTTAATCGGCAAGCAGAAAGGGCCGAGGTTGGCTGCGTTTATTATAGAGATAGGACGGAAGAAGGTGGCGGAGTTGTTGGGGAATGTATAGGCGATTATGCTTATCCATTTACAACGTCGTAATCGGCCGTGCCTGGGTGATGTAGAACTTGTTCTTAAAGGCCCACTCAACGTCAACCGGAAAGCCGTAATGCTTTTCGATTTGAACGACTAATTTTGCCAATTCAATGATGTGCTTGCCGGACAACTTCTGCTTATTATGCTTACACTCTTTCCACTCATTGCCCTTCTTGCCCTTCACCAACATCTTTGTCTGTTCGCTGATATGTGTTTCATGCAAGCTCCAGTTATTTTTGAGCACAATATAGCTATCCGGTGTCACACTGCCGGACACAATTGCTTCGCCAAGTCCACACACGGCTTCAATGATCAATTGATTCCTATCCTGTGTTACCGGATGCACGGAAAAGACAACGCCTGACACATCACTTTCAATCATTTTCTGTACAACAACTGCAACCGAGATGTCGGTGTCATGCAATTCTTTTTCAAAGCGGTAAAAGATAGCACGCGATGTAAACAGCGATGCCCAGCAGCGCTTGACGTTTTTCAGCACATCTGTTTTTGTGGTGTTCAAGTATGTGTCTAATTGCCCTGCCCAGGCATGGGAAGCAGAATCTTCAGCAGTGGCAGATGAACGGACAGCAACTAATGGTGCGTTAAGCTTTTTGTATGCATCCATAATCTGCTTTGCGATGTTATTGGGCATTTCTGCTGCCAATATCATTGCCTGTATCTTTTCAGAGGCTGCATCAACCGTGCTGATGTCATCTTTATTGACATTGTCCAGCGCAGCGTCTATCTCGATGTGCAGTTTTGCTTCAACTTGGTTGAATGCAGATGACAGAATGACAAAACCGGGTGGAACAGGAATGCCAGCATTCGTCATCTCGCCTAAAGAAGCGCCCTTGCCGCCGGCTATTGAAACCTCTTTTTTTGTTATATTGTTGAATGTACGGATGATGCTCATGTCATTTGCTGTTTCTTCATCAATTTAAATATATTTCTAAGAATTATTTGGTGTGCACTTTAAACGGATCCTCGCCATGGCCCACCCAGAGCCATCTGTCCGGCTTCTTTTCCTTCAGCCTGAGCGCAATGATGCCTGCTGCAATAAAAATCATGCCGAGGGTTATGATGATCACGCTTACCATAATCACACCTTCGCCAGCGTTATCTCAATGCTGCTGACACGGACATTTCTGCCCTCCTTGTTTGTAAATTCCTCGCTGTCAATCTTGATGTCTTTCAGGCTGACTGCATTCTCCAGGAAGCGCTTTGCGGCAACTTCCGCGACATCAACAGCGCGTGAGATAAATTTTCCACGCGCTTTCACAATCACTTCATTTGCTCCCTTTGTCGTGAACTGCATCACAACACCGGTTACATAGTTCATAAATGGCTTTGGGCCGATAAAGATGCTGTTGTCGTCTGTCATATTACTGTGTTGCTACAATCTTCTTCTTCCTTCGCGCTGCGTACCCTGCGATCATGTTGCGAAGCTTTTTGCTTTCCGAATCAAGGTATTCTGAAACTACTTTTTTGTTGTCTTCGAATGAGATGGTAATCTGGTCGCCGTGCGTGTCCATAAGCTCATTCGTGATACGTTTGACCTGCTTGGTTTTAATCCGTCCCATTGATTCGGTTAATCGGAGGGGGTATATATAGTTTGTGACGGGGTAATGGTGTGTTTGGTATCTTGTTTTTGAAGCAAACCGTCATGGCGGCAGTCGTCGCTTCGCTCCTCGTCGGACATGTCGGAAATCGCATTATGGGTTAGGTTTGTTGCGATTTCTGAGCACACCAGAAATGCACGGCATTTCTAAGTGCCCCGGATGGGGCGCGGTCACTATCGTTCGCGCGCACCGCTCGCATGCTTGGGTGCATCCCTGTCCGACCTGCGCCACTGCTGGCTTATTTATGACTTGGTAGTAGTTATTCATGGAAAAGCTTATAAATGGGTGAATGTGGGTTGTGGTTATGAATCGGTGGCGTCTCTTACTGCTTATTGCACTCTTTTTCATTAGCGGCTGCACTGAGCAAGTCGTTGAACAGCCCACGCCAGAATTCCTCACTTTTGACGTTGAAAATGGCGATATTGAAGGAACGTATGGCATGCAGACTTTTGAAGTTGGCGAAGAAAGAGAAGACTTGTTTGAAAAATGGCAGACGTCAAACGAGCGCAGGATGGCACAGGCACAATGGGATGCGTTTGTTGACGATACAAAGCATGAATTAGAGATTGATGCGGACATTTCAGACGACTGGGTAGACTGCGATAGAGAAGTATTTGTTGATGTTGAGATTGAAAATAAAGGATCTGTTGATGAAGAATTGATTGTTCACTTGAAGAATGATGCTTTACAGGTGGATGAGGTTGAAGTGGTTGATGTTGCACATAGCTATTTTGGCGTTGCGCGGTTTGAGCTTGATTTGAAGAATGCTCCACGAGGAGAATATCCTCTCGATGTGCAGGTGTTCCGGGATGGCGATGTGGAAGAGTTTGGCACGGATGAGTTTTCAGGAAAGTCTGAAGGGAAAGAAGGTGTTGAGCTGTTTGTGGGGAATTGCGTGGAATAAATTTATAAATCGTGATTTCTTCCTTTCTTTAAAAGATGGTGCTTGAACAAGTATTGGAAGCAAGGTTTGCCTATAAGAAAGGGTATGCTTTCCTGTTGGGATTGGTCTACACAATCATTGGTGTCATCTCTGCGCGTTTAGTCTTTGCGTCAAGCACGGGCATCATGAGCGTTGCGTTTACGTCTATCCTTTTAATCCCATCATTGGCTGAACTTTTACGGATAGAAGCAGGCGAGGCATTGCAGGAGAGCCAGTTCTCCATCAAGCGGCTGTATAAAGACCATTCAGACATCTTTTATATGTACATTGCGATGTTCCTGGGTATCTTTGTTGCTTATAGCATTGTAACGCTGCTCATCCCTGAAGCAACGTTGGGCAGCCTGTTCTCTCACCAGCTTAAAGCGGCAGGATTGCGCGGCTATGCAACAGCCAATGCGCAGCTCATGACTATCATTTTCAATAATCTGCTTATCTTTGCGGTTGCGTTTGTACTGTCAGTTATTTACGGCGCTGGTGCGGTGTTATTCCTTGTCTGGAATGCCTCTGTCTGGGGCGTTGTGTTCTCACTTTTTGTGCGCAAAGCCGCGACGTTTGCAGGTGAAGATCCTGTTGTTGCGTTTGCGCGGGAAGTTGTTCCATTTATCCCTCACATGGTGACGGAAGGCATTGCGTATATTGGCGCTGCTATCATTGGTGGCATTGTTTCCAAAGCAATGATGCAGGAGGAGCTTTTTTCTCAGCGGTTTAATGTCATCGTGAAAGATGCGCTGTTCTTTTTGATAGTGGGCATTGTTGTGGTTGTCATTGCAGGGATAATTGAAGTGCTGTGGTTTGCGCGGCTGTAGGAAGATTTTTAATGTTCTCCCTTATTTCATCGCTTTATGTACCACGAACTGGGAAAAAGCACGAAAGAATCTGAATCTGTCAGCGACAAAGAAATTGAGCTCTTCAAAAAATCAGGGAAAATATCTGCGGAAGTGTTGGAGTTTGGGAAAAAGCTGATCAAAAAAGGTGCAAAGCCATTGGACATTCTTGATGCGGTCGAAGAAAAGATAACAACAATGGATGCATCATGCGCATTTCCGCCGCAAATGTCGTTAAATGATGCTGCTGCGCACAGCTGCCCGGATGATGGCGATACAATTGTTTTGGATGATGATGTTGTCAAGCTCGATGTAGGTGTGCATGTTGATGGCTATGTGACGGATAATGCTGTGACGGTTGATTTGAGCGGAAAATGGAGCGAGCTGTTGAAGGCAAACAAAGAAGCGCTTGATGCTGCATTGAAATTGATGGTGCCGGGTACAAAAATTGGTGTGATTGGGAAAACGGTCCAAGAGATTCTTCAGAGTTATGGATATAGCCCGGTCAAGAACCTTTCGGGACATGGGATTGGGCGATGGGAAATCCATACGCAGCCCAGCATTCCTAATTTCAGTACGGGCGATACTGCTGAACTCACATTGGGCATGGCATTAGCAGTTGAGCCCTTTGCAAGCACTGGCGCGGGCATTGTGTATGAAAGCGGTGAGGCAGGGGTTTTTATGCTTGAAAGAAAAAAACCAGTACGCGATACTATCACACGGAGTGTTTTGAAACATATTGAAAGTTACAATGGCTTGCCGTTTGCGAAGAAGTGGCTGACGCGGGCGTTCGGAGCAAAGAGCAATTTTGCGTTACGGCAGCTATTGCAGCATGAAATCCTTCATGCATATCCACCACTCGTTGATCAGCAGCACGGCGTTGTGTCGCAGATGGAGAAATCAGTTATTGTTGCTGAAAAGCCCGTTATTTTGACGAAGATTTAGCTCCTTAATCTTTTGATGACCTCTTTTATTGAAAGCATTCCCTCCTCCCCACTCTTCATCTCTTTCAACTTCACTTTTTTCTTTTTTATTTCTTCTTCGCCGATCAATATAGTGTATGGAATTCCCAATGTGTCTGCATATTGCAAGCATTTGCCTGGGCCGCGGCCGAGCAAATCAATGTCCGCGTTGATGCTTGCACTTCTCAACTGCTGCAGCACCTTGATGCTTTCTTTCTGTGTTCCGATAGGAATCACATATACTTGGGTGAGCGATTTCTTTGATTGCGCTTTGAGCGCTGCTGAGATTGGTTCCAGACCAAAAGAAATGCCTACAGCGGGGAAGTCTCTGCCGGTCAGCTTGACAATCATTTCATTCCATCTGCCACCGGCTGCAAGCGATGAGGTATCGCCTTTCTTCAAAAATATTTCAAATACGGTGCCGGTGTAATACGCCAGACCGCGCGCAAGGCACGCATCCAGTTGCACATCTGTTTTGAAATAGTTTAGATAACCAAGCAACTCTTTGATTTCAGTTATGCCTTGTCTTCCTTCGTCATCGTTGATTGTTTGTTTCAGTTTCTTGAGCAACTTGTCATTCGTTCCTTTGAGTTCAATGTTCTTCATGAGCTTGTCTATCTGTTTTTTCTCAAACCCATTGTCGCTTAACTCCTTTTTCACCACATCTTCACCGAACTTTGCCAATTTGTCGACAGAGAGTATTGCGGATTCCTTGTTCTCGGTGATGCCTGCTGCGGTCATTAATCCATTGAGGAGTTTTCTATTATTGACTCTGATGGTGATGTCAAGTTTTAATGCTTTGAAAACGTCTTGTGCTAATGCGAGCAGTTCAGCATCGGCAAGCATGCTCTTTGTTCCTATTACATCTGCGTCACATTGCCAGAACTCGCGCATCCTGCCGGTTTTTATCGGGCCATCGCGGAAGACTTTGCCGATTTCATAACGCTTCAAGGGCAGCTTGATGTTGGGATTTTCCTGGATGAACTGCGCCAATGGAACGGTTAAGTCGTATCTGAGAGCTAAATCGCGTTTTCCCTGGTCTTTCAGACGGTAGATTTCTTTAACGATTTCGTCGCCGCCGGCATATTTTGCGGTTAATGTTTCTAATTGATTCAGAATAGGCGTTTCCAATGCTGAGAAACCGTATTTTTGGAATATTTTGGTAAGTGTTTCAACGATTTGGTTTCTCAGTATCTTTTCTTCGGGCGGGTAGGGTTTAGTGCCTTTGAGTGGTTGCATTGAACCATTCTTATTTTTACTTTCTTTAAAAATCTTTGGAGAGCTGGCACTATAAACCTCAGAATTACTTGTGAAGGTAATCAGCTCGTTTCATACCTATTTGAAACAGCATTTTGTATATAAACCTTTCTGCTGTAGTCACTTGCTGGTTGTTGCTAAATCTTATGACCTAGAAGGGATTCATCCAACCAATGAACAGAGGCGATACGGATTTTATACAGCCTCAAAAACAAAAAAGGCTATCCCAGCCTGTTCAAAGACTAATATTTCTCCTTATTCCTTCCTCTTTTATTGACTATCTCTAATCTGCGCAAAACAGTGTCAGCGTCAGGATAGTGTTTCCTGTATTCTTCTTTGATTGTTTCAAATATTTTTGGATAAAGCGTGTGATGCTTGCTTTCTAATGCTCGGTCTAACAAGTGCAAATCAACTGCCTTGTCTTCAATTTTTAAAGAGGTAAAGCCAAGGCCGAAATCGATGACATACAGCTTCTTGTTCATTATCATGTTGCTTGTCGTCAGGTCGCCGTGGATGATGTTGTTTTTGTGGAGCATTGCGATGAGCTTGCCGATTTCTTTTGCACTCTTTTCATCCAAGATGTCTTTGACCAGTTTTCCGTCAATGAATTCAAGCTCAAGCTTGTCGTTGTCTACACCAAGAACTTTGGGTGCGGGAAAACCTATCTTTTGCAATTTTTCAAGAATCTTTGCCTCATGGCGCGTTCTTGCACAGCGTAATTGCGTATCGAGCTGCTTGTGCCGATATGTCTTTTCAAAGCGGTCTTTGATGACGGTGTTTTTTTCTTTGAAGAGCTTTGCTTCTGCGCCTTGGGAAATGAGTTGCATATGCGAAGAAGAAGAAGGCTTGTTTTTAAGGCTTATGCTGCTTTTTTATGCTTTTCTTTATGCTTGTCTGCAAGAAGATACTCTTTTCCCGCTGCTCTCACCAACTCAACGTATTTTTTAGGAGGCACTACTCCTGATTCTTCAAATGTTGCCAACAAGCCTAGTGCGTCTTCACGCTTTACATACTCGTGGTTGACCAGATCCTCAGATTTTGTGTACTTAATGATGTCTTCAATATCTTTGTCTTCGATGTGTTCGGCAGCCACGGCGTGCATCCTATGTGATAACTCATCCAGGAACTTATCTTTACTCTTCTTAAACGCTGCGTATGTGAAGTCTTTGCCGTGCTGGTGCACCATTTTTTTAAGCTCGTGTTGTGTGGTGTCCGCATATGCAGTGAGGAGGGTGTCGGTCTGGAATTCGTCTAAGTCGCCTTTGATATCAAAATACTCTTTTGCTTTTCCAAGGTAGAAGTCTGACATGGTCTTGGCAAACTTCTTTTTGATGTCTGCTTTCGTGAGCTTCTCGTAATCTACTCTTCCTTTTTCGAAAAGATGCTCATCAACAGCTTTATCATAGCCCTTACGGAGATGATGCTCGGTTGTGTCAACAATCCGGTCTGCGTGCTCCTTCAGCTTCTTCCACTTAGAAACAGATTCCGGCGCATCACCACTCTTTTTAGCCATTGAAGTTTATGGAGAATATCGCTTAATATAAATCTATTGGAATAAAAAAGATAAAAAAATTAATGTCGGAAGTAAGGCTGTTTCTCAAGCACTTTTGGCGGTATGACACCGAGTTGTTCGAACATGTCGAGCAGCTGTGCCAAGTTTCCAGCTCCTATCCTGTCTGCATAGACTTGTGCTGGATCAACGCCAACATGTTGTAACACGGCATCTCTATCCGCTTCAGTGAGCTGTGATTGGATTCTTGCCCCTAAGCGTTCCTTGACCTGCTTTATTCCATTTGCCGCGGCTTTTACCAGCGCATCAAATGTGAAATCTTCCTTTTTAGCCTCGATTTCGTTCAAAAACTGCGCTTCAGTTGTCCCATAGGTGCCTGCCTGAGCAGCGTCAGCCTGAAATCCATCCCAGTGGGCGCCGGCTGCACCTAAATACTCTTGTGTGCTTGTTCTAAATGTATCTGCAAATGTTCTTTTAAATGCGTCTCTTCCCGGGCTTCGACCATGCGTATCATTTGCAAGTGCGCCCAGATTGACTAATCTTCCGCCTGCTTTAGTTCCGTCTAATGCTACATCATATGCTTTTCTTAAATCGCGTTCTTGTGTAGGCAGTTCTTGCTCTTCTGCCTGTTTCTTTGTACCGTTGTATGCATTTATTGGCATGTTGTTAACCTCTCACTTTTATTGTAATCACTGTAAAATGGTGACTTATTTATATACCTTTCGGTTTTTACTGGTTTTTCAACTCAATTATTGATGTTATCCTTCTGACCAAAATGTCTCACTCTTATTCCATTTATCATATAAGTCTTTAAAAACAATATTGAAATCAAAACCAAACAGTGATAAATGTGTTCCATGGCAAAAAAGAAAGAAGATAAAAAGCAGGATAAGAAGGAAACTGTTCCACAAAATGTGCCTAAGCTGTCCAAGGAGATGGAGGACAAGCTGAAGGATATTAAAGGAAAGCTAGACAAGTTCAAGGACAAGATTCTCGATAAGTTTGACAAATATATCATGGGAGTAGAATTATTGCCGCACGAGCCTCCAAAGCAGATGCCACTTGCACAGCCAACACCCAGAGCACCGGCAGGGCAAAAGGAAGCAAAGAAGGAAGAGCAGAAGATAAACGTTCTCGTGTTAGTGGATGATTCAGATGTCAAAAAGATGACCAAATGGGAACTGCGCGATAAGCTAATTGCAATCTTTGATGCAACCGCAAAAGAAATTGACGAGCGCATCCAGCCCGATCCATTGCTGTTGAGCGAGCTATGGCAGAGCTGTTATGACGGGAAGTATGACTTATTGCGCATGATTGCCATGGGCGCGCCCATCTATGATCGAGGCATGTTAGGCGCAATCAAGCTGGCTGAAGTGCATAAAGGAATGGTATTGAAGAAGTTTGAGAAATATATTGTCACGTATGTTCTTGCAGGAAGCTTAGTGCAGGGGAAAGCAACACCCAGCAGCGATGTTGATGTATGGATTGTCATCGATGATACCGATGTCAAGAAGATGACAAGGGTTGAACTCAAAGACAAGCTGCGCGCAATCATCATCGGCATGGGCGTTGAGGCAGGTGAAATTACCGGCATCAAAAATAAAATAAACATTCAAGTCTATATAATCACCGACTTCTGGGACAGTTTGAAGGAAGCAAATCCGGTCATCTTCACCTTATTGAGAGACGGCGTGCCGTTCCACGATAGAGGCATATTCATGCCCTGGAAGCAATTGCTGAAGATGGGCAAGATCAAGCCAAGCAGAGAGGCCATCGATTTGTTCATGAGCACGGGCGACCAGATGTTAGATCGGGTGAAGTTCAAACTCAAAGATATGGGGATGGAAGACATTTATTATGCGATTCTGACACCCTCCCAAGCTGCACTCATGATGTACGGCATTCCGCCCCCGACGCCACGTGAAACGCCAGAAATGATGCGGGAAATATTTGTCAAGAAGGAAAAGCTGCTCGAAGAGAAATTCGTGAACATTTTACAGAAAAACATCGATATCCGCAAGCAGATCGAGCATGGCGAGAAGAAAGAGCTTACCGGGAAAGATGTGGATGAGCTGCTGGATAATGCAGTGAAGTATCTCGAACGCGTCAAAAAGCTGTTCAAGCAAATTGAAAAGATAAAAGAAGGAGAAGGAATGGAGCACCTCTATGACAGGGTGTTGACCATCATCCGCGATGTGCTGAAAGCAGAAGGAGTGGAAGAAGCGAAAGATGACAAGGTCGTTGAGCTGTTTGAGGATGAGCTGATTGTGAAGGGAAAAGTTCCTGCAAAAATACTGCGCGATCTAAACGAGATTGTGGAAGCAAAGAAGCATTATGATAAAGGAAAGCTTGCAAAGCCGGACATCGAGAAGGCGCGGCAGGGAAGCGAAGCATTGATCAAGTTTTTAGTTGAGTATATGCAGCGCAAGCGAGGAAGGGAATTGGAGCGGGCGAAGATACGCGTCAAATACGGCGAGAAGTATGGTGAAGTGTTATTGCTGGATTCGCACGCGTTTATCGTGCATAATATCGATGCAGAGAAGCCATTGGTAAGCAAAGCTCCCATTAAAGAAGATGGCGGCTTAGGTGTCACGAAAGACAGTTCGCTTGAGGAAATGGAGAAAGCTATTGCTGAGAAGCAGATTCCGCAGCGTGTGTTCATCAAAGAGCCAATATTCGAGAAATTGCGTGAATTGTTTGGGAAAGATGTAGAAGTGATGATCAGTTATTAAAAATTTAATTTGGAAATTTTAACTTAGAAGCCGCGTGAACCTGCGCCGACGAGCTCTAATTCTTCTGCGTGCTCCATAGGAATGTCTACAACAAGTGCGTCGATGCTTTGG
>CAYIKL010000024.1:0-3583 GCA_964364045.1 uncultured Methanosarcinales archaeon
ATCTGCATGACTTCCTTGTTGAGCTCTTCCATCGCTTTTTTCATCTCGTCAATGTCGTCATTTTTCTTTGCTTCTTCAAGCACTTTCAGCTTTGCCTCTATTTTCTCCTTCACATCGGGCTTTATCTTGTCCTTAAACTCTTCAAGCGTCTTTTTTGTCTGGTAGAGCGTTGTGTCGGCTAGGTTCGTTGTCTCCACTCTCTCCTTGCGCCGTGTATCTTCTTCTGCGTGCGCTTCTGCTTCTTTCTTCATCTTCTCCACTTCAGCATCGTCCAGCTTGTTAGGAGCGGTTATCTTGATGCTCTGCTCCTTTCCTGTGCCATTGTCTTTTGCGGTCACATGCAGGATGCCGTTTGCATCGATGTCAAACGTCACTTCAATCTGCGGCATGCCTCGTGGTGCAGGTGGTATGCCAACAAGATCAAACTGTCCGAGCTGCTTGTTATCAGGGAACATTGGCCGCTCGCCTTGTCCAACCCGAATGGTTACTGCAGGCTGGTTGTCTGCTGCGGTCGAAAAGGTCTGTGACTTTTTGGTTGGGATGGTTGTGTTGCGCTCGATCAGCTTGGTAAATACTCCACCGAGTGTTTCGATGCCTAAACTTAATGGCGTCACATCAAGCAGCAGGATGTCTTTCACTTCGCCTGCAAGCACACCGCCCTGGATTGCTGCGCCCTGTGCGACACATTCCATAGGATCGACGCCACGCTCGGCTTTTTTGCCAACAAAATCCTCGACAAACTTCCGTATTGCGGGCATTCTTGTCGGTCCGCCGACCAAGATGATCTTGTCCACGTCATGAGCAGACATCTTCGCATCTTTCATCGCCTGTTCCAATGGTGATTTGCATCTTCGGATGATGGGGTCAACAAGCTCTTCGAGCTTTGCGCGCGTCAGCTTCAGCTGCAGATGTTTCGGCCCGTCGCTGCCTGCACTGATAAATGGCAGGTTGATGTCACTTTCCATTGTTGTTGACAGTTCAATCTTTGCTTTTTCTGCTGCTTCACGCACCCGCTGCATGGCAACGGCGTCTTTTTTCAGGTCAATTCCTTCATTTAATTTGAAGTCTTTTGTTATCCAGGTGATGATGGACTCGTCCATGTCGGTTCCACCAAGCTGGGTATCGCCGTGGGTTGATTTGACTTCAAATACACCATCGCTCAAATCCATGATGGTGACATCAAGCGTTCCACCGCCGAAGTCAAACACAAGAATTTTCATCTCCTTGTCGCCCTTGTCGAGGCCAAATGCGAGACACGCTGCCGTTGGCTCATTGACGATGCGCACGACATCTAAGCCTGCGATCGTGCCTGCGTCTTTTGTCGCCTGCCGTTGATTGTCGTCAAAGTATGCCGGGACGGTAATCACTACTTTACTGATCGGCTCGCCAATGAACTCTTCCGCATCTTTCTTTATCTTCTGCAAAATAAATGCAGATATCTGCTGCGGGGTGTAGCTCTTGCTGTTGATTGTATATTTGTGCGCGGTGCCAATCTTTCGCTTTGCCGCCATGATTGTGCGCTCAGGGTTGCTGACTGCCTGCCTTCGTGCTGGCTCGCCCACAAGCAGCTGGTTGTCTTTGGTAAATGCAACAACACTTGGAAATGCTTTTCCGTATTGTGTTGCACCTTCCGCGCTTGGGATGATGACGGGTTTCCCTGCCTGCAGCGCGGATGCTGCTGAATTTGATGTTCCTAAGTCGATTCCAATTATTTTTTCCTTCTTCATGGTTGTTCCCCCTGGATTTTATCTTTTGATAGTGAGCTTCTTCTCAATTCCTCAACGCGCTCATCTTTGAGGATGGGCTTCGGTGCATTTGCTTTCTCTTTATACGAAATAATGTCAACGACTTCCAATAGTTTTGTCAGCCTGCTGATGTTTACATTATCATCTGGCTTTGTGCTGCCCAGCGCCTCATACACGTTGTGGTCGGTTGTGATCAATTCAACATCTTCCGGCTTGCAAAGGATGAGCGTTTCAATCATCTCATCCTTTCCTAACAGATAACGCAGTATTGCTTCTGAGGAAAGGAATTTCATGTTTTGCGGTTGAGTGCCTTGTGTATTTCCTGGCTTTACATCGATGTTTATTCGTACCATTATTTAAGCACCTCATAGTTGAGTATTTTTTCTCTCATTTTTTTGTCTGGAATGATCTCTTCCATTGTTCCCTCCTCTATCACATGTCCGCCGGCTGCGATATATTGGGCGTATTGCCTCAATGCTTCGGGATCGTGTGTGTTGAGCATGTGATTGAGCATGAACCATGCGGTTAAGTCACTGCTGTACTCCTTGCAGCCCATGCTGACTTTGCACTGCAATGGTTTTGCTTTGTGTATGGTGCACCCGTTTTCATAAAATGTGCATGTGCCGTATGGTTTGTTATTCCGCATGATTTTTGGGCGAAGCATTTTTTTGTTGAACAGCTCGATCTCCTCGAGATGTTTTTCCTTCAGCTCTTGTTCGGTGATGTTGAGGAATGCTGCCAGCTTCGGTACATCTCCCTCAGCAAGCATGCCGCTGCCCATCGTACAGCCGTGGGAGCATGCGTCACATTTGCATGACGGCGCAAGCTTGAGTATTGTTTTCAGCGGTGTGCTTTTTCTTACTCTCATTTTTTTTCCTCAACTGGTTCATGTTCTCTTTTTGCAATTTTCACTTTGCTGGTGCGTATCACAACGTCATTGAGCATGTAGCCTTTCTGCAGCTCTTCGGTGATCGTGTCATCTTCAACGTCTTTTTCTTCCTGCAAGAGCACTTCATGTTTTGTTGGGTCAAACTTTTTGGTTTCAATCGCTTTGACACCAATGTTCTTGAGAAATGCGGCAAACTGTGCGTAAAGCAGCTCAACACCCTTCCTCAATTGTTCCTGGTTGCCGCTGTTTTTTACTGCAATCTCAAATGAGTCAATCATGGGCAGGAGCTGGGCAATCACTTTTGCTGTTGTGACAAGCTTCAACTGCTCTTTTTCCTTGTCAACGCGTTTTTTGTAGTTCTCGAAATCTGCCTGCAGTCGCTGCAATGTGTCGGTGAGCTCCTTGATGTGTGCTTTGCCTTTGTCTTTTTTCGTTTCTGTCATTCTCTTACTTTGTCTTGTTGTTGACTTGAAATCAACAAAATTGATGTAGAGCTGTACCTATATATAAACATTTCTGGAAAAGTTTATATACTGAGCGAGGTATTCTTCTCCCATGCGTAGGATAACAATTGTCCAGCTGCCGCCGCCCAAGGGGCATGACATCAATTATGAGCTGCAGTGGCTGGGAAATTCTCTGGGCTTGTTTGGGGAGAGAGATAGAGATAGGAGTTGTTTCCGTGTATTTATTACATTAGTGAAAGAGGCAAAGAAAGAGCCGTTGAGTTCAGATCAGATCGCTCATCAGCTGCATCTAAGCAGAGGAACGGTTGTGCATCATGTCAATAATCTCATGGAAAGCGGGATTGTGGCTCGGGAACGCGGGGGATATGCATTGAGGATGGAAACGTTGCAGGAGCTGATGAATGAGATGAAACGGGATATGGAAAGGATGTTTTTACGCTTGGATCGGGTGAGCAAGGAGATTGATGAGGTGCTAGGGTTGTAGT
>CAYIKL010000024.1:3683-12429 GCA_964364045.1 uncultured Methanosarcinales archaeon
GCGTCGCAACATCTAATTCTATCTCGATCAGCTCCGCAGCAGACGTGCATTTTTTATAGTTTCTTTCTTTATTCTACTCCATGCACTCAAAAACCCTGTCAAACGGCTTCAGCATGCCGGTGCTGGGCATTGGCACCTGGGGCATGGGCGGTGGATATACGAAAAGCACGAAAGATGATACCAACCATATTGCTGTGCTCCGCGCTGCGCTTGAGCTGGGCATCACGCACATCGATACTGCTGAGTTATATGGTGATGGACATGCAGAAGAATTGGTGAGAGAGGCAATACAAGGTTTTGACAGAAAAAAACTGTTCATCACGACGAAAGTGAAAGGCGATCATTTGCATCACGACGATGTGATTGCTGCATGCAACAGAAGTTTGAAGCGGCTAGGAACAGATTACATCGATTTGTACCTTGTTCATTGGCCGAGTGAAGATGTCCTTATCGAGGAAACAATGCGTGTGATGAATGATGTGGTTGACCGAAAGCTTGTCCGTTTTATCGGGCTGAGCAATTTTTCTGTTAAGCAAATGAAGGAAGCGCAGAAGTGTTCAAACCATCCACTTGTCGCACATCAGGTCGAATACAGTCTGCTCTATCGAAATCAAAGCGAATTCAGCGCTCCGCATATGGAATCTGAGATGCTGCCGTTTTGCCAAAAAGATGATGTGATGTTCATCGCATGGAGCCCGCTTGCCCGTGGCGCGTTATGCAAACCTGGCTATAAAGTGCTGGATGAAATCGCAGCAAAATATAGGAAAACACCTGCGCAGGTTGCACTCAACTGGCTGATTTCAAAGAAGAACATGGTGACTATCCCGAAGGCGAGCAGCGTTGCGCATGTGAACGAAAATCTTGCTGCGCTGGGATGGAAGCTTGAGAAGGAGGATATTGAGCGATTGAATATGTCAAGACCCTTTGGTTCTTGAGCGCACCGAATTCTCTAGAATATCGGTGAATTTAAATAACATTCTCTTTTCTTTTGTTTGATGAGTGAGAAAAAGGGATTAGATGTAGGTGGCCAGGCAGTGATTGAAGGTGTCTTGATGAAGAACAAAGAGAAACTTGCTATTGCTGTCCGGTTAGAGAACGGAAAAATAAAACTAAAGAAGGAGAAATTGAAGCCGCTGCCAAAGATTCTGCGCCTGCCGTTCATCCGTGGCATCACGACGCTTGTTTATATAATGATCATCGGCATCAAGGCACTCGTATGGAGCGCAAACCAGGCGTTAGGAGAAGAGCAAGAGCTGGGCGTGTTGGAATTGATAGGAACATTGCTGTTTTCGCTTGTTTTTGCACTGCTGTTTTTCATTGGCGTTCCGTTTTCTCTCACCTGGGTTATCGGCTTGAATGGTTTTTGGTTTAATGTTGTTGAAGGTGTTATTCGGCTAGCAGTGTTCATCGGCTATGTGTATGTCATTTCATTCATGAAGGATATCAGAAGGATGTTTCAGTATCATGGCGCGGAGCACATGACGGTGAACTGTTATGAATATGAGAATGAGCTTACGGTTGATAAAGTAAAAAAGTACAGCACGATCCATCCACGATGTGGCACGAGCTTTATCATGCTCGTCCTGATCATTTCTATCGTTTTGTTCACATTTATCCCCTCAACCATGTGGTGGTCCAAGCTTGTGTGGCGTGTTGCGCTTGTTCCGGTTGTTTCAGGAGTAGGTTATGAATTGTTGCGGTTAGGTGGAAAGTTCAGGAAAAGCGCAGTGATGGGCATACTGATTGCACCTGGCATGTGGGTGCAGAAAATCACGACACAGAAGCCCAGCGATGATATGGTTGAAGTTGCAATAGCAAGCCTCAATGCGGTTGTCAATGATTAGAATTTCCGTTCATGCCGTTTGTATGCTCATTGGATTTAGGAGTGTTAATAAAATCTCTTAGGAAATAACTTCCGAAGTGAGGTTCATATGGTGAGAAGTCGCACCTGTTTTTTTTGACCAAATGAGAAAATGGCTCTAATGCAGCTTCTACTATTCTTGCATCACTGCCGTAGATGACAATTGAGCTGAATTTCGGCACGGTTGCTTTTTTCATTATATGATGAACAATTACTTTGATGTGATTTAAATCATTTACCTTGACGATGTTCAGCAATGGTGTGGGTGTTTCCATGGCGAGAATGTCGATATGCCGGTCATGTATCCTGTTGATGATGTTCAGTATTACATCAGAGGTGTGATGCTGTGGATACACACTGCCAATAACTTTTTCTCCCTTGTGCTGCTCAATCAATTTTCCTACATATTCCAGCTCCTTCTTGTTGTATGTGCCGATGTTTGTATTCTTGTTGATCTCGGCTGTCTGTTTGCTGAATTCGTCAACAAAGACATCAAAAACAGATGCATGAATGAGAACTGTTCCGAGCGATGTGCAGTCTTTTGACTTGAGCTTGTATGTTTTTGCAAGTATCTCTGCTGCAATGTCTTCGGTGCTTTTTTGGAACGGGCCATTGAGAATGATTCCCATGTTCAGGCCTTCACCGTAAATGTGATGGTGGTGCTTGTCTACTGCACATCGCATGAATACATCATGATACACACCTGCCCTGCCAAAATAAATACCTCCTTTGGCTGGGGCAATTGCCTTGTCGAGGTAGCCCTGGCAGAGTTCTGAGTCCCAGTTCACTTTTTGGATGAATTCCATTCCTTTTCGCTTCAATGCTGGATCGTTTTCAACAATCTGATGGAAATAGTATACAATGCTTGTCAGCACCAGGTCTGCTTCGCTGGGGCGCAGAATCATTGCGAGCGTGCGCTCGCTCTGGTCGGAGAGCTTTGCAAGCAGAAGATGCGTGAAAATAAGAAATCCGTCGTAGAAGTTGGTATTGCTGGGTGTTACGATAAAGTATGGTGTGAGTGGCTTTAATCTCTGGAGGTTTTCAATGCCGCCCACTGCACATTCTGCAATTCTCTTCAAACTTTCGCCGGTTATTAATGAGGGCACGGTTGCGATGAGCTCTTCGGCCTGTTCCAAGGGGATGCCGCTCTTTTTAGAGAACATCTCGTGCAGCAGCCTGTTGCCTTTCACTTTGGTGTAAATCTCCTGCAGCAGCGCGTGAACATCAGCCAGCGTCAGTTTTTCAGGGTATACTGTTGCAGCATACTCCTTTGCTTCTTCTATCGCATTGTTCAAGTCAATCTCGTCACTGATGCGGTGATGGTACAGCACCTCTCTCTGTGTGCAGTCACGCATGTGCTTGAGGAGTGTAGCCTCTTTTTGCTTTCCTCCAATAATGTTCAGCAGTATGTTTTTGAGAAATTCAGGCTCATCAATGTGGTGGAGCTTTCCGTTGGAACGGACAATCTTTGAGGGAAGCGCGACCGTTACCTGCATTGCCTGCGCAAGCTTTGAATTATAAATCTTCTTCCATTCTGAAAACTTTGCGTTGTCAAGAGTGACTGACTTTTGCTCATGCCGCAGCGGCGTGATGCCGATGAAATTATCGAAGCGGTTATCTTTTATCTCGGAGCAGAGTGCTAAGGGAAACCTGAGCAGGCAGCTGCCTGATGCTATTCCCATTCTCAGCGAGTTGTTGAGATAGAATTCTCTTACCTTGTTATATACCTGAAGAATGTTGTCATTGTCGATATCATACCCTGCATCACGCAAGCGCTGTATGCTTTCTCCGTAATACGCTGAGGCCGGATCAGGTATGCTATTGCATGCACGAATGCGCTCGACATCCCGCATCAGGACTGTGTACTGGTTTTCTATCTCATATACGGCAAGCAGTTTGTTGAGGATGATGCGCCCTCTTCTTCCGGTTGTCAGTTCTCCTTTATGATCTTCAAGGAAGGCATGATGAGGGAATTGAATGATGTTGCTTTCGATGTCGATGGGGAACAGGCTGTTTATGATACCTATGTTGATTGTCTGAATGCCCAGCTTCTGTAATTCACTCAGCGTTTCGCTGCCTGCGTTTGAGTGGATCAGCGTGTGTATCTTCGTGAATGCCTTTCCGCCACGCGCTCTGTCTTCTTTGAGCAATTCGGGCAGCGTGCTTTTTGGCGGCGTGCACTCTTTACTTGGAGTTATGAAAATGATATTCTCTTCCTTCTCAATTGTTTTTATTATATCACTTACGTTGCCCGTGATGCGCACAAACTCGTTTCCCAGATGCTTTGCCATCTCTTCAAACATCAGCAGCGATGGATGGTCGAGCGCATGCGTCATTATTTTTTTTCCGCGCAGTTCAGGATAGCGCGAGATGCCACGCAGCAGTGCTTGGGAAGAGGCACGAAGGTCTGCTTTGGTGTGGAAGAGCTTGATGATCGATTTTGTTCCCGGCACGCGCTCCAATGATTCAACTGCAATTGCGATATCGTCTTCTCCGCGTGAGCGGTTGAGCTTTTTATCTGCAACAACATCCGGCAGGGAAAGTAAAGGGCATGTTTCGAGCGTTTTCAATGTGATGTGAGGAAACCGCTTGATGAAAGAATTGTAATCAGTAATGTCGCTTGGGGTAATGTTCGCTGCATCCATCACCAGCCGAGCAATCGGCGTGTGATTATAGTGGAATGCCACAGCACGGGGAATGATCTTGTCGAGGATAGACTTGACTTGGCTTTCGGACAGCGTGTCGATTGAAGGATCTAAAAGATTCTTGAATGGAAGTTCATCTAAGAGCAGCTCGTCCATGAATGTTGCGTGTATTGATTTTAGCATGTCACTCTGTCAGCAAGGTGTTGTTAATGATCAACGCAGTCACGGTCTGGCTGTGCGATTCAGCTGGGGTACTCTCGGTTGAGCCAATCTCGCCAAATGAAAAAAAGCCGAAGAATGGCAATTTATGCTTCTGCAGGCGGTAGACTTCTTTTGTCTCAATGTTCTTGATGAGTGGTCTTCTTCCTGAACAGACACAAAATAATCCCAAGGCGATGTCGTGGTTCTTGCTTGTTTTTTTGAAGATGTTGTCCATCGTGTGAAGGGTTTTGCGCTCGTTGAATTTCAGCACGTTAAGCACCGCATTTTCCTGGAGCTTGAAATTTGACTGCAATGACTTTTGGTTTGGGTGAGGCAGCACTTCCTTTATTGTTGAGCGTCCTTCCTCCTTGACGATGCCGAACGGCTCCCTGAACATGTAATCCCCGAAATTCTTTAGATATTCACTTTTTGACAGTCCGAGCAGCCGGGCCATCTCTTTGCATGGCTCATGGTGGTTCAGTTCCTGGATCTCATAGCCGTTATCTCCGAGCTTTGTCACCAATGCAAAGCGCTTGGTCATATCATAACCGTGCTCAGAATGGATCTCGAAGTATAGGTCGGAGATAGCAAACACCACAATCGCTGCATTCCGGTAGAGCTTCCCTTCTGCGAACTGGAAATTATCTGCCCTTCCATGCATGTACTCATTTAAATCGGAGCTTGCAGAGCCGCCGAACACAGGCACATGTGGGCCGACGTAATCAACGATTCCCTGGACAAATTCAGACTCTTCTCCTGGTATTTCTTTCCCGTTCACCACTTTGACGCCGCTAAGATATGACAATATAAAGTATGGCGGCGTCTTGACAATCTTTGAATAATCGTGCTTTTTTGTCCGGATATACTGGACATATGAATCAATATGCTCATCTGCTTTGACGGTTTTGAAGGCATGCGCTGTCGCTTTCTTTGCCTGGTTGAGCGGGTCTTTTCTGTACTCGTCTGCAACACCTATGCCAAAATGCAGGTATTCTGAGTTGATGCAGGTGACCGAGATGGTTAAATTTTGGTTGTAGCCTGCCTTGTGGTTGAACATCTTGTCCACAGAAATGCCCACCCAATTGGTGCCTAAAACGTGGTTGAATCCTTTGAGCGCTTCTGCTGGGTCAATCTTGTCATTAACATAGACGATGCTGAAGGAGGACTCTCCCGCCTCGTTGAGGGCATCGGTTGCTGCATTTACTGCGGCTTGATAGGCATCATGATTTTCAGAGTAGCCAACGCCTACTTTAACAGCGCCTTTGGGTGCCTTTTTCATTGGTACACCCAGTATTGAGAATTCATTACAAGCTTATTTTGGGCCATGTTTCCCTCTTTTGACCCCTCACCCTTGCTTGCATAGTAAAGATAAGCTTGGATGATATAAATGTTTTGGTTAGAAACCATTAAAAACAAAACAGTATTCCTTTTCCCTATGATCACCAAGCACTCCTTCGTTTCTGTGCTAGATGTAGATGAGCAACTGCCGCTTGTGCCGAAAGAGACGCATGCGATGGAAGAACATCTCAAAGAACAGGAACGCGTGAGGCAGGAATTGGTCCGCTTCATCGGTGTGTTGCAGAAGAAGTTTAAAGAACGGATCTATTATTTAGGCAGTGAAGTCATCGAAGGTAAATCATTTCAGGAATTCATGTTTCAGGGATCAGGCTTCTTGGAGATATCGGGTGAGCCGCCCATTGCCATCAATGCACATTTCCATGACCAGAAGCGCGCACGAAAATTTGCGGTTGCGCTGAAAGGAGCTTTAGCAGATGTTGTTCCTCAAAGCAAGACGAAAGCTATGTTCCTTGACTCTATTGATGTCAAGGATGAGCATGAAGTATCACTTACCTTCCAAAAGTGGGCAAAAATGCATCACATGGAAAGTCTCCTTCATCAGTCGGTGTCATTCGTTATTTTGTCGCTGGCTGTTTTTGTCATCATCGAAATAGGTGAAGAGTTGTTTATGAAGCTGTTTTCTTCTTTGTTCCAAGTCCATTATATCATTGTAACTATTGTCATTGCAGTCTTGATCGCACTCTTGTTCAGGCCGTTTGAGAAGCTTGTAGATAAAGTTGTGTCAAAGATGCTGTTTAGGAAGTGATTATTTTACTTTGGGTAAGCTTGTTCTTTTCATTACGCTAGGCCTTTCAGTCCCACTGGCCCCTTGACCGTTTATTTTATATAATACTTTATACTTTTGGAGCCAATGGGCCTGTAGCATAACCTGGATAGTGCGATCGGCTTCGGACCGGTTGATCAGGGTTCAAATCGCCAGTTACACTAGGCGAATCGTGCTCAAGTGGGGGACAAGCCCCCACGACGCGAAAACTGGTGTAGCGGCTTGAAAGTCCCTGCAGGCTCATTTTTTATGAACTATTATAACCAAATTGCAGCATCATATGAAGAACTGCATCGAGAAGAGCAGCTTGCCAAATTAAGGATTATCAAAGAAAATCTCAAATTAGAGGGAAATGAAAAAATACTTGACATCGGCTGCGGTCAGTGCTGGAGCACAGAATTCTTTGACAACGTTGTGGGAATCGATCCTGCGTTTGGTTTGCTGGACAAGAGAAAAAGTGTCGTGAATGGAATGGCTGAGCAGTTGCCCTTTCTGGACCATTCGTTTGACATTATACTGTGTGTCACGGCTGTCCATCACTTTGATATCGAGAGGGCAATATCGGAGATGAAACGCATTGCGAAAAATGATGCGGTGTATGTCATTACTGTGCTGAAGAAAGTAGTTGAAAAGGAGAGAATTGCAGGAGCAATAAAAGCCTCATTTCGTCTCAAAAGGGCGATTGAAGAGGATAAGGATGTCATCCTGTTCCTTTCCAACCCTACCTCTTAAGTAGCGAAATCTTTAAAAAGAACTGCATGTAACTACTCTAAAATAGATAAACCAGGGGTGGTTTTGGAGGGTTAAAATGAAGAGATTGTTACTCATAAGTTTGGCTTTATTTTTAGTTATGATGGTAAGTGCAAGCGCAGCACTGAGCATTACCCAGGCATCGGTCGATTTAGGGACGCAGGGTATCGGCACGACTGCAATGGGTACATTTACCTTAACAAATTCGGGCACTGCTAGCGTTTCTCTGACATATAAAGATATTGCGTTTAGCGGCACAGCAGGGACGTTTACCGGCTTAGTGAGCGGCACAACACCAGCGACCATTGCGGCAAGCTCGAGCACCGCTGTTACTCTTAATGTAGCGATACCGGCTTTGCAAGCTGTAGGCACATACACGGGCACTCTTCGTGTTGAGGAAACAGGAACCAGCACAAACAATGTTAGCGTGCCTGTAACGGTTACTGTATCCAACACACATGACGTGATCGTTGATGGCGGAGATATTGCTGTTGATCTTGACTATAAGACGCTTCGTGAGGATAATAAAAACATTACTGTGAGCAAGGCTTTTTCAGTAAAAAATAGTGGTGCTTTTACAGAAACAGTCACGTTATCTCTTGTGAATCTTGACGCAGGCGTGAAGAACGGAGCGCTTTCAACGACATCATTCACATTAGCAAAAGGCGCTTCTCAAGCTGTAACATTTACTGGAGCAATGCCAGTGACATTTGATTCCGGCGTATCGCCGTTGCCTTCTGCAGGGAAGCTCAGAATCAGCACCTCCGGAACAAGCGCCCAGACAAAAGATGTTGATATACGAGCAAAAGTGACAACTATGCTCGACATAGTTAAGATGGAAGCTGAAGTCGGCGAGGAAAGAGATAGCAGCATTGATGACGGTGAGAAGATCAGCAAGGAGGCTTCCCGCGGAGACAAGGTTGTTTTGACATTTGAGGTGAAGAACCTCTTCGATGACAATTACAATGATGGTGATATCGACAATGTTGATTTCAACGTTAAAATTGATGATAGCGATGAAGATGAGTTCGGCGACAGTGTTGATGAGGACGCAAAAAGTGATTTCGATCTCAATGCAGGCGATAGGAAGAAGGACATCACCGTTGAATTTGATGTTCCTGATGATGCAGAAGACGGCACGTACACGTTTACCGTTACTGCAAAGGG
>CAYIKL010000024.1:12529-13651 GCA_964364045.1 uncultured Methanosarcinales archaeon
GTTGCGGCAGAGGCACACCCTATCGAAGTGCGTGTGTTCATCGATGGTGATGAGCTGCAGGATGATGAGCATGTCAACCTGAATGTGAGGGGATGTGCAACGACTACAACAACAACAACGAGTGGAACAGCAACCTCCAATGGCTCGACGACGGTTGTTATTACTCCTCCGACGGGGGCATCAGGCACTGATTCTGGTACCACAATCGGAACAACGAGTGACGCAGGAGAAATCGTGTTTGAATCTGAAGAACAGGCGTTCACCCAGTCACCACTGTTTTGGGTGGTTTTAGCATTGGCAAACCTTGTGGTGCTTGGAGTGATTGTATTCGTACTGCTCAAAGTGCTGAAGTGAGGAAACAAATGAAGATGCTTAGAAAAGTACTTGTATTTTTTCTTTTGTTAGCTTTGTTGCTGATTACAATACAGGCAGCAACAGCAGCTGTGGTGATCAATGAGTTTATGGCGAATGCTGCTGGTGCAGGCACGGACCCCGCGCGAGAGTGGATTGAATTATATAACACTGGAACAAACACCGTTGATCTTACTGGCTATACACTTAATGATGGTGAGGGGACATTTACATTTGGTGCGGTTACCATTTCTGCTGGAGGGTTTATTGTTTTAGTTAATAACCAAGCTGAGTTTAATTCAGTTCATACCTTGCCTTCCTCTACACAGGCAGTTGTGTATGGTGCTCTTGCTCCAGCTCTGGAGCTTTCTGATGCTGGTGATGAACTTTCCCTCAATGATTCCACTGCCCAAGTTGATCGTGTAACATATACCAGTACCAATGACGGGAAGACTATTGGACGTGAAGTCGATGGAGTTGGAGCGCTTGTTGAACTCACACAGGTGAGCCCAGGTAAAGCGAACAAGCTTCCCGACATAACAGTCCCGACCTTGATAGATTTTGGTGAAGTCGAAAGAAAAACTGATGTGAAAAAGACGTGCACCCTTTTGAATGCAGGGACACAGCCCCTCGATAATGTTGTTGTCACTGCAGGCCAGAATACATTCAACCTGACGTTTTCAAAGGATGGCGTGACTTTTGCGCCTCAGTTGAGTGTCGGAAGCATTGCAGCGCAGCAAACAGTAACGCTCACGGCGCGCATCAATGTTC
>CAYIKL010000025.1:0-5539 GCA_964364045.1 uncultured Methanosarcinales archaeon
GGTTATGACTTCAAAAGATGGCTCCTTGACGGGCAGCAGGTGAGCACTACATCCCCTTATAGCGTGATGATGAGCAAGCCACAGACACTCACTGCTGTCTTTGCCTGTCATGAAGGAGCGTACCGCGGCGTTAATTGTGATGCATCGGGCGCATGCACGGGTGCAGAATTCTGCCAGAATGGAGCTTGGGTTGCGGTAACGACAACAAGTATATGCAGTGATGGCAGCGCTGTGAATGCGTGCGGTGCATGCGGTCCTGCGCCTGCTGAAATTTGTGATGGTGTTGATAACGATTGCGATGGGCAGGTTGACGAGGGTCTTTTAGCCAATCT
The DNA here is from genome assembly GCA_964364045.1 of uncultured Methanosarcinales archaeon. Classification (GTDB taxonomy): domain Archaea; phylum Nanobdellota; class Nanobdellia; order Woesearchaeales; family JAGLXL01; genus CAYIKL01. The sequence continues at coordinate 333 of CAYIKL010000025.1, forward strand.
TTATGTTGATGCTGATGCCGATGGCTTTGGCACAGGCGCTCAGCAAATGAAATGTCCTGTTACAGGCTATGCTTCCAAGTCGGGTGATTGTAATGATGCCGTTGCTTCCATTAATCCCGATGCATTGGAGTATTGTGAAGATGCTATTGACCAGGATTGCGATGGCGTGGATAATAGTTGTACATTTAAGCCTATTCATCGCTATTTTCATAGGGCCGAAAGTCGTCACATTTATACTAATTGGGACGGTGAAACTGCTGGCTGGAAAGACCAGTATGGTGGCGTTATGGGTTATGTTTATTCTCCTTATGCGGCTGTTGGGTCTGTTCCTTTGGAAAGGTGGATTTGTGATGCGGGGTCTGGTGTTCCAAAAGGCTGGTTGTTGACCGCTATTAAGTCTGTGAATTACCATACAAGTGCACATACAGGTTTTAGTAATTGTGTTGCCGCACCTGTGATTGGTGCTGCTGACAAGCCTTCTAAACAGGGAGTGCTTGGTTTTGTTTTCAAAACTCAAGTTCTTGGCACTCGTCCTTTGGCTGAAATGGTTCTTGGTTCAGAGTGGGCTCCTGGTTGGAATCATCTTTACTCTACAGGCTATGAAGCAGGCACTGATGAAGGTATTGCTGCGTATGTTCTGAAGTGCAGTCGCAAGCCAGTTGCTGAAGTCTGCGGCAATACGGTTGATGATGATTGTGACGGCCAGGTTGATAATGGTTGTGTCCCTGCTACTACGATCACTTTGGGAGGGTTTTCGAGTGCTTATTCTGGTAATCCGCCTCTTAATCCTCAAAGTTGCCCTGTTTCTGGGAGCAGTGGCAGTTGTACAGCCACATTCACAGGTATTGGCACTAGTTCTTACCAACCTTGTTTTACTGCGGATGTGGGTGCTCCTTTTACGATATCTCGCTTTAAGGTGACTGTTAACTACGGTGGTTTAATCGGCGTTGTCGCAGAGTGGTACCCTGGCATCGGCGGTGCGAGTATTATCCAGTGCAGTGGTAATCACTGTCAAGCCTGTGTAACAAGTGGTGCTGATGGAACGTTTATTATCGATGCCTCAGCTACATCAACATAATAATCAACTAAAATGGAAAACACAACAGACGTCGGTCAAGGTTCGCAGAAATTCGTGTGGATAGGCATTATCGCAGTTGTAGCGGTCCTACTCACCGCACTCTATTATGTTTCATTCCAGGAAGACCTTGCTGGGCAGGCAGGAGAAGTGCTTGGCACATGCACAGAAGGAAGATATTATCTTACTGATACAAACAGCGATGGGTATTACGACACCTTGAAACTATGTACCTCTGGTACGCTTGGAAGTTGTACGGGTGCAGTATGCAATACGATAAAAGCGGTTACGATAGCGACAGATGGTGTGAATGTGAACGTTGACTCCGGTGCAGTTCAGATCACAAAAGAATCGCCCAAAACTTACCAATGGGGCGTGGGAACAAGGCATACGCTCAGCGCGCTTCCTGGCATGGAAGGTGTCTTTACCCAATGGAGCGATGGGAACGCACAGCCGAACCGGGAGATAGTAGTCACGTCTGATGCTACCTACACTGCTCAAATGACAACGACAGCAACCTGCACGCCAAAAACTGATGCTCAACTGTGTTCTGATGCAGGTAAGGTTTGCGGGAGTTATACAACAACTGACAATTGCGGAGCGCCAAGGACAGTAACAAGCTGCGGAACATGCACAACAGGAACTTGCACGAATAATGTCTGTGTTGCGACACCAACATTCCCTGCAGAGTTTACTCTCGTCAATAAGGAAAACAATAACTGTGTATTCCAAGGAACAACTTTAGCAGTCACATTAGCTTGCAGTGCGACAGGAAATAAAGTGTGGACATACGATGCGACAACGAATGCGCTTAAACTGAAAGCAAATGGGCAGTGCTTGTACTCTGCAGGTGATACTTTAGGTGGGCAGGTTTGGACAGGAGCCTGCGATGGTTCAGCAAAACAACAATGGAAATATAACCCAGTAACTCAAGAATTCACAATGCTCACAAGTGGAGGATGCCTGAGCTTCCAGCACTATGATGTCCCGGTAATGGACGGATTAGTACTTGCCCTATGCGATGGTTCTCCAAGGCAAAAATGGGCGGTTGTAAGTCCTCCAACTGCAGCCGCGGTATGCGGAAACGGAGTTATAGATACTGGAGAGCAGTGTGATGGCACTGCAGTTGCATCTGGTCTTAGTTTAACCTGTCCAGCGGGATATACGGGATCGAAGAGCTGCACAAGCTGCCAGATTGTTGATAGCTGCGTGGCGCCACCAACAACAGTTAGATTATATGCAGATATTATATTAACCGGTGCACTGTATCCTGCTCCAACTAATCAAATTGCAGAGTGCATTGGTGTTACTGCAACTGCCACCTGTGGGGGAATCCCAACCGTCCTTAGTGCGTCTCCTTCTGGATCTGATTACTCTTTTTCAGCAATAACTTCCTCCCTGCAGGTGCCAATAAAACGGCTTATACTAAAAGATCCTGCAGGAACAATAGTAACGGATTATGTGTGTCCATCTGGTTCGACAAATTGTAATTTTGCTTTTCGAATTTTTGGAAGCGAATATGGCTATGCCGCATATTCTTTAGAAGCAAAGACATAGTTTTTCTTCTCGGCTGCGTTCAAATCGAGCCAAAAATAGGAAGAATTTATCAGCATTGACTTCTCTTCTGATGGAAAATTTGACAAAAAAAGGCCAGACATCCTGCACGGTGACGCATGACTTCACAGGATTTTTTTCCAAAAATTTTAATGTCGTTGTTGATGCATCACCGTGATCGCTTCATATCATTACTATCGGTCTGATAGACACTCTTAAATAAAAATCTTCATTCTGCAGTGCCGAATGGGTGGAGAGTGTGCACTCCCAAAAGCGGCAACGCGTAGTTATTCCGCTCCAAACTGTTGCTTCGCATAATGTTTATAAATACGAGAGAAATAGAGGAGATGATGAAAAAGAGCGGGGTGTTCTTTCTGTTTGGGATGGTTATGCTGATGACTGCATACGCTCTGCCACCATTACCTACTCCACCAACATCCGGTGGATCTGCACCACCTACTGATACGATTACCCCTACTGTTTTCATCACTGAACCAAGTGCAGACACACTCGTCGCAATCACCATACCCTTCTCTGCAAGTGCTTCAGATAACACAGCCGTAACAAAAGTCGAATTTTTTGTTGACGATGTGCTGAAAACAACTGATACGCAAAGCCCCCATTCATTCTCATGGGACACGACAAATGGAGGCACACACGGATGTACAGGCCCACACACGCATACGCTTGCTGTAAAAGCGTATGATGCGGCAGGAAACGTCGGAATGAGTACCGTCAGTGTGAATATGGGTAATCCCTCCTACTGCAACGGAGAATCGCCGCCGGCTGCACAAGCACCTCAACAATACACGCCACCCCAATCTAGGATCCCCTTGACAGATAAAGATTCGCCTCACGTGATTCTTCTCATTTCAGGAGGGCTTGCTATTCTTCTTGGTGCACTCACCTGGAAAATGATGAGAGGAAAGCATATCCCTGATAGATATGGAGCTGTAAGGCAGTACATAGCTTCCGGCCTGGAGCAAGGGTATACGAAAGAACAATTGCAAAACACACTGATCAAAAGCGGCTGGTCAACTGAGGAATTGCAGGAAGCGATGACACACCATCCCTGAGGCCCATATTCGCTACTCGTGACAGACCACAACTGTCACCGTGGAGCAAAAACGGTCATTGCAAATTTTGGCTAACAAAATATTTAAATACTCCAATAAAATCACCAAGATAAACATGAAAGAGGTTTGTCAAAGAATTTTGGTTCTATTGATTGGTGCAATGGTTATTGCGCTTCTTGCCGGGTGCGAAAAAGCAGTATCTGAATCTAAAGGCCTGCCAACGCTGCCGCCGCCGCCATCAATAGCGGGTGAGCAGGTGCCATCAGCAGACTCAGTAGGTCGGGCAGTTGGAGGTTCATATGTAGGCTGTACAGCAGCAAATGAGCGGGACGAGACAGATCCTGATGGAGTCGGTCCATTAATCCCCACATATGCAGTTAAACCGAACTGTGCCCCTTACGCAGGCGCAGTGAGGGTTGCAAATACAGCGATAAGTATTATTGTAAATACTAATGAAGGTGCATCGGTAGATTTTAAAGAGGTTGTTCTTGGGACAGGTCCGACCGATAATGTATTAAAAGCAGAAGTACCCAAACCAACACCCGCAGCAGCAACGGAAGAATTTTATATGTATAAGAAGGGATATGTTTACAATCCAAAACAGCCGTCCACAGGAGGAACCGACCTCGTTGGGGGATGGGATGAATTCTTGTGGGATACAACCGATATCAATACACCGACCCTCGCCACATTTGTCGACGCCGGTGGCGCAGATTGGTATAAGATTTCAGCAAGTACAGTCCTCGCGGGAGCTGCTGCAGCAAAAAAAGATGTTACACTTGTTGCTGCAAACTTTGATCAGTCAACTGGGCTGGATATTGTTAATAACTATATGCTTGCATGGGTATGCATGTGTAATCCAGCAACACTCACCGGGTTAAAATGCCGTGACTCGAGCAAATGGCAGTGTAATGGTGGAACAACAAGTGTTGCACAAGGCCATTGGCTGGTAGAATATTACACCGTAAGAGAATCAACTGCAGTACCAGCACCGCCGTCGCCACAATCTTCACCGGCCTGCACGCCAGAAACAGACGCTGCATTCTGCACAAGATGGACAAAAACATGCGGAACGGTCACTGCTGCTGACAATTGCGAAACACCAAGAACAGTAACAGATTGTGGAGTTGCAAGAGGAACATCCTGCACAACAGGACAAACATGCACGGATAATGTCTGCGTTGCGACGCCGCCGAAATCAGGATGTACAGATACAGACGGCGCAACTATAACTACACTAGGCACAGTAACAATAGCTGGCGTAACATATACTGATTACTGTGGAGATAAGGTGACCCTCTACGAGCAAACGTGCTCTCTAGAAGGAGCGTTAGTAACTGCAAAGTATTCTTGCTTAGAATGTTTTAATGCAGTATGTACTAAATAACTACACTACCATTGGCTTTACCCATAGGTTTTTTATCTATCCTGATCGTAAATAGGGGTTATAATAACAAAATCACAGTTGGCATTCTCGGTGTATGCAAGGAAGAGATGGCACA
>CAYIKL010000025.1:5639-13262 GCA_964364045.1 uncultured Methanosarcinales archaeon
CAAGCGCAATTTTTAAATAGGGAAAGCCATTTCTAGCAGGTATCAAAATAAAAAGAGGTGTTATCATGGAGATAAGTGGAAATAAGCTGGGAAGCTGGGCATTCATTGTCGGCCTGGTTGTAGCTGTTGTGCTGGGGATTGGCTTAACTGCGCAGTATAAAGTTATTTTGGTCTGGGTGCTCTTCCTTCTCGGAGTTGTGGTTGGATTGCTGAATATCACCGCACAGGAAACGCAGTCTTTCCTTACCGCAGGGACAATTCTGGCACTGCTGTCGTTTTTAGGGCTGCAGGTGAACGTGTTTACTGAGGCGCCGTTTGTGATCAACATCCTGGGAGGCATATTGACGCTGTTTGTCCCGGCAACGATCATCGTTGCGCTGAAAGCGGTGTACATGCTTGCGCAGGATTAAATGTGTCTTTTTTCTTTTTCTTGTTTTATATAGGTCAGAAGGTTAATAAGAGGATCAGCGATTGCTGGTTTTATGAATGCCAGGACTGAGTTAGGGCTTGTTGCGGCGACGGTGGCATTTTTCGGCTATATGCTCTGCGAAAAACCGGAGGAGCAGCCGGTAACGTATAATCAAGTGACATGGATGGCGGCGTGTTCTCGTGATGTTAATGGAGATAAGCGCGAAGATTTGGTTCTGATGGATGATCTTGGACGTGTCTATTGCACGCTTCTCCGTGAGGCGGATGGACGATTGAGGGAAAATGGAAAGACGCTGGGAGATGTGCTGGGTGACAAGTCTGATGCGCTTTCAGGCCTCTTTGCGGCAAAATAGTATGATGATTAACCTGAGCAATTTATATTTCTGAAAACCAATTAGGGCACTGTTGGGGGTGGTAAGGATGAGAGTGTATGAAATCATGCATCATGCTGTTCATGTTGGGAATATATCCGTGGCTGCTGCTGCTCGGATTATGGAAAAAGAGAACGTGGATTCGGTTCTTGTTGAGCATGACATTGTTGGGATAGTTACCGAACATGACATTTTACGGAAAGTTGTTGCGCGCGGCATTGATCCTGCAAAAACGACGGTGTCTGAGATCATGAGCTATCCGCTGCATACGATTGCCAAGGATGAGAGCGTTGAGCTTGCAGGCGATTTGATGAACGAGCATCATATCAGGCGATTAGTTGTTGAAGAGAGTGGGAAAGTTGTTGGGGTGTTGAGTGCGGCATGCATGGCGAGGAACATCAAGTATATCACTGCGCGAAGATTGATTGCATCACGCTTAGGAGAAACGTGGGCGTATGTGGAGTAGGTTGTGTTTATGCACGCGACAATTTCTCCCTGTGCTCACTGATTTCTTTTTCACTGAGATTTGAAACCAATTCATCAAACATGGCAACAAACACTTTCGCTTCCTGGAGCATTTTGCCTACCTGTTCTTCCTTGTCCACTTTCATATAGTACTGTGCGTCTATTCTTTTGTCTTTATGGTGATTTATTATGTGAGTGTAATTTTCTCCGAGCAGGAGACCAGCTGCCATTATCGAACAAAAGTGGTTTTCACATTTGATGCCAATTCTTTGAAGAAATGAATACAATGCATAATATTCTGCATAATAGATTACTACCGTTGCCCAAAGCAAGTCCCCATCTCTGAAATTCTTTTCAGCGCGGTGCAGAGAAGATTTTGCTTCATTGAGGTATGACTTTGCCAGCCTTTCATTAGGTTCAATCATTCGCAAACCATCTTTCAGCTTAAAGCACCACGCAATTTTATTTTGCATAATGCCTCCACAGATGTTCCACATAAAACGAATGGTTATTGAGGATAATGTGATTTTGCTCGATTTCTTTGATCAAGGTTTCCTGACGCAGTACTGCCTTGATGAATGTCTTTTCCTTCATTCTGAGAGGATGGATTTTGTATGGCAATAGATGTAATGCCGGTTCTTCCTCTGAAATAATAAGCATGTCAAAATCGGAGTGCTTCCCCGCTGCAAATCGCGCAAAGCTGCCGAACACTATTATTGGGGTGTGTGAGAGGCTCTTCAGAAAGGGCTTGCACAATGGGTATGCTTCCAAAAAGCGCTGCGTCTTTTGTAATTCGGCATGGAGTAGATATAACTTGGACAGCACATTGTCGAGATTTAAACTGAAATATTTGTTTTTTCCATCGAGCTTGCTATGAAAAATTTTTTTGTCTTCTAAAGAGTTGAGAGCGCGCTGGACATTTTTCAGAGGCAGCTTTGTTTCTCTCGCGATTTCTCGCAGGAAATAGCGCCTAGTATAGTCGCCCAGATAGAGGCTGACAACTTCAAACTCATTGTTTCTTTTTTGATACATATGTAGCTATTTAGATACATTAGGATATAAAGCTTTCGCAAAAAGAGCGTGGATTCTAGCAAGTGAGCGTTTGCATGCCATTGAGCAAAATAGGCATTTTTTCGCATTGACAATGAGAATTTTTGAAAAACCATTCTTGTCTGAGTTTTAACCAACCTTATGCAGATGTATAAGTTTGGTTTTTATGCGCTTTTGTTTTCTTGGCTGAATAGACGTGCATTTCTACCGAAACATATTTAAATTAAATTTCTTTCTAGTCGTAAAAAGGTGATTATGTGAAAAAGATATTGATTGTGTTGGTCTCTCTCTTTCTTATAGGATGTACTTACTTAGCTGGACAAGCAGCTGGAACAGAACAGACAAGAAACAACGTGCAGTTGGAGCTCTTTGATGATAGCAGGAATCGATTTGAGGGTACTTTAGGTTCATGCTCAAATCTTGTCGATAGGAAGCCGGGCAGCCAAGGTGATCAGGATCCGAGCGCAACAGTTATTCGATGCCTACGCTTAGAATGGGCTGGAAAAAATCGAGAGACCAAAACATATTCTCTTCTTGCTTCTAATCGTAATCCCAGTTGGGAAATCCAACACGTCACAGTGAAAGATGGTGGTGTTGTTCTTGCTGATAAGGATTTTACCGGTCAGGTTTGCAGCTCAGCCAAGTCTAGAAAGCAGGGTGCGTGTGAAGTTTCATTTGGGATGAGCAAGAGATCTCAACTTAATGTTGAAGTGACGTCACGGCTGAAACCGGTCGCACAGTGCGGCAATGGGGTTCCTGAAAGTGGTGAGCAATGTGATGATGGAAACACTGTCACCGAAGCATGTGCTTATGGGCAGGCATCATGTATGGTATGTGGTGCTTCCTGTCAGAGCGTTGCTGGTGCAGCTACTTATTGTGGTGATGGTAAAGTTCAGACTGGAGTTGAACAATGCGATGATGGAAATACAGCAAGTGGCGATGGATGTTCATCAGCGTGCACAACTGAAGTAGTTGGTCCTGATCTTATCGTTACAAATGCGGAATATAGAGACAGTACCGGCGCGAAAGTTACCTCGGGTGTTGAGGGTGGGTCTTATTCAAAGCATTTCACCATTAAAAATGTAGGCACTGCACGTGCCAGTTATTATGGCTCTATTAACATGCGTGTTTTCTTCACTAAAGATGGAGTTCCTGACAGTTCTGGAGGTGGTGCTGCGGGTTCGATGTTCCTGAGTGGTGTGTATTCTCTTGATCCAGGACAATCGAGTGATGCCAGTGTATCGTCTGGTCCGGTTACTGCTGGCACTTATTGTATGGACCGTATTGAAGTGGATCCGCTTAATCATGTGATTGAATCATATGAAGCTAACAATGATGATTTGCCCCCCGTTTGTATTACTATCTCTGGTGCTCTGCCGAGTCCTCCACAGAATCAGACCAATCAAAGCAATACAACCTCTCCATAAGATTTGCTTCAAGCGCTCTGTGATGGCTTTTTCATCCCTGAACACATCATATTTATAAACACCATTTCTTTCTTTTTTCGGATGGCAATCGTGGAAACAGTTGCAGTGAATGCGAGCTATGTTCCTGCTGTATTTGATCCGGTTGTTGGCCTTGTCCAGCGATTTTTTACCATCCTGTCTGCTCTTCTGGGCGGGCTGTTTGGGCTGTATGTGATTTTTCTCATCGTTCGGTTTGTGTATGACAGAAAAATACTCAAAGAGCTGCGCGCTTTGCGACGGGAATTGCATGAAGTGCGCAAGAAGCTGGGGATCAAATGAAGATACAGATCGATCCGGCGGTATTTGAGAAGTTCAATGGGTTTACGGTAGGCATTATCTTCTGCCAGATCAACAACACCGAGCACAGCGATGACATCTACGAGATGCTTCGGGATATCGAAGAATATGTGCGCATCAGCTTCAATAAAAACGCGCTGATATCAACCTCAAAGGCTGCGCAACAGCTGGGGTTGAAGCATTATCATACGCGTGTAGAGATGTTGATGGAAACCGTGCTCAAGGGCAAGGAAATCCCAAACAAAGACACACTGACCAACTTATGTAATTTTATCGCACTTAAGCATCTAGTTCCAGTTGGCGCGCTGGATGCGCGGAATCTTGGCAATCTGCTGTTTACTATCGATAACGGTGAGCTTGTGTTGAAAGACAAGAAGGTTGTTTCCCGGCAGTTGCTGTATGAGGCTGATCCAAGCGTTGAGGTCAGCAAAAAGACGCAAACTGCTTTAGTGCTTGTCGAGACACTGCCGCCGGTTGATGCGGGAAAAATGGTGCATGTTGTTGATGAGCTGGCGGATCTTATCAAAATATTCTGCGGCAGGGTGCAGAAAAAGGTGTTGAGCGAGAAGCAGCCAACGTGGAATACGCGTTAGTGATTTGTTAATGAGTTACTTTTAAGGGGCAATTTCAAAAAAAAGTTTAAATCGGGGTTCCTCTCGCGAAGCGCTATGGGACGCATCTGTGCGGACACACTCCTGAATGAGCTTGCGGAAGTATCACTTCTTCCTTCGGGGTTGACATATTTCTTTTATAAGCTTGGCCAGCCCGTACAGTCCAGCGAGCATAAGCACTAAGAACAGGAGGTTGCCGAAGGCGAGGAGCACAACAACTCCAACCGTGTCCTGTAGTGCATAGGCAACACTTACGACCCGAATCAATGTGATGATGACAAAGATGATAAACGCATATAAAAAAAGTTTGAAATACGTGTACAGATGGTCTTTTGTCCGCTGAAGAATAATCAGCAGCAGCACAATTGCTGCAAGACCAAAAACCAAACTAAGCACATCTCCAAGTGCATACGACGTCCATACATTGATCATTTGCACCACATATCCTGTAATTGCCATCTTATCCTATCAGCCCTTTTTTCAGTAACTCTCTTTCGCTGACCTTTCTGATCAAATGCTCAATCCTTTTAAATTTATGCCTCTCATATAAGAGGATGATAAAAAAGAGAAGCAAAGCGATGCCGAGAAGCATCAGCGGGGTGAAACTGAATTCCTGCACTTCTTCCTCAACCTCAAGCGTCACTGAGCTCTGCTTTGTTATCGCGCCATGGGATGCGGTTACCTTTACTTCATACGCTCCCGGCGGCGTCTGTTTTGGGATGCGCAATTCCATGACTGAATAGATGCGGAGCGTCCCGCCTTTTGTCTCGCTCGCTTTTGTAATAAGCACTCCGTTCTTGTCGGTGACGGTATATTCAATCACGACATCGGCCACGGTCTGGCCGCCTTTAAGCAATATGATCTGGCTTTCCACCGGGATCGTTTCCCCTGCAATAATGCGTTCGTAGCGCGACGGCAGCGAAACCTCAAGAATCATGTCCTGAATATGGTGTGCAGCAGCAACAGATGCGAGTAAAATCACAATCACCAGCAGCATTCTTCTCATGCTCTTTTCCTGAGTGACTGCACGATGCCCCTTTTTCTGAGCGCAATATGTGTGAGCTGCTTTCGAAAGTTCTTTTCCTGCTCCAGAAGCGCTTTCTTTTCTTTCATGAGAGCAGAATGTGCTGCATGCTGCCGGCGCAGTTTTTCGCTGATTGTATGAACACTACGTGACTGATTCTGCGCCATCTCTTCGGCAATCTTGCTTTCTGCGGCAAGCGCCAGAGCTTCCTTGTGCAGGCGCTGTGCCTTGCCGAGAAGCTGCCGCTTCCTCCCGATGATGGCCCGGACGCGCTTGTCGCCCAATTCCTCGCACATCCTGCCCACGACATCAAGTTCTTCCAAACGCTTGCGCTCCATCTCCAATGCACGCCCTGCGCCGATGTTCTGTGCCGCCTTCCCATTCGCCTGCAGCGCTCTGATGACAATCTGATACTGCTGCAGCTTTGCGCCCTCTGTCTCTTTTTTTCGTGATAGGGCCCGGATGCTGCCTTCAATGCGGCGCGCATCGGCTGCCATGTGCCGCTGCAGCGCAAGCATCTTCCTCTGCAAGAATGCAATCTGCTTTTCCCGTTTTTCAAGAAGCTTCAGGTCATCATGAAGCCGTTCTTTTTTTACGAGCATGACGGTGCGCCTGATGCGCTGCTTTTCGAGGATAAGCGCCCGCTCAACACGTTTTCTCATGCTACCTCCTTTTCATGAATTGGTGCATCTCCTTCCAGTAGTCTGAAGCCTGAGTGCGCCGTGCGGCTCTGACACCCGTTCTTTTGGGGGCCTGCCGTCGTGTTTGAAGTAATTTCTTTCGCATTAATAAAACTATGTAGGCTAACAGGATGCCTGCTATAAAGAAGAAAGCGATATACGCAAAGCCAAAGTCACGTGCTGCCGGGACACGCTCCGGCTCTGCTACATTGAATGGATAGCCGGCTAACGCAACATCCCCTTCGAATGTGACACGAACCATAAACATATAGGAGCCGACCGCTAATTTCGGAAGTTCCACTTCCTTGATGAATGTGATTTCATTCTCAACAACCTTTGTCTCAATCTCGTTCCAGAGCACCTTTCCATCGTCTTCAATCGCATATTCTACTTCAACGCTCATCGGTCCAAGCCGCTGCATGTTGAGTATTTTTATTTCTGCGACCAGCTTATCGCCCGGCTGGAGTTCGCGATAACGCTCAGGTATCTTAGCGTTCACATCAAAATAATTGCCCGGGATATGGATGGGCTTGGGCGGCAGTTCTTCTTCTACATCGGGCTCTTTTTCTTTCTCAGCTGGTTTGGCTACTACACCTCCTCCGCCTCCTCCTGCTGGTGTGCCTGTTTGTCCCGGCGCTCCTCCGCCAACGTCGCCGCCTCCACCTCCAGCGCCTGGCACTTTTTGTCCTATCAAAAATTTGGAGAAATGCGGCGTGATACCATAAAACAGTGCTGGATCACTCACCCCATTGACGACTACAGTCGTTAGGTTTACCCATAATGTGCTCGTATCATTATACATCAATAGGCTGACATTGTCCGGAACAACGCTGCCAAGGTTCGCTTGTGTTATATTAAAAGTGATCATATAGCTGCTGCTCGGCACTGTCTGGTTCACTTTAACTTCAAAATACTCAAATTTAGTTGCTCCTGCCTGGGTTGAGTTTGGCTCTGGCTCATCCCATTTCACTGGATAGTCGACATAAGCACTGACATTCACCTGCCATCCGGTCGTGAGGTTTGATAGAGAGGTTAAAGAACTCAGCATGTCGTTAAAACTAATGTCCGTAAAAGTTACAACACCTGAGCTAGAAACATCAAAGCTTTGCTCACGCCCTATTGTGAGAGAGAGGCTTGTCGTTGCCTGTGTTGCCCAGCCGTCAAAAACAGATGCCCCAATCACTGCAAGATAATTTCCCTGAGCGCCATAAACGAGAAAGAAAGTGCCAA
>CAYIKL010000026.1:0-11890 GCA_964364045.1 uncultured Methanosarcinales archaeon
TACTCGCACCGCACAATTGCCGGTGTATTTTATTTTGCCTTCAAAAGAACTCTTCGTGACGAGCGGAATGACTTCTGGAAGCGCGGCATCAAACGAATAGGTGCATTCGCTTGCTTGCACTTCTGCCACTCTTTCCACGCTCTCGAATAATGGTTCATCTATTACAGCTGCTGTGATTTTCTTGCTTCCCGCGCTACCGCTGCCTCCACTCCCTCCGCCGCCACCTCCTCCACCAGCATCAATCGTAATGGTAAAGTTCACCTGGCTGGTGTTGATGTTTCCGGTGGTATCATTTGCATACATGTTGAGAATGTTCGAGCCCTGTGCTGCGGTAATTGTTGTGTTAGCGCAGCCTGCAATGGTGGTATTTGCACCATTGTTCAGGCTATAGAAGCATCTGCTCACTGCGACGTTATCACTTGCGACATAATTTAATGATACCTCCGTCGAGCCCAGGCTTGCTCCTGCTGCAGGGGCGATTACGCTCAGTTTTGGGCTTTCGGTATCTACACCTCCAGCCGCGCCTGAAAAGGAGCTAAGGTAAATGGTCGAATTGCTTTTTTCAATGGTAGTGCATGGTCTATTTGACCTATCCGCATCGCAGCTTGTAGTGATTCTCGTTGAAGTCGGGTTATCTCTGCTTCCATTGATGTAAAAAAAGACGCGATATGCCTTATCAAATACGATCGCGGGTGTGAAGTTTGCAGTCAGAAAGCCGTTCATCTCAACCCACACGGTTTCATTGAGCAGGGCGCCGCTTGATGTAAAATTTGCCGTAATCGCTGCCGTGGTCACATTTGCTGTCACATTCACAATCCCCGCGGTGTTTGCCTCACCCCACTTGAAATTTGCTATCTGCACGCGTGTTCCACTCACGTTGAATTCAAGCGTATAGTTTCTCACTATGCTGACATTGGCGAACGCTTCAGTAAAGCCATCTCTGAGCAGCCGCATGCTGATGGTTGGCCCTAATGTAGAATTTACTTGATTGAAAAAGCTGCTCTCATTTTTGATGGTTGCAATCCTCACCGATCTGAAAGCTGACACGTTGCTGTTGTTGACGCTATCGTTTGTATATACCCGAAACGTATGGTTTCCTTCTCCAAGGATCTTTGTTGAAAACCAGTTTGTCCCTGAGCCACTCATTGTTTCATTCATATTATCGAGCTCAAGGACAGCACTACTCAGATTTTCATCTGTCGTAATATTTATAGTCACGCTATTTGTCGTATTCAATGTCTCATTGTTGGGCGTTGGTGCAACAAACGTAATTGCAGGCAGGGTCATGTCGACCGTAAACTGCTTCAGCGATGTCGTGCCAACATTTCCTTTTGTATCATTGCTGTACATGCGGTAGGCGTGTGTTCCCGCAGTGAGATTAAAGATCGAAAAGAAAAAAAATGTTTCGCTCGACGAATTCATGCTCACATTTCTGCCATCCCATTCCAGCGTTGCAAGCGTAAGAATCTCATTTGCTGTTATGTTTATCATCAGCGTTCCGTTTTTTATCACACTGCTGTCAGGCGTTGGCGCAACGAACGTAATGACCGGCATGCTGGTATCAAGCGCAAGCAATGCCCCCCAGACATCGATGCGCGGGAACGCAAGACCATTATCTGCGTCAGTAATATTTTTCCCATTGTGCCGTAGCACATTCTCCACCTCTGCCGGTTTTAGCACAGTATTTGATTCATCTTTCTTAAACTGCTCGAGAAGTGCGATTGCCCCCGCTACATGCGGCGTTGCCATCGATGTTCCCGAGAGTGTTTGTGTTCCGCCGCCGCGTTTTGTCGAGCTTATCGAGCTTCCCGGTGCTGCAAGATCGGTGATGTTGTTTGTATTGCTGAAGCTGGACATCCCATCGGTCTTATTTGTTGATGCTATTGCAGTTGTATTGGCGATGCACGCAGGCGAGCTGATGCCGGCGCTGTTAAAGTCGTTGCCGGTTGCCGCAACCACAGAGATATTATGCGCGGTTGCATTATTTACCGCTGCAGTCATTGCTGCATCTTCGCTGTCGCAATGGCTGGTATAGAGCGTTGCTGTTCCCAAACTCATTGATATGACGGAGATGTTGTATCGCACGCTGTTGTTGACACACCATTCGATTCCTGCCGTGACATCTGAGCTCGAACCGCTCCCCGCTGAATTGAGCACTTTGACCGCAACAATTTTTGCCTGCGGCGCAACGCCTTTGATGGTGCCGTCTGCAGCAGCAATGCCTGCGACATGCGTGCCATGATTATGGTCATCAATGGGATCATTGTCATCATTCACAAAGTCATAGCCTGCGATAACTTTTGAGCAGTTTCCTGCAGCAAATGAGGCATTTGTGCAACTGCCAAGGTCGCTATGCGTATAATCTACACCCGTATCGATGACGCACACTGCCTGGTTCTTTCCCGTCACATTGCTTCCATTATACAGCAGCCTCGCAACCGCTGTTGCGTTGATTAATGGCACCGAATCGGTGAGAAACGCTCGCACTTCCCTATCGATGTAAACCTCTTCCACACTGGGATTTGCGCGCAGCTCTTCAAGCTCCTGTTGGTTTATTTCAGCTGCAAACGAATTGCTTGAGGAGAACTCATGCTCTTTTTCAATATCCGGCGGCTCTGTCTTAATTGTGAACGGGCCAATCTTTCGCGGCTCATCGTGTAATGTGACAATCACATCAACTGTTGCTTCCTGCGCAATTGCTTCCTCTACCTCATCATCGATCTTATCGGCAAGAACTGGGCTGATACATACCAAAAACAAGACTATCCCAAGCCACCATCTTTTCATACAGTGAAAAATAATTGATTTCTTCTTAAATTTAACGCTTATCCAACTCTTCCAGCAATCCAATCAGCTTCTCCTTGCTGAACTTGTCCAATGGCACAGTACGAAACAATTCCTGATTTGTCCTGCTTCTCAGCCTCCTGCTTCTGCCCAACTCATCAAGCAGCTCTTTTTTTGAAATCATCCCTAAAAACGCCACGGAGCCGTTATCATTATGACACGCAACCACATAATCGGGTATCTTCTGCTGTTCAGTAAGAAACCGATCTTCAGGGTATGCAACGCTTTTCCATTTGTTCAATGAGTCCTCATCGATGCTTCGGATGCCCATGCTTATCCATGCGCCATTCCTCTTGAATTCAAAATCAACACCAGCCCCCGCCGCATCGCCGACATACAATCCCCGATGCCGGAAGAAGGCCTGCTGCTTGATAAGCAATTGCTTGAATGCTTCTTCCGTTATCCAGCAGTTGGCAAAATTCTCTACTTTCTGCTCGACATTGCGCCCTTCCCAGCCTTCCGCGTTTATTTTTTCAACTGCTTTCTGCCGAAAGAACGCTACTTCCTCGTTGCTGAGCTGAATCATATGCTCCATTTTGTCTTTCTAATCACTATCGCCGCGCCGGTTAAAATTAACAGCCCTCCTGCAATATTCAGTGCTGTTAACGTTTCTCCAAATAACATCCAGGCAAAGAGTGATGCGAACACCGTTTCAATAAGCAAAATAATGCTTGCTTTCGATGCCTCGATATTTCTGAGCGCATAGTAATACAACAGATAACCTCCAATCCCCTCCACGAGTGTGTAGAGTGAAATGAGAACTATTCCAATCAAACTGATTTCATTATGAAGTATGAACAGCGGGAGAGCGACAAAAATGCCGATGAAGAATGTCCAAAACACGCTTGTCTGCTGCTCGGTATCCTTGAGTTTTCTTCCGATCACCGTCATCCCTGCATAGCTGACTGCAGAAAGCAGCGCCAGCACATTCCCGACATTCGTTAAGTCGATGCCGGCTCCGCCGTGAAAGATCAGGCTGATCCCCATGATTGCCAAGAGCAATGCCAGCAATTTCCATGCGGTTATTTTTTCTTTCAGCCAGAATGCCGCTAAGAGAAATACCCAGAGAGGCATCGTGTAATGTAGGAACTCAAGATATGCTATCTTTGTGAAGATAGCTGCATAAAAAAAGGTGATTGCGGTTATGCCGCTGAACATTCCGAGGATAATAAGCCATTTTAAATTTTCTTTTTTTGGTATTATTTCAACTTTTTTTCCATAGAGGGCAAGAATGAATATGCAGCCTGCAATAGCGCCGAAGAACAATTGTGCAGGCACACCAACGCCATAGTTGCTGAGTGCGCGTATAGCTATCGCAGCCGTTCCCCACAGGATGCTGAGCGCAGTGATTGCGATGGTTCCTTTGGTTTCGTTGTTCATGGGCTGATGCCAGTTTTATCATTCCTCAACACCAAGCAATAATGATGATGCACATTCGGCACAAAACTATATCCCATGCCGTACGGATACAACGTTTTATTATCCTGACACCACATTCGTTCCCCAACGAGAGTATACTCCGCCGAAAGAGCTTTCGCAACATCCCACGCAAGCGTCCGATACACGCCGCCGTCCCGGTAATTCTGGATGATGATGACAAGGTATCCCTTTTCCTTTAATATTTTCTTTACTTTCTTGAAAACACCAGCAAGCTTCTCGATGAACATTCCATAATCATGCACATTCCCCAGATCACTTTCCTCCTCACTGTACTTCGTATCAAGTTTCTCCTCTTCCCTTTTCTCCTGCGCAAGCCCTTTCTTGTTCAGCATTGGCCCATAGGGTGGAGAAGTAATGACAAAATCAACGTTATCCACAAGTTTATCAACCTCAAGCGCATTCCCTTCAATCACTTTTTGCTTTGTCCGTTCGCGTGCAATCACCGCGTATTTTTCAAGCAGCTCAATGCCAATGCCCCGTCTCCCTGTGCTGTCACACGCAACCAGCGTGCTTCCCGTCCCAAGAAAAGGATCTAACACCGTTTCACCTTTCTTCGTAAAGAACAGAATGAATTCTTCAATCAGACTTTCTGGAAACTTTGCCGGATGCAGCTTCTCTCTCGCTCCGCGTGCTTTTGGATTGTGCACAAACCATGTCTTCGTGAATTTAAGCCATGCCTTTCCATCAAGCTCGTTTAACTTGTTTTGTCGCATCAAAATCAAAAAAAGAAAGAGAATTAAAAACTTATCGTCTTCCTCGTCGCCTTCCGCGCGCCATCTTTGCTCTCGAGATATCGCCCTGCTTGTCGACGAAGTACAAATATCCCTTCTGCTTTTTGACGCCGGCTTTCTCTACATGTTCCGTCTTTGCGCGTCCTCTCTTTCTTCCCGCGCGGCTCATTTTTGCCCGGGAAACATCTCCTCTTCGGTCAACAAAATAAAGCCAACCCTCTTGCCTTTTCACACCGACCCTTACTACTTTCTCAGCCATTTTTAGTCCCTCCTTTGCGAGTGAGCACAGTCAGAAACCATTTAATCTCTGAAGTGTAACACCCCTCTTCTTAGACGGAGAGGATTGATTAAATCTTTATAAACCTTTTGGAATTTTCGTCGTCAATAACAATCGACTTTCACATCATTTACTCTCAGCGTGAATGCAACAGTCGGGCTTGTCGGGTGATAAATGGTTTTACTGGTTTCGCCTTTTTTCAGAGTCAGATATTCTTCTCCTATATTTTCCCCATAGTTCTTTTTAACGATGCGCACGGGAACACGCGTTTCCTGCGTTGGGCAGTGTGCAGGCCCTCCTTCAATACTCCAGAACAAAGCTTCAGCAGCTGTATAACTCCCGCCACCTATGCCCACAATATGTTCTCCGCCTTCACCGGTGACCATCACCGCAGACTGAAGCTGGCATTTATTTGGGCATTCTTGCGGCTCATATAGCTCGGCAAGCTTTCCACACCGGTTGTCGATGCATACATCACCTTCATGGCACTCATCGTTTGCAATGCATGCTCCCCCTTTTGTCGGAGACTGGAACATCCAATAACCGCAGTCGGTTGCGCTCTTGCATCCGCACAGCAGATTGCCTCCCTGATTTTTGCACGATTGGACAATAACGCCGCCTATTCCAGAAGGAACTTCTTTTCGGGACAGAGTAAGTGTTGCCTGTGCTGGGCTTTCCACCCACGTGTTGCCATCAGCTCCCACCGTGCCCTGCTTGTTAAATTGAAATTCCTTCCAGTCATTGGTGTAATAATGGCCTTTTCCAAGCACGACGCTGCTGGGATGATCAACATTTACTTTATATTGAAGAGAATCTTCGCTGACCTCGATGAGCTCAACAAAAACAATTTGAGCATTATTATTGAAGACATCATATGGGGGAGCATATTGGTCGGTTTCACCAGCATATGCTTTACCGGCAATGTCTAATCCTGCGCATGCTGAAACAAGGAAGACAAGTGCAGTCAGTATTACCATCACTTTTTTCATTCATGACCTCTTTCCTCAGTAAAACACGTTTTGATTTATAAAACTTATGAACATAACTCAGCAATGTCATTCACTTTGAGCGTGAATGCAACCGCGGCAATTGTTGGATGCGTAAGCACGCGGCTGGACTCTCCTTCAGCAAGAGTGATTATCTCTTGATCCAGCTTTTCTCCATAATTGTACCTTGTTATTTCGATAGGTATGCGTGCTTCGCCTTTACAATGTTTTGGGCTGCTTTCGATCCTCCACTGCAGTGCTCCTGCCGCGGTGTAGCTCCCCTTGCCGGGCACAAGCTCGAGCGTTTGCCCGTCACTTGTTTCGATGGTCACGCCGGTAATCCGGCATGTTGCCTCACAGGTATCCACAGGATCAGAAATCTGTTGGCATATTCCGCCAATGCATTGTTTTCCGCCGCAGTCATCGTCTGTTGTGCATGATGGTTCTGATGCTTCCTCCGTGATTTCAGCTTCCTGAGGTTGTATTCCCTCAGCTGTCGGAACATTTTCAGCACATCCCAGCAGTAAGAAGCCAACGATCATCCATCCGAACAGTGCGTAATTCATATGCTTATGGGAGTTGGCATGTTCCTTTTATAGAAACATCGTCCAAATCCCGTGTGACAAACAAAGACAAGTCGCTTTGGGTGAGTTGATTTTCAATGATGCCGTTGAACGTTCGAGTGATGAAGTCCGCGCAGTCAATCTCAAGCTGCAGGAGCATGTCTCCTATCCCTTCTATTTGTGGGCATGCTTCTTGACAGAGGTTGTCTGAGCTGCAGGTTACATCCTCCGGCCTTGCCCTATAACTGCCCAACTGGGAGCAGGTCCCTTTGAATACCGGTGAGGCTGCACTTGGATCATCCCCAATGATAAATACGCCACGCAATGCCTGCGGCAGGTCAAGCTCCAAAGAATCGGTTACTTTTATCACATCGCTTTTTATTTGGTTGAATGTACGGCTGTGCGCATCATTGTTTAAAATTTCCATCCTCTCGTTTTTCAAAAAGTTCGAAGAGAAAAATCGAGTGTGCTGCGAGCTAAACGTGCACAAGCATCTGCCCGGCAAGTTAACATCCAGCTGGTGTGCAAACCTCTTCGCCTCGCCCACGAGACTTGTCCGATTATCTTCTCCAGACGGTCGGAGCAAGAAAAGAACAACAACGATAAGCACAGCGATAATGACGAGAAGCACGGTGTTCGTTTTGCTGTCACCTTTCATACAAATCAGAATGCACAATCTCTTTATAAACTTTACACCACTTTCACTGCAAACCCTTTCATGATGTCATCCCGTAAATCCCAGAGGTTGACCATCGCGTGGTTGGTATCTTCAACGATGCGCGGGCATGCTGTATTGACCCAGCAGTCGATGAACGGGAAATTTTCAAGCTGATTGATATTGAGCGTTTCTTCTATGAAAACGAATGCTTCTTTCCCCTTTTCTTTTAATCTTCTTTTTAGTTCTATCGCCCCATTCATGTTATTCTGCCCGGGCTTTGTAGTGACGAGGATGCCTATTTTCTCAGCCGCATAAAAGCGCGCCATGCTGGCTTTTCTTTTGTTGAGCACGTTCCTCAGGTCTTTTTGCGTCAGCGTTACGGTCTCTTCGCTGAATGGGTTGTAGTAAAATACCGGCTGTGGGTTATCATAGAGAAGTGCAGTTGGATGGAACAAACCGTCACCGATATAGAGGTATGCTTCTTTCACCCGCTTCTCTTGGAATATATCACATCCCAGCATCTGTCCTGCATGCTCATCATGCACGCCCTGAAAGAGTAGTACTTTTTTCCCTGCCGTTTCAAGCTGCTTCTTGATTGATGGTAATTGCTTCGTAAACTGCACTGTTCCTGTGAGCATCAGTGTCTTAGGCAATTGGTCTATCAACGGCTTTGGGAGAACTATTTCTCCATCATATGTTGTTGCGATGTGAAAGAGTTTCATAATGTTTGCCGCAGGTTGTGAGTTTAAAAATGTTACTGCATTCCTACCAAAATCGCCTCTTTCACCTTCTCCAGCTCTTCCATCGTCGTCTGTAAAAACCAAGTCCCTTCAGGATAAATCACCACATTCGCCCCAACGTTGTTGCAGAAACCAAGACAGCCTGTTTTCGTCACCCACACTTCGCTTGCTAACCCATTCTCGATCGCCCATCTCTTTAACTCGTAAAAAATTTCTGTTCCCTTGACATGTGCGCAGCAATCTCTTCCATCTGTTCTTTCATTCACACAAACAAAAATATGTTTTTTTGGCTTAATCATACAATCCTCAACAGCTCTTCTACCGAGTCAATCTCAAAATCAGCAGCCGTCTGCGGTTTCTCTCCCCGTATCCATCCATATCGTGCAAAACATGTCTTCATGCCCACTGCTTTTGCACCTGCAATATCTCGTTCCGGCATATCTCCTATCATCAGCACATCCTCCGGAGTGACATGCAACGCATCAAGCGCTTTTGTAAATGGTATCGCGCTCGGCTTCAGCTCGTTCACATCTCCATGCGCAACAACAACATCAAAAAAATCCTGCAACCGTATCTCGGTTAATCTCATCCATGCTTTCAGCCGCGGCGCATCAGTCACAATGCCGAGCTTTATCCCTTTCTGTTTCAATGCAAGCAATGTCGGCACCACGTTTGGATATGGCTCAAGAAAGCTCTGCTGTACTTTCCGGTATGCGATGATGCCGGCTGCCAATATTTTATAATCCACTTTTTTATGGATCTTTTCCAAAAACCGCTGAAACACTAGGTTATATTCATATCCATATTCATCATAGATGTCGAAAAGCGCTTTCAGCGCTTCTTTCTTGTCGATATCAACGCCAGCAGATATCATTGCTGATACCGCAGCTTCGCAGCTTGCTTTCTTCATCGTCATGAAGTCGATTAATGTGTTGTCCAGATCGAAGAGGATTGCTTTGATCATATGGATGTCGTGATGATGTTGCCTTATAAATGTTTTCCGAACCCGCACATTTATAAAACAGCAAACTTTCCTTCCATCATGGAAAAAGAGGTAGGCAGACACATTAAGATACGCAACGAGCGCGGCTTAAAACGCACCCTCGGCTTGTGGAAGACAACGATTGCCGGCATTGGCATCATTCTTGGCGCGGGTATCTATGCATTGATCGGCGTTGGCGCAGGTTCAGCCGGGCCAGCATTATGGCTCTCCTTTCTCGTCGCAGGTTTTGTTGCAACGCTCAGCGGGTTAAGCTATGCAGAGTTGTCGTCTATTTTCAAAGGCGATGCGGCTGAATATGATTACATCGAGAAGGCATTTCACAAACACATCGCATTAATAATCTCAATATCTATTTTATTTGCCGTTGTTTTCGTCTCCGCTGCTGTCGCGCTTGGCTTTGGCGGCTATTTCCAGAGCCTGTTTGGCTTTGACATCTTTTGGATAGCATTTGTGCTTCTGCTCATATTAACCATCATCAACTGGTTGGGCATCGAGCTTTCATCAACATTAAACATTATCTTTACCGTGATTGAAGCAAGCGGGTTGTTGTTCATAATCTTGTTAGGCATTCCCAAATGGGGCAGCGTTAATCTGTTTTACATGCCGCACGGCTTTTCCGGAGTCTTGCAGGCAGGCGCATTAGTCTTCTTTTCATTTTTGGGTTTTGAATCGATGGTGAAATTGACGGAAGAAACAAAAAATCCGTCAAAAAACATGCCGCGCGCAATCATTTTTGCCGTTACTATCACCACAGTGATATACATCCTTGTTGCCGTTTCTGCCGTAAGCGTTCTCGACTGGCAGGCCCTTAATTCATCAAAATCTCCATTGGCTGATGTTGCAGGGCAAGGGCTTGGTGCATACACTTTTGTCGTTATTGCCCTGGTTGCACTATTTTCCACAACAAATACCGTGCTGATGGAATTGGTAACTGGAAGCAGGATGATCTACGGCATGGCACGGGAAAAAGTGTTTCCCCGCTGGCTTGGAAATATCAACCGCGTGACACGCACGCCGCACTATGCAGTCTTTGCGGTTGGCTTGTTTTCACTCGTGTTCTTGTTTTTCAATGATTTGGAGCGCGTTGCAAGTCTGGCGAACTTCTTCACATTCATCACGTTCGCCATGGTTAATTTTGCAGTGATTGTATTAAGAAAAAGTTATCCCAAAAAGCGCTCGTTTGTCGTCCCAGGTTCGGTGTTTGGCGTGCCTATTCTGCCGTTGCTTGGCGGATTGCTGTCGTTGGGGATGTTGTATTATGTGTGGCTGGGGATTGTGTAGTTCCAGTCTATCAGCCGACTGACTTTAAGCCTAAATATCACCTCCCTTCACCGCTGCAAGCATTCGTGTAAAATGCGTTAGCAGCAGTCATCGAGCTAGTTTTTCAATAATCATTTTGCTGAACTTATCAGGTTCACTATAAAAAGGAAAGTGAGCTGAATTCTCAAACCAAATCAGCTCTTTTACCGGAGCTCTCAAAGTTGAATAATAATTTTCAACTAACTTCGATGGAGTATCATAATCATGCCGTCCAGCAAAGAAATAAATAGGAACTTCAACTTCAGGAATGCTCTCCCTTGCATCAAAATGCAGCACGTTGCTATCTTCAAAAAGAATTTCCGAGTAATCCCATCCCGCTTCCAATTCATAGCCATCATACACATCATGATGAAGCAGATAAGTCTCAATCTCAACAGTGCTTTTTTTGCCATATAAGTCACCGCCATAATAGCCTACCCACTTCATCGTAATGTCGTACCCTGATTCATCATGATAAGCACCATAATTATCTGGTCTTCCTATCTCTCTTAATTCAAGAATGGCCTGCGTGTTATCATCTTCAATAGCCTGCTTAAGCGCAAAATCATAAGACTGTTGCTCATTTTCAATCACATCAACAACCTGTCCAACGCCGATAAAAGCGGAGTAATCTTCAGGATATGCTTGCACTAATTCCATTCCAACAATTGTTCCCCAAGAATGGCCCATAATAGATATCTTTTCTTTTCCAAACCTCTTTTTTAGATATCCTGTCAGCTCATGAGCATCTGAAACAAACTGGTTCAATGTCATACTGTTTTTTGGTATATCTTTAGAATAGGATCTTCCAGCCCCGCGCTGATCCCAGTTAACTACAGTAAGATGATCTTCAATCTCGCTGTTATGGTCATGCAATAATGGCAGCATGGCAAAGCCAGGACCACCATGAAGAACCAATAAAATGGGATTGGATGCATCCTTTCCCTCAATACTAATCCATTGATGAATATCACCCAGTTCAATTTCCTTAAGCTCAGAGATTTCTCTGTTCCCTGCAATCTCGATTTTGGTCTCTCGTGTGGCTTCAAAAGGTTTGTTTGTTGTGCTTAAAAGAAAAAATATTGAAAAAAGAAATCCAATAAGAATAATGCTTCCCCAAACCAGGATTTTTGTGTTAGCCCTCATCTTCTTTAGCGTATTGAAATTCTTTACTCCCACCAGTGTTTGCCGTTTCTCCCCACATCTACTTTGTAATAGGAATAACACTTAAAAAACTTACGTGATAGTGTTAGAAATGAAAGACAAGAGCAGAACCACTTACTTCGCACTTGCTGCTTGCCTTTCCAAATCTCTCTTCTTCGTAATCGCGCTTGACTTAGCAGAAGACT
>CAYIKL010000027.1:0-11752 GCA_964364045.1 uncultured Methanosarcinales archaeon
ATCGCACTCACCGTATTCTCCGCCAATGCCTCGCGTGTGAATACATCATCTGCCCGCTCAGTCGAGTTATTGATCATAAACTGGACAACAAGAAAGAATCCAAGGGAAATTAACACGACAATCACCGCAAGCCCCATAATCTCAAGCTGCCCTCTACGTGTACACGACAACAGTCAACACCCCGTATGTGTACGTTTTCTTCACTGGATCGAACAGTGCGACAGGAATGTTGACGCGCGGCCGGCGCGGCGCATTCTCAAGTTGATGATCATAAAGCACAAATGTCTCTTCGCTGGGATAGTACTGCTGTACACTGATGCTTGAAAAGCCTAAAATATCAAAATAGTAATCATACTGCCCCGCCATTATCTGCTGCGATATCCGTAGCTTGTACAGATCGACGCAGTCTTTGATGGGTACATTATCCCCTTCGCTGCATCGTAATTCAGGCAGCAGCAATGCCTGGAGCGATATTGAAACAGCCTTTTCTCCAGCAAGAGTAACTTTCTTTTCATCAAGCGAGCCGCGCTGGAATTGGGCATACAACAAAAATCCAAAGAGAACGAGTATAAAAAATATGACAAGGATTGCAATCGTTTCCGTCATTTGAATTTGTGCGTTTCGTTTCATTTAGTACAACGCTGCACACTGGTTTTCCTGCAGCTCCGTATTTTTGTCCCTCATGTCGCTCGCTGAAGACAATATGTTTACAAAACAGGTGTCACTGCTGCTACAGGATGAAATGGCCTGCTTCAGTGTTGAAAACATCCCCTGGCTTGCCTGATACCGCAGCCGGCATTCATGATTGGAGGGATAATTGAGCATAATCTCTTTTGCACGTTCATTGTAAATATCAGCAAGGATGCTCATACGTTTGAAGGCTTTTCTCATGCCGCAGCGATAGCTCTCCGCACTGTCGCTGAACAATGCAGCGTAAAACGCCGGGTTTTTCCGGTCAAAGCTGCTCAGGACGACAACGTCATCCTCTTTCTCAAGCCGCGCGCCCGATTTTGTGTAGTACGTTGCGGTGCCCGGACTGATTTGAACGACACGCACGTGCTCGTCAGGAAGCTCCGGAAGCGCAGCAGGCAGCATCGCATTGGTCACAAAAATGAGTTTGACAAAATCTCCCTCCACCGCAGGAAAATCATTGACATGCACCTGTCTAAAACCAAACTGTGCAGGAACCGTGCTCATGATGTCCTCCATAACATGCCGATTGAAATCATCATAAACAACATATGTTGCAATGTCTGGTGAGCCGATGAAGAGCAGATTGATGATCTTATAGGGCATATTGAATTCCAATGTCCAGGTGATAAGTTTCGTGGTCACAACATCCGATGCAAAAAATGGCTGGAACGCAATAGGCTGCGGCGACCCGTCACCAACTGTATATGTTGAGGCATCATCCTTGTCGCAGCTAAACGAAAATTTCAGTTCAGGCACATCAACAACATTGACTGTTTGCTCACTTAACGATGCGCCGGTAAATATGCCATCAAGCTTCCTCGAGACAGTAACGGAAAGCTCTTTCTCAGATGTCTCTCTCTGCTGTGCAACAAGCCCTATGAAAAAAAGCAGGATGATTGCACCTGCCACAAGCACATAAATCCAGTGGAATGGCGTTGAAACCTGCCCTCTCATGGGACACTAATCAGCACGTGGCTGCCTCTGCCCTCCACCCTCATATCAAGCTGCCCGTGGACATCAAAACATTCTATCCCGTCAGACCTGCTGACGCGTATCTTATACACCTTGATAGGCAATGGCCCTGCTGGTTTGAGAAAGACGTTTGCTTCTGTTGCCTCCCACGCGGCAAAAACATCGGGATCGGATGCGGCTTGGATATACGCAGTTTCCCATATATCACATGCAACTGGCCCTAACCGTCCAAGGCAATCGGCAGGAGGCTGCACGTCAACATCAACAAAGCAGAGACGCTCATACTTCTCAGGAACGCGAAGCGGATTGAGCGAATTATAAACCACAACCGTATCAAACTTTGGTGCAACACGCCCTACCGTTTTTTCAAGATCAGTTTTAAATTTGATGAATGACGCCTTCTCGCCTTCGTCAAGGAACTGATTGATTGCCTTGTAGCCGAAAAGAAATATTGCTGCAAACACAACAACGGCCATGATATAGACAAACACCTGGTTGATCTGTGCTTTTCTTAAAACTCTATGAGTTTTAAGGCTAAAAACACTTGTGTTTTTTTGGCTCATTTTTCCCGTTTCTTAATAATCTCTTTGAGTTCGTCGAGAGTTGTATCTGACTCGCTTTGTGACTTATCTGTTTGAGGACCAAAAGAGCCAAACGCACTAAATACTCTGCGTCGTTTCTCTTGCGCTTCACGCCGTCGTGCTTCACGCTTCTCTGTTATTGGCACTCGCGGAGGAATCGGACGTGGAGAAACGCGTGGCATGGCGGAAACTGGTGCTGCTGACACTTGCTCTTTGTTCTGATAATTGAGATACACAAGATAACCAACGCCTCCAAGAATAAAGAATATGCCAAAAACGAGGAGGATAACAGCAAACAGGTGCGAAGGCTCTTCCTCATCTTGGGAAGTATCACCGCTGGGCTGCCGTGGCTCTTGCTGAACAACTCTTCTACAGGGGTTTGACTTTGCTCGGAACTCATCAACATTCAGCACCGTATCTTTATCATAATCTTCATCGCCATCTTCAGTGCCATCTGTATTGCTATCCCGCTCGTGAGGATCCAATGGGCAGTCAGCCGCATCGTATTGAAGCTCCCATTCATCATCAAGGCCATCGTCATCAGTATCCATCTGGGAATGTGCACAGCCATCTGTATCAACCGAATCACCAGCATGTGTATCAGCACACTCATCAAACGTGTCGGGCACACTATCACCATCCTCATCAGGGATGGAAATAAATTTGCTGTCACGTGCCTGATTTCCAGCGCTGTCTTCGGCATACGCACAGAAATGTGCCTCTTCTTCAAGAACAACCGGAATACTGTACGACGTGTCTGCAACACAATCACTGCTTTTCTCAGCTGTTCCATACTGAGTGACAGCACAGCTCGTATCATCTGTACACGTGAGTGTGACCGTAGCGCCATTTCGAGTAATTGCACTGCTGATTTGAAGTGTCGGAGCTTTATTTTCTTTGCATTCAGTTGCATTGCTGACAAGGGCAGTAAACCCATTGCTTGAGACCTCGCTGCCTTTATTTCCCGCCGCGTCAACAGCCTTCACCTTGTAAAGATAGTGTTTGCCAGCAGTGAGATTGAGAGTTGTTAACTCAGGGGTATTCGAGCTGACATTCGCCTGTGAAATGACCGCTCCGCTATCCGTGAGCAGCTTAACCTCATAACCAACCACAGAAGACACATTATCCATCGCATCAATTGATGGCTTTGCACGAACGAGCGAGCACGAATAATTACCATCCTCGACAGAACGTACAATTGGAGGTGTAAGATCAACGATAAAGCTGATGGTTGCATCACGATTAACAACAGGCTGGCTGAACCTGCACTGCACCGGATAGCTGTGGCTGCCCTGCGCCAAACCGCTCACGCGCTGCTCATGGAGCAATCCATTACTGCTGCCCAACGCGCTGAATCCAGAACCCTGCGCATACTGGCAGAATGCATTCTTGCTCGTGCGCACCAGGAGAGTGAGATTAGTAGTGCCAATTGCGCCTGCTGGCCGTGTCTCTGCAATCGCCCCTGCAACTGAAAAGTTCACCTCAAACGTGATGGGAACGACCAAAGACATGTTTTCCGCACGATTCATACAGCTGACATTGTACACATGCTGCTTGTTGTCATCCGCAGCAACAAGTGATTTCCGTGCACGGTGCTCCCGAACAAAGTCGTTTTCTGCAAAGCCGGGAAAGCCGGTTGGAAGCTGCCCATATGCTGGGGCCTGCCCGTACTTGCATATAGTTGGCTCATTGGTAATAACAACAAAATCAACACTATTGCCTTGAGTGACAAGCGAAGGTTCAGCACGGTGGATTTGAATAACTGGGATAGTAGTGTCATACCCTATTTCAAATCTGTCGGGAGGAGATACCTTGCCCGTGGTCGACTTGCATTTGATTTCGATCAGTTCCAGCTCACCATCACCTAAGTGAGGAAGCAGCGCGCTGAAGCCATCGATCCTAAACATGTGTGGGCCAACCGGTGTGAAAACCTGCGACGCAGTCACAAGACTCTCAAAATCAAATGACGCTCCGGTAGCGCCTGCCCACTTGCATTCCGTGCTGGACGTTGCAGTGTGAATTTCTAAGTCATAATTAGGGATATTACTGACGCCAAACGATGGCTCGGTGATTGTTATGCCAAAATGAGAGCTGAGCTCAATCGTGCCGCACTTGACCGCCTCAGCATTGCCGCCATTGTCCGTTGAGTAAAAGCATAATGTCCCATCACCATCAATAAAAAGGAATAAAGTTGATCGTGGATCGCATTCACCTGATTTATTAAGACAGGCAAAAGAGTCCGCACAGCCAAATCCTACTTCCTGTCCAGCATCGAGGGGATTATCTTTGCACTCAAGAGCGATAAGGGATTCATTGTTCGCCAGCGCATGGAAGCCTGTGTTGCTGTAGCGCGTGACAGCTCCTTCCGGGGACACGACCACAAGGCTTGTGCTCGGCGGCTGCAAATCAATCGAGAAGAGAATGTGCCGCATATGCTTCTTCCCGTTCGCTTCAGTACATTCAGCGCGCCAACCAGAGTAATAGGTATTCGGATTGAAACTCTTTCGGGTGGACTTATGACTGATGCTGTCTGCTGACGGCGTCATCGCTTCACGCGAGATACTCTCCTCCACGAGCTCGCAGAGTGCAGGAGCGCTCGTGTTGACTTCAAAATGAAATGAGCTCGTTTTCAGTGCGCGTGGCGGCATGATCACACGAATGAATCCTTCTGCATAAACTTCAACCGTAAGTGTTTTATGTGCGATATTCCCATAGTTGTCAGTGCAATCAACTCTATAGGTATAAAGCCCGTCATGAATGTTTGTGTAAGAAACGACGCGCGACAATGTGCGGTTGTTTGTTATTCTAGATAACGGCGCACTGCCTATGCGGACCAGCGAGTCAGTGCATGAAGCAGCTTTGTCGAGATTAATGGTGAATGCAGCAGCTGAGCCTGTCGCATTGAGGTTGACCATGTGCTGCACATCAATAACCGGCGCATCTAAATCCGCGCCAAATCGTCTGCTTTGAATGTTCTCGCGGTTAAAGAAACCATCTTCTGAAAAGTAGCGGATAAAGTAGTGTTCAGAACCATCATACACCTGCCCAAATCCTGCTGCATCAAGGCGCAGCACAAGTGTCCCATCACTGCGGGTGAGACTAGACGTAGCGGGCATACACGTGTTCGTCTTATCAATACAGTAAAACACTTTTCCGATGCCGTCGACGTGGAATCTGAGCGTATCGCTCAGGCTTTTGATGCGGATGACATCCGGCTCAATGCGTGTTTTTGGAGCTGTATTGTCAAATTTACAGCTCGCGCTCGCACCAGCGCAATCATCAGCTACATTGCCGTCACCGTCTTTAAAGCAGACATCGTGCTGCGCATTCCACCTGCATCGTTCAAGGCTGCACGCATCATGTGACGGAACAAGAACACCATCCTGAAAACGCGCGCTTGAGCCGCTGCCAACACACTCTGCTTGAGAGGTGAATGCATAACAGCTGCTCAGCCCCTCTTCACACTGTGCGCAGAACTTTTTGTCAGCGCTTGCATAACACGCACCAAGCGCACTGCATATCTCACCTGTACATAATGCACTGGTAAATAATGATGCAGTTGAACTGCACTGATCGCATTGTGACGTTCCAAACTTATCTTGTGCATCCGCATCAACACAATATCCGGTGCCAAGCTCGCGTGCCGCATCAACCCACCTGCAGTCGCCTGCAAAGCAGTTGTTGAGCTCACAAGCTTCTTTTCCTTTGTAAGCAAAGCATGACGTGATCTCATTGCATGGAATGCAGGCATCAAAGATTGTCCGTGTTCGATCAAATGCGCAAAAATTCGAAAACCGTTGCAATGAAACATCATAAGTGCCATAGCATCCTGTCTGCGTGAACCATAACCCAAACGGATTTGCAACTAATGCTTCAGACGAGCAGATGCCTGTGTCTTCACAGGTAGTGATGCTATTCACCGTGCCAGCACAGAAGGTTGTGCCCGAACAGAGTGCGAGCTCCTGTACTTTATTTTCTGTAGTGCATACTTTTCTGCTTCTCCCGTCGCAGAACTCGAAAAAAAGATTACCATCATATTTTCCCTCACATTCCTCATCGCCTGTGGTAATGCTCGCTGTCGTCTTATTGGACATGCGCGGCTGCGGCCCATCAGTATAGACCGCAACAATGTCATACTCATACGATGTTGCCCATTCTACATCTTCGTCCTCATAAGAGATCCCACCAACAAATGAAATCTGCTGAGATACTGCACGCGAAAAACCTTCAATGGCAAAGCTTCGGTTAATAATGAATCCAGCAACGCCAGCACACGGTCTATCCCAGCGAAGTTTTACCATTTTCTCCCCGCCGACATGCTCGGCTGCAAAGAATGGCACAGGAAGCGCTGCTGGATACTCGCATTCCTTCTCTTTCGGCGCTAATTCAAAATCTACCGGAACAACGCCACCTGTCGTTACAGTTACTGAAACAACAGCGCTTTTCATATAGTCAAGATGTTCTGCATGAATACGATACACAATTCCTGCTGTGCTTGCAGGTTTTATGATGGAAAATACACCATCAGGACCGCTCAGCCGTGCAGGAACTAATGGATTATCAACATAAATGCGTGCGTTCGAGATGGGATTGCCTGTGTTCTTGTCTTTGGCTCTGCCAGTGATTGTTCCTACATCCTCGCGGACAAGATCAAAAGTAAGTTGCGCAACCTGACTGCTTGCGCTCAAGACAGCAGTTTTGCGTTGCGCACCAAAACCCATTGCAGTTGCTTCAACAGAATATGTTCCATAAGGAGCACGCTGAAATTCAAACTCACCGAGATTAGTCGTTGTTTGCGGCTGCAATGAACTTTGAAGCACTGCAACACGCACACCAGACAGCGCAACACCGTTGCTCCTAGCCACACCACGAATTACGCCAACAAGCGCTGCATTAAGAACGATATTCTGTTGTTTTGTCTCACCCGAAGAAAGCTGAACATCAATCTGCTTGGTAATATACTGGCTGTGTGAAACGCGCAGCGTGCTGTGTCCTTCAGGAAGGTTCTCGATGCTATAGTGTCCTGTGGGATCAGTAGTGCTCGAATCTTGGTGCGTGCTTACAATGGCACCCACAATTGGAGCTCCTGCTACATTACGTACAAAACCTTCAACCTTTCCCTGTGTACTTTGCAAATTGCCGCATTTTGGAGTGCACTGTGCCCGATCAAAACTTGGATCTTTGTTAAAAAACCCGATGCCGCCCAATCCAGTACAGGCGGTTTCGCATGCATTACGCGTCTTCTGATAGAAATCAGTGCCCGGACAAACGCTGCCAAATGCAGCAGAGCAGACGCAGCATCCGCGCTCACACTGTGAGGGCGTTGGTGGAGATGAGCCATCCGCAAGAGGTGGTACCCACACATTTCTATCGGTGCACGCTGCCTGAAACTCAACCTGCTCACAGGTATCTCCACACCATGTCCCGGAATTGCGCTGGCAAATGGGAACCTGGCTGCATGTCACGCTTAAAAAATGCTTATCCATGCATTGCTGGACATTTTGTGCACTGCCGCAGTACCGTGAATCTGCACGTGCAGTCGCATCAGTAATGTCAGCACAGCCATCGTTTAGTGCGACAAAACTAGGCTCGGTAAAGCAGCCATTTGCCGCCTGAACGTTGAATGCAAGAAGAGTTACGAAAATGAGTACAAGCGCCCCGAAGACTCCTCTTTTTACCACGTCATACACCATTTGTTTTTGAATTGAATTTTGTTTATAAATGTTATTCTTAAGCGCAGTGGTTTACCCCAATAGGAATGTTGAGACCAAAAACAACAATTCTCTCTGTACAAACCCCCGTGCTGCCATCATCCTTGATACATGCCCTTTGATTGCTTACATCAGCTTCCATACAACCGCAATAATCTTGTGGTGAGTTCAATCCGCCACCATCTGCATCGATACCACCTTTTTCAAATCCAACGATAGGGACTTGACCACAGCCAAGCCTTTCGCAGCCCGTCAGACCATTACACCAGCCAACGCCAACTCTCCTGTTATAAGGGATATTTCCCTGGCACTCGACAGCAATCCTCGAGCATTGGCCTTTCCCATTAGATCCACAACGATTGATGTTATCCCAACTATCTGACCAATTACCATCGCACACATTGCCTCGATTGCCACTACAGAACTGGCTTCTTCGATACAGAAGTGTACGTGCAGGATGGCCGCACTGCTCTAACCTATAGCAAGCAGTATCTGAACCCAAAACAGTAAAATTATCCGCACAGCACCTATGATCTGCCTGGAATGGATTTAATACAGGATTATTTGGATAGAAAAAACTCGCAGCTTCACTATGGTAGGGATACGGCGCGGTGCCGGGATTGCGGTGCGGGAGGCAAGCAACAACATTGACACGCTTGGTTGCAGTTCCTGTTTGGGCCATGCCATTGTACTGCAACGTCGCGGAAAGGGTGATGTCACGCTCGCTTAGACTCAAGCCGTTGAGCGAATTGATGTCTGCATCAAAATTTTCGCAACGCCCATACCCCGGAAAGGCAGAACACAGATGATCAACAGCGATGCCATCCCACAGGACAGTATAATCAGCGTATGGGTCAAGCGTGATGTTGATTGCATTTGCATCAAGAAAAAATGGGTCCTCAATTGAGATGTAATCGTTAGAAACAGATGTATATCCGTTATCAACAGTGAAATCGGCAGTGAGTTTTTTGTCCGCTAAAACCCGAACCTCCTGCCAGTCGCTCAGCGAGCCATCACTGGCATTCGTAACAACAGGAAATGTACCTGCACCCAGCTGCTTACTGAAAACACCAATCCCGCTGCTTCCATCACCCGTCCATTCATAGCTGACAGTATCCTCATCTGGATCTTCTGCACGAGCATTAAAGTGTGCTACCTCATTTTCCACAAGAAGAAAGTCATAGACATCATGCAGCGATTCATAGCGGTGGATATATTCTAGTGCTGGGGCCCTGTTCTGGCGTGCAACCTGAAAAATATAATTTTTATCACCAACTACTGAAAAGGGGTCTTCAATAATCACAATGCCGTCATTTTCTACCTCTTCATACCGGAATTGCAGCGGTTGGGGAAACGCAGAAGAAAATGGAAGCTCCTGCGCAGCGCGAAGATCATAACGAACATCTGAGGTATCTTTTCGTAAGATATCGCTCATTGTAGTGTAGATGTGCCGAAAGCGCACTGGAAGTTGTGCCTCAAAGTAAACAAACTGCGTTACTGCTTCATTGTCACCAATACTCACGGATAATGGGTAATCAACGGTTGCAACAACATCCGTCGTGCGAAAAACGACCTCAGCAATAGGCATTCCTTCCTCAATATTGTATGCCTGCAATCCCTCTTCTTCCCGCAGCCGCTGCACATCAACACACTGCTGGACATATGCAGTGATATAACGCTCGAGCTGCTTTTGGATTGACAAAGGTCCACTTTCAAGCTGAGGCAATCGTGGCTGGCCAAACCGGACAGCAGACGAAGGATAACGGCAAAACGCAGGCGACATCTCCGCAAATGATGCATCACAGGGATAGAGGTTGAGTGGATTGAATTGGCCTTGTGTAATGCCAAAATGGATTTTCTGATCCAAAAAAGAAAGGTCATCAAACTGTGTAACACCGCCTAACTGCCCCTCAAATAACACACCGCCCTGGATGCCAATCAAGCGCAATCCACTTTCCAGAGCATTGTCAACGCACACCGACACAAGACGTTGGATGATCGCAGGATCCAGCGCGCTTGACACAGCCTGCTCGCGCTGCCGCTCCAGCTTTTCTTCAGAAACTGAAGAGGTGACAACAAAAAGAAAGGCGAAAACGCTGAGTAAAACAATGCCAATGATAATAAATAGCGTTATTTGTCCTTTCATGAGACGCGCAGCTTGGAGGTGAAATCGGGCCACAATTCTGCTGCAACCGCATCGTTGGTGTAGACGGTTGTAATACCATGCATAGTGTTGCTCGGCGGAATAAATTCACACACGACACCGACAGGCGTGCTTCCAGTTCCAGGGAGTGACAAACGGTTGTTGATATAAGTGCAAATATTTGTGTTGAAGCCTTTGTAATTGATGAGCATGAACCTATTCTCACCCACAATTTCCTGGAATCCGTAAACCGTTTTACCCGGACGCGAATCAATATAGAGCTTGTCGAAGCGTGACGTGTTGGTGGCAAAGCTGTAATCTTCATCAGTGTTCGGAAGAACTGGCCTGCCCAATAACCAATTGATGAGACCATAATAGAAATCGCCAAACCAATTTCCTACACTCTCAAGTGTTGTTGGAGGATCAAGATTGATGCGATCACGGCTGTAAATAAGACTACTCAATGCACGGTTTAGCCAAACTCGGTCATCACCACTGCATTTTCTATATCGCCCAATGCCGGAGAGCGCGTTGCAGTAATTCCTACCAAAACCAATCGTCTGAAGGAAGCTTGACGCGCTATCAACTTCTTTATTCAGTGAAACGCCGAACGCTCTCTTCTTTTCGCCAGAGCGTGTTGCATAATCAAGGACGCAGAAATTGTTCACGCACGGAAAACTGCTGTCGTCAAAGCAGGTGCGCAGCGATGCTCCAATGCCTGAAACCGCTTCTGGGCCGTTCACATAATCCTGCACATTGCCATAATCAGTGTCAACAAGCGCAGCAGAAGGCTCATCACAGAATAAGGTGTAGTTAACTGGGTTTACTTTCTGCACATAATCCAATAATTCTAGTGCGATGGTCTTTGTTCGCGTTGTCCAGTTGCCCGAAACGCAGTAATTGTCGAGTATATATTGGCCGTGGGTAATACACATTGGGCTCTTTCCATCATAATACTGAAGCGGCTGGTCATTGAGAGTTACATCACCATCAAAATCAACAAGACATTGTTGTGGGTTGGCACAATATCCTTTTTCCTTCTTGTCCCATGTAAACACTCTTCTGGTAACCACCCAGTTTCCTGCAATACAGCGGGCATCATAGTAAATCTCAGCCCGCTCATCATTTGGATCAGCAATTGCTGATTGGTCCGCAACACACACCTCACCATTCCAGCAGCTTATTGTGCTGCAGCAGGAAGCACTACTTGCGTCGATGGTAAAAGAGGTTGTAGTTCTTTGCTCTGGCTGTAATGTTAGACCGGAATAGCTGCTGACTTCATTGCTCCACCCAAGTTCAGGCGAGCAGAAGAAATGTCCCTTGACGTTGCATGTCGAAACTGGAGTAAAGAGCGATTGCCATGGTTGCGTCAGAGTGGTGGGGTTGCAGGCAAATAATTGTCCATCAGTATACAGTATTTCCTGCGGCACGTTTGATGCGTTAATGTAGCCATCATCTTTATCAACGAGAACAGGGGTAACTGGTCGAAAAAGTACACGTCCGAAAAGCTGTCGAAAAGTAACCATAAAATGTCTTCCGTCGGTATAATTGTAAAATGATATATTATATATGCCGGGCTCCCTTTTGGTGATTGCGTACGTTGCATCTGGTGGTGAAGGGTACACACATTGATGGTACGGACAAAAATAATT
>CAYIKL010000028.1:0-5308 GCA_964364045.1 uncultured Methanosarcinales archaeon
CCGACCATGGTTAAAATCGGAATTTGGGTGACCGAGCCTTTGCGCCCTTTAATCATGCCTGCTCTCTCATACAGCATGGCTAAGTCGGTGTACATATAACCCGGATAGCCTCGCCGTCCGGGCACTTCTTCACGCGCTGCGCCAATCTCACGCAAACTTTCACAGTAATTGGTTAAGTCTGTTAATATCACCAGCACATGCGCATTATGCTCGTATGCAAAGTATTCAGCAGCAGTCAATGCCATGCGCGGTGTAATCAGCCGTTCAACTGCAGGATCATCGGCTAAATTGAGAAAGACAACGCTGCGCTGCAATGCGCCGGTCTCCTCAAAGTCGCGCATGAAATGCTGCGCCTCTTCGTTAGTGATTCCCATAGCTGCAAACACCACGACAAATTCCTGTTTCTGCCCCACCACTTTTGCCTGGCGTGCGATTTGGAGCGCAATCTCGTTATGTGGCAAACCGCTTCCTGAGAATATCGGCAATTTTTGCCCTCGAACAAGAGTATTCATCTCGTCAATCGTGCTGATGCCCGTTTGGATGAAATCGCTCGGCTGCGCACGCGCATATGGGTTAATAGCGCTGCCGATGATTTCCAGGCGTTTTTCAGGAATGATTTCCGGGCCGCCATCAATAGCTCGTCCGGCGCCGTCAAACATTCGTCCAAGCATGTCTTTTGCAACCGGCAGCTTAATTGTTTCATTTAAAAATTTCACTTTGCTATTTCGATCAACACCACTGGTGCCTTCAAAGAGCTGCACAACAACAACCTGCTCGCTTGTGTCTAACACCTGTCCATTGCGCATCTCGCCATTCGGCAGCGTCACTTTGACAAGAGTGCCATAGCCAACCGCTTCAGTTTTCTCAACGAACACTAATGGGCCGGCGATCTGTGATATAGTCTTATACTCTTTAGTCATTGTCGTCCACCTCGTGCAAGCTTTTCAATCTCTGTTTCCATCTCTTTCTGCACTTCCTTCAACAACTTCTCGTGCTCTTTGACGAACTTTGCTTCACCAATACGGTCTTTTGATTTCACATCAAGCAGCTGTTTGACGCGAACGCCCTGCTCCAAGGCTTCCTGCGCCAAATCAGCATAGGATAGCACTGCCTTGATCATCATATAGCTTTTCTTTGACGATGAGAAGGTGTCAATCTCGTGGAATGCGTTCTGCTGCAGCAAAAATTCCCGGATCATGCGCGCAACTTCAAGGATCAATTGCTGCTTTTCAGGCAGTGCATCGCTTCCCACCAGCTGCACGATCTCAAGCAGCTTTTCCTCTTCCTGCAGATAGTTCATCATGCGGTTTACGAGCATGCGCCATTCAGCTGCAACGTTCTTTGCAAACCACGGCTCGAGCGCATCTAAATACAGCGAATATGAGTTCAGCCAGTTGATGCTCGGAAAATGCCTGCGCTGCGCAAGCTTTGCATCAAGCGCCCAAAATGCTTTTGTCACTCTCAGCGTGTTTTGCGTTACTGGCTCGGAAAAATCGCCTCCTGGAGGAGAGACTGCACCAATAATTGAAAGCGAGCCAGTGCTTCCATTATGATTCACCACCGGGCTTGCGCGCTCGTAAAATTCAGCCAGCCTTGTTGCGAGATAGGCAGGATAGCCTTCTTCACCCGGCATCTCTTCCAGGCGTGAAGAAATCTCTCTCATCGCCTCTGCCCAGCGTGATGTGCTGTCTGCCATCAGTGCAACATCATAGCCCATGTCCCTGAAATATTCCGCAATTGTTACCCCAGTATAGACGCTTGCTTCACGCGCTGCAACGGGCATGTTGCTGGTGTTTGCAATCAATACTGTTCTGTTCATCAACGGCAATCCAGAACGTGGATCTTTCAGCTCGGGAAATTCTGTCAACACTTCAGTCATCTCATTTCCGCGCTCACCGCAGCCAATGTAGACAATGATATCTGCATCACACCATTTGGCAAGCTGTTGTTGTGAGACTGTTTTGCCTGCTCCGAATGGCCCAGGAATTGCGGCTGTTCCGCCCTTTGCAAGGGGAAAGAATACATCAAACACGCGCTGTCCGGTAATCAGTGGCATGCTTGGCGCCAGTTTCTTTTGCACGCTTCGCGATTTTCTCACGGGCCATCGCTGGAGCATCGTTATCTTTGTGCCATCTTCAAGCACGCACACGGCCTCCTCAACGGTAAATGAGCCTTTCTGAATCGTTTTAATTTTTCCTTCAACGCCTTCAGGCACCAGAATACGGTGGATAAAGCCTTTTGTCTCTTCAACTTCGCCAATGACCATGCCGTGCTTGACTTTAGCGCCTGCTTTCATGATTGGCTTGAATTCCCATTTTTTGGTCCTGTCCAATCCTGGCGCATCAACGCCGCGCGCAATGAAATCGCCCATCTTCTTCTTCAGCACTTCAAGCGGCCGTTGAATGCCATCATAAATGCCTGTTAACAAGCCCGGGCCAAGCTCGACAGAAAGCTGCTCGCCCGTGTTTTCGACGGGTTCACCTGGCTTGATGCCCGAGGTGTCTTCATAGACTTGAATGGTGGTGAATTCGCCCTCTATCTTAATCACTTCACCCATCAGCCGTTCATTGCCCACACGACATACGTCATACATGCGTGCATCTAAGCCTTTTGCAACGACTACCGGTCCTGCAATACGATATAATGTTCCTTTTGAATGCACCATTAGTTCTCACCCTTCATCATGCTCAGAAAAGTGCTCTTTTCTGGAATCCCAAAAAACTTTCAGTTTTTGAGGAGATCTACACCGATTGATCGAATAATCATGTTTCTCAAGCCTTCCTGCGGCGTGGAGCTGACGACGACAAATACCGGCTTTATCGAACTTATCACATCTTCTTTGAGCTGCTCGCTCAGCCCGTTGAATGTTTCTTCATCGATGATCACAACTCCCACCTTATCATTATTAAGCATGGAGGAAACATCTTCTTCTGTTTTTAGGTCAATGACTATTTTTATTCCCGTTAACCTGAATCCAAGCGTGAATTCGCTCTTTCCGATCACTGCAAGCTCCATTACGCAACCGCCATGAGGCTTTCTAAATATGAATCCTCAAGTCCCAGCTGCTTTCCTTTCAGCAGCACTTTCAGGTTCCTCACTTCAATCTCTTTTGCAAACATGAATCCCAAAATGACATTGACGGTCAATGGAAATTGGTGCATGAGCAAGACTTCTTTTTTCAGAAGTGCCGTGTCTAAGTCAATTTCTGCCTGAGTGAAAAGTTCTGATTCGGATTTCGACTCATGGAACGTAAGTATCTTCATCCGCTGAAGTGCACTCACCATATCGCGGACAGTTTCTTTCTCAATTAATCGCGCAATCGCACTGCGCGGATGGATGACATACTTGAGTATTTCATTCTTCCCCATCCCTTCATGCTTGAGACGCAACATAATCTTGATGTTTACTATATCAAGCTCAGCATCTAGAAACTCTTTGAACGCTTTGCCTTGGCCTTTCAGCCGGCTGCTGAGCCATATCATCTTTTCAACATATACTTTATCAAGTGCATTCTCGATAACAAACAGGTCATTGGACTCTTTCACAGCAATCTCAAATGGAAGCATCCGGACAATATCACTCACTTTTTCCTTTTTCAGCAGCTCGTGAAAGAATTCCTTCGGATAATTTATTGAAGGAATCAACAGCTGCTCAATCTCGTCGCTGCTTATGCCTGTTGCTTTTCCTCTGATGATTGTCTTGAAATTTTCCATATCGTATCTCAGCACATACACCTGCAGCACTTGCTGCACTTTATCATCCGAGATGCGCTTAAGTTTTGCAAGCGTGCGCATCATGTTTTTGTTGAGCGCCATCTCGAGCGCCGCCAGATTTCTTTTGTCTGCAAGCTCGTCAATTTCAGATTTATAATTCCCGTCCTGCAGCACGCGCAGCAGCTCATTCACGCCCATTTTGAGCATGCCGTGCCATTTTTCTGCCTTGATGAGTTCACTTTTCATCACCGAAACACGTGCGTAGGTGTAGGGATAAAAGCCAAGCCGCAGTGTCATGTGAACAACACCTCACCGATCTCGCGCAGATGCTCGTGCTTGAGCTGCTCAAGGAGCGTTTCAAAGCTAAAGTCAACGCTGATCTTTCCATCCTCGGTTTCTGCGATCAGGCCGCCCAGCATTGCCTTCTTTTCGACAGCTATGCCTTTACTCTTGGCCGCAGCACCATCTTTTTCATTGACATACACCTTTTTTATGTCAATCTCATGTGCTGCCTTTTTCATGAGCTTCTCGAGAAGCTTGTTCCGTTCTGCTGAAGGAAGCTTCTGCAGCCTCTGTGTTGTTTCTCCCATTACCTGCTCGATCAGTGCTTTCTTGGTGTCCAGAAGGATGCGTTTGCCTTCAAACTCTGCCGCCGCATGCTCTTTCCGCTCTGCTGTCTTGAGCATCGTCTCTGCGTTCTGCTGCAGCTCACTCTTGTACTTCTCAACTTCCTCTTTTGCTGCTCGCTCGATCTTCTTCGCTTCGGTGTCTGCATCGGCAAGAAGAAGCTTCGCCTGCCTCTCCGCCTCCTCCACTATCTTCTTCTTTACTTCCTGCAAGCCCATATTTATCCTGCTAAACCAATGATCAGGATTGCCACGACTAAGCCGAAGATCACAATCGTTTCAGGTATAACGGTTAAGATTAACCCCTTACCGAACAATTGCTCTTTCTCCGCAAAAGCTCCGACTGCTGCTGTTCCAATCCGTGCTTCTGCCCATGCGGTTGCAAGCGCGCTTGTGCCAATCGCAACGGCCGCTGCAAGACCAATCACCGCTGATTCAATTCCTGCCATATTATTCACCTCCCATTTGCGCTTTCATGCCAAATGGTGTATATTCTTGGCCTCCTCCATGAAAAAACTTGGAGAAGAATTCAACATAATGCAATCTGATGCCATGTAAAAATGGCCCTAAGACGCCGAGTGCGATGTTAATGACATGACCAATAACCATAATGATGAGTGCGATAACGATAAAGATTCCTCCCTTCTCGAGGAATGGCTTTGCCAGATTTTCATTAATGACGACGGCTAATCCTAATGATGCTAATCCGACTGCACCAAGCCTCATGTAGCTGAGCATGTTGCTGAAGAGCGCAGGGAGTTCGATTAATCCTTTCACCCCTTCGCCCAGATAGATCATAATCAATGCTGCTGCAAACACTGCTATTCCTGCCCAGACTGGCACAATAATCATGTGCAGTGCCGACAGCAC
The DNA here is from genome assembly GCA_964364045.1 of uncultured Methanosarcinales archaeon. Taxonomy (GTDB): domain Archaea; phylum Nanobdellota; class Nanobdellia; order Woesearchaeales; family JAGLXL01; genus CAYIKL01. The sequence goes on from CAYIKL010000028.1 coordinate 5,210, forward strand.
GATCAGCACTAATCCTATTTGCATGATCAGCCAGCTCAGCTTTTCAAGCACGGCCATCTTCAGTCCATGCGCACGCCACACGTTATAAAAGCCTATGAG
>CAYIKL010000028.1:5408-11460 GCA_964364045.1 uncultured Methanosarcinales archaeon
TCGCCAAACGCAACGCCAAAAACGAGGGTAATGACTGAGGCATAGATCAGCACGTTGATGAATTGTTTTCCTGACGGAAATTTCTTCTTCAAATAGAGAAATAATAGGAATAGTGTTGCGCCATAGCCGACATCGCCGAGCATGAACGCGAAAAACAGTGGAAATGTGATGAACATCAGCCATGTCGGGTCAACTTCAATCTGCTGCGGCAGCTCATACAGCCGGGTCAACACTTCAAAATTTTTTACGGCATTTGAATTGTTCAGCTTGACGGGAACATTGTCATCATGCGTTGGTTTTTGGTCTTCGATGAATATGTTGCCCTGGGTTGCTTTGTGAAGCCTGCTCTTGAGCTGCTCGAGCTGTGCTGTTGGCACATAACCCTGCGCAATCAGTGACTGCGCGGTTGTTGCAAACTGCAATGGCAGCTCTGCTTTCTTGATCTCTTCTTCAAGGATGCATTCCTGCTCGGCAAGAAAGTGCTTGTTCTTTTCTTTGATTGCTTTTAATGTTGCTTTCGCTGACTCAAGCTCTTTTGTGAGTGCATTGATTTTGTTGCGCGGAATGGTTTCTTCCACCTGTACCGCGGCAAAGCCAGCGTCATTGAGTACGCCGCGCGCTTTGAATTCGTCTTCTTTTTGGACAATGAGAACGATCAGCTGCTCACCGTTCAGGTCTGTTTTCTTCAGCTCGTATGCTTTTATCAATGTTTTCAGTTTGCTTCTGATATCATCGCTCTTTATCGTTCCGATAAATGCGACAACGCGCTGCAGTTTTTTTAACAAAGTGCCAGTTATGCTCAGCTTGTCGAGCGCATCGGCAATCAATTGTGCTTCTGTCAGGCGCTTCAGCTCTTCTTCAGTGGTGGTGATTGTTTTGAGAAGCTCATTCGTTTCTTCATATAGCTGCTCGATGTTTTTCTGGACTTTTGTAAATTCTTTTACCGAGTATGGTTTTAAATCTGGAGAATGCTTCTCTGTGAGATTGAGCTTGTTTTTTACTGTACGCAATGTTAGCAGTGTTTTGGACAATTCTTCTGCCTGGAGCAGCGGCGTGCCGTTATCTAAACCTGCAAGCTCGCCTTTTTTGTAGTCATGAATGTGCAGCAGATGAAGCTCGTACAGCGCGTTAATCACCGCATAGCTCATACTTCGCGGCGCGACAATGCGAATCTTGCTCATCTCTTCGGGCGTGATCATAGCGCCCCAAGCTTTTTGAGCAGGAAATCAGCTGCTTTGCTGATCTTTTTTTCCGCCATTTTTTCGAGCTTTTTTGCCTCAGCTGTATAGGAATCGCATATCCTCTGTTTATGCTGCGCAAGCTTGTCCATCTGGCGCTTGACATCGTTATCAATCTGCTGTTCTGCTGCTGCTTTTGATTGAGTGAGAAATTCAAGCGCTCTTTCGCGCGCTTTCGCTATCTTTCGTGATTTTTCTTGATCCGCATTCTTCAGGACGTGTTCGGCTTTCTTCTCTGCTTCCAGTATTTCCTGTATCACTTTCATCTAATTCAGAACAAGCTGCGCATTCTTTTACCCCTCATTTTTAGGGTACTATACGCTGTTCTGTTTATAAACATTGTTAAAACTGTAGGTTTATATTAAGGGTATGCTACTTAGGGTATGGAGAATATTTGGTTGGATTTGCAGCAAGACGTTTACTGCCGTTAGTTTATGAGTGAGGCTTGTGTACTGCTTTGCATGGTGCGAGGAACGGATTTTCTTCGTTAAAAGACAACGAATAAGAATAAAATAAACAAGAGAAAAATCCGCCGAACGAATGGCAGTAACGCGAAGCGAGTCTTGCCACGAAGCCGATAATCTAACAAAAATAGCGTCGCAGAATCGGATTGTGCTTTGCATATGCTCCGCAGTAGCCGGTTTTAAAGCGAAACTAAGAAAACTCTAATTAAAACTCTTCCCGCAGCCGCAGCTTTCCTGCGCATTGGGGTTGTTAATCTTAAAACCTGATTCATTTAAGCTATCAACAAAATCGATCACGGTGCCTAAAAGATGTGACGCGCTGGTCTGGTCAACCAGGAGTTTTAGACCGTGTTCTTCGATGACAAGATCGTCTTCCTTCTGCTTATCAAAATCCATGCCGTACATGTATCCTGCACAGCCGCCGGGCGCGACCGTGATGCGCAATTTCTTCCCTTCTTTACCGTCTGCCTTGATGAACTCATGCACCTTGGCAGCAGCATTTTCAGTGAGAGTTACCACTTTTGCGTCTTTCGGAATCTCAATGTTCTTCCGCTCTACTTCCGTAACTTCCTGGTTTGAATTACAGCTACCACAGCTCATTGTCTTAAAGAAAGGCTTAGGGTATTTATATCTTTCTATCCCATCACACTCTCGCTCTGCATCTCTTTGATGGTTGATAAAGGCCGTCCTAATCGCTTCAACACGTTCTTCCGATATTTGAACGGCGCATCGAATTTGTCCGCCAGCTCAAGATACTCTTGCTTCAGCTGCTCGATTGATGGAACAGATGCTCCTTTCAGCATGTTGAACACCGCCGGATTGAACACTGCAGCGCGACCAATCATCACACCTTTGACCCCCTGTGCTTGAAGAAACTCAACCTGCTCCCTTCCAACAATATCGCCATTTGCAATGATTGGTTTGCCTATTTTCACACACTCGATGATTGCGGAATAATCCGCAGAATTCTCATACGTCTGTGCTCCATAGCGTGCGTGCACCGCAAAAAAATCAACATCGACTGCATCGATCAAGTTTAAATACACTTTCTTTTCTTTCTCAAACCGGTTCATCCCGAGCCGCATCTTGATCGACACACGAAAACCATAATCTTTGACAATCCCTACCAGCTTTTTCATCTTGCTCACGCGCTTGATCATCGCACAACCGAGCCCATTTCTGATAATCTGCGGACTTGGACAGCCAACGTTGAAGTTAAATCCGAGAAACCCTTTGCTCGGCTCAAAATGAGCCAAATACCGCTTCAAAATATTGTCCTGGCTCCCAGTAATCTGTATCCACGTCGGCGTGTCATCCTGCAATAGCGTTCTGCTCAGCGTGCTTTTGTTGTTCCGCGTAAGACTGTCCGTGCGTGCCATCTCCGTAAATGTGACATCAGCCCCATACCGATGACAGAGTGTGCGCAGTGCATTATCGCTGGTGTCTTCTAAAGGCGCAAGCATGTAGGTGAAAGACATGATGATGATTGCTTGTGGAGTATTATATAAATGTTGTTTTGAGCACAATTCCGAAAACTGTATAAATAGCATTCACATCCCCATGCCATGGCAAAATGGGGTGTTCTTATTGTATTTGTTCTTTTCATCATCTCAGCCTGTTCAAGTAAAGACACCACTGAAACCGGCAATCTCGACGAATGGAAAACAAAAATCCTCCAAGACACGGACAGCGAAGCATCAAAAACTCTTGCAGAATGCGAAGCTGCACTCAGCAATTCAGTTACAACATGCTCGGATCATGACGGCTGGCGCGTCGTGAATGTCATGGAAATCACTGACTTCAAAACAGACAATCCTTACAACTTCCAGGACTTGCAAGGAGATGGCTGCCCGGAAACTCCTCCGATAACCGCAGAAACTGCAACGATCATCACGGGGTCTGATAGCTCTTACCAAGTCGCCTGCAACATTGTCTGCAACTGGTGGGAATGCACGGAAAAGACGGATGATCCAACAGACAATACTGGAGGAACAGACAAATTAACAGGACCAGAAACATGGACAGGGACTATCACTGCCCAATATGAGGATTTTGGCGACTCATGCACTGGTGCAGTAGTCTCGATTGAATACCAACTAACGCTCAACTCCCCCGTCAGCCTTGTTTCAGCATTAAACGGCCAGCAGGAAATAACCTTATGGTCCGAGCCAGGATATAAAGAAACAAGCGGCACAATCCAAGGCACTACAACAGTTGATATCCAGCCTCCAAGAGATGGTGTCATCTATTGTGAACTCGAAGATGGCGAAAGCGAAGACGTACCAATAACATTTTTTGCCACGGGCGGAGAGGACCAAAAGATCCAGCTCTCTGAGCCGCCTGGTTCAAACCAAAATATAAGAACGCCCCGCTTCGGCCACAAATACTATTACCACGAAGAAGTCGGTTTGACGGAAGACTCTCCATTGGTCGGCTTTCCGCCGATTTTAGACCCGGAATCGATTACAGATACTGAAATAACAGGTTCTTTAAGAGCCGGGTTTAGTTACGAAGGAACGTTTGAATTGAGGAAATCGTAATAGAGTTATTCTTTCTTGGTCAAGTCCCAATTGCCGGACAATCTGAATATTTTTCTTTCGTGGAGAGTAAATGGCAACTGCCCACTACAATAAGTATCTGTCACAGGTCGAAGACCCTGCTCACGCATGAGGTTGAGGACCGGTCGCACAAGAACGTATCGAGCAGATTTGTCATAGTCGGCAAGCATACTTTCAAGTAAAGGAGATGTGATGCTCGGATAGCGCTCTGGGTTCTGTTCAGCAATAAAAAGACCCATTCCATGAACAAACGCCTCTTCCAGACAGAGATATAAGTTTTCAATATGATTAAGATTTGTCATGTTTTTTTTTCTTCGAGCGTCTAAAGAATCCTTTTTGTATGAATCTTTATTCCTGTACCGTTCCTGTGCCCGCTTGACCGTGGTTTCGATGCAGGATTTCGTGTGCGGGCCAACGGCGATGTGACCCGCCTCAAAAGAGGAGGTCAACGCAAGTTTAGGGTCAGCCGGATATTCAGCAACAATGATGTTCGCGGGTTTTGCCGATAAATCAACTAAAAATCCCTCGTCATCAAACTTACGTCTGTAGCGTAGAAATGTCCCTCCCCTATGCACACGCAGACTCTCACCCCTTCCTTTTCGTCCATCACCTTGCGTGAATGTTACCCAATATTCATTGCCCATCAATTTGACCACATAAATAATTCTTTCATCACCCGTTGCTTCTAAAGCAATACTTCTCGGCTCTACCGGCACCATAACTTTAATGCTGGGCTGCTGAAGTCTCGGATCATTGACGAGATTGAAGAACGTAGATATTTCTTTCAGATAGTCCTCGGGTCTTTTTGACACATCAGCAATTTTTGAGTAAGGAATAACCCATGTCCTCGTGAGAAGATTATCAATAGAAATACCCCTTAATTGAGGCTGATGCTCAAGAAAAGAACTAATCTCATGCTCTGCAACAGTTTCTTGTGGTTCTCCAACAAACTTGGCATATTGCTCGATAACGGGCAGATTAACCTTCCCTTCCAGCATCCACTCTGGTTCTCTTGTAAGTCTGTACGCGGCTCCGCCTACTACAAGAGCAGCTATTCCTAAGGAGAATAACATTCCTCGCTTACCTATCGTTAATCCTCTCGAAGGTTTTGGATACTTCTTTTGTTTGGACATAATTACTCAACTACTGCTATTGGTTTATAAATGTTACCCTATTTATAACTGTGTAGTAGTTAAATAGAAAGAGTACACGCTTTATTTCAATACCGTCCTATAATTCTCTTCCACTTTTTCCCAATTCACCACATTCCAGAATGCAGCAAGATAATCTGCCCTTTTGTTCATGTACCGTAAATAATACGCATGTTCCCAAACATCCACACCCAACACCGGCACTTTCCCTTCACTCAGCGGCGAATCCTGATTTCCAGTGCTCATCATTACCAGCTTTCCCTTGTCAACAACCAGCCATGCCCATCCTGAGCCAAAGCGGTTCAGTCCCGCATTCGCAAATTCTTCCTTGAACTTATCAAACGAACCAAATGTCTTGGTAATTGCCTCAGCAATCTTTCCAGTTGGTATTCCACCACATTTTGGCCCCATTACGTTCCAGAAAAAAGAATGGTTTGCATGACCGCCGCCGTGGTTGCGCACTGCTGTCCGTATATTCTCCGGAATGGTGTTGAGTTTCTTCAGCAACTCATGGACATCTGTATGCTCAAATGGTGTTCCTTTCACCGCAGCATTCAACTTGTCAATGTACGCCTGATGATGCTTCGTGTGATGGATTTCCATCGTTTTTGCATCGATGTATGGCTCTAATGCGTCGTATG
>CAYIKL010000029.1:0-11400 GCA_964364045.1 uncultured Methanosarcinales archaeon
TTTATGGGTTCCTGTTCCACTCAGCCCAGCAAATGAAGGATATCCTATGATATCTGTTGTATCGTGAAAAACGCCAAGTTGCACCACGTCTCTTCCTGTTTTGCTTTCGACCTCTCTCCATTGGCCGTTTACCTGTCCCTCGAGGTTTGCATTTGTGTCCAGCCGTTGGTATGCGGCATATGCAGTAGTATTGCCAAAATCGTATGAACCTTTTGCCCAGAATGCGTTTCCCTCTAAATGACCCTCAAAGCCTTCTCTTCCTTTTATGTTCCCTCTTGGAAAATACATCCAGCCAAGCTGTGCTTGCAATGGGCCTTCTTTAAACACTGCGTCTAGTCCCAGTTCAGCGTTTCCTGCACTCTCAATAATCCCTGCATCTTTCCATGCATGCTGGTAACCAACGATGCCCCTCAGTGCACGAACATTTCCGAGGCGGCCTGGTTTCTCTTCGTATGCGAAATTAGGCCCGATTGCCAGACGAGCGCCTGCGGTTGTATCTTCTCGCTCGCTGTCTTTTTCTAGAGCAACTGCTCCAAATGAGCCTCGTACATTCACATCAGTCAGAACACTTCGGAATATTGTATCCTCAGGCAACGGATGACGAACGTCGCGCAACCTTACTTCTCCTTTCGCATACTTGTTCCCTTCATCATCATTACCAAAAATGCCTTTCAGGCGGAGGTTTGATGGGCGATCGCTGAGCAGTCCACCGTACTCGTCGCTTGCCGTATCTTTTACAACCGCTTTTGTATCCTTGGGTTCCTGCGCATGCGCCGGTGTCACCGCAAAATAAGCTGCAGCTGTTGCTGCCTTGGCCAATGTCACTATCGTATTGAATATACCACTCTGTGCACCGCTTCCTCTTCGCATGATCCCCTCCACATGACACCTATCCCTCAGAATTCCTCTTTTTGTGTCGGGAATTGGCTTACGCTATATAAACATTTCGTTTGTAACTATTTTAGAATAGTAATCACTTGGGTTTGTATCTAGCGCTTTCTGAGCTTGGCTTCAACTTGCAGGAGCGCATTTACTGCTTCTTGAGGAGCCTGTCTCTCGAATGCCTTGTACATTTTACTAATTTCCTGCTGGACTGCTGCGTCTCCAAGGCGAGTTGCATGCATAACAACAGCCGCTTCGAACTCTTCGTATGCTATCTGTGCATCTACATCCTTAAACTGAGGGATATACTTGCCTGCTTCACTTACTCGCGGGTCTGTCACGCGTCGTCTGAGAATATCATCCAATGTAACTGTAATTGTTTTCAGCTCTGGCGTTGCTGTCGCTGCTTCTGGTGCTTTGCTCGGCTCTTTATATTGTGCGGTTGGTGTTGCGGGTTGTGCCTCGCGTACATCAGGTTTGATGTCCGCAGTTGCTGTGCGTGCTGGTGAAACTGCACCTTCAGATTTTATTCTGGCGTACACCTTATCTTCAATTGATTTTAGGTCTCTTTCTGAGAGGCCACGACCTAAGTATTCTTCTACTGTAATGGTTGTTGCTTTTCTTATTTTTTCTGCAGTTTCTGGATCGGCTTTTAACCTTTGGTAGATTCCATCTGCTTGCTCTTGTGTTAGTTCTACTTTGCGGTTTACTAGGTTATTTTCAAGTTCTGTCTTTATTGAAGCGGCTGCAGTCGCTGTTGCGTTATGAACAAAATCTTTTGAAGCGCTGTCTTCTAGTTGTTTGCCATACTTTTGTGCTACGGCGTCTTCTGCGTTGGCTTGTGCAGTTCTTGTTGCGTTGTTGACGTAATCTGCTGTTGGCCTATTTGCGAGATTTTCTACAATTTGAGAAAGATCAATGTTTCTTATATCTGCTACGGCTGTTTGTGTCGCGTTATTAACGTAGTCCTTCGTTGCTGCTGTTCTTGTTAGAGCTAATGCTTGTTCGGCCATTCCGACTGCACCATTTGCAAGTACATGTGCATTTCTTGCCAATTCGTCTTTTACGCTGAGTCTTCTATCAATTTCGTCATCTCTTGTTTTAAGATCTGCAATCTGTTTTGCTGTTCCTGTTGTTATGCTAAGAACTTTTTCGTCAACGTATTTTATATTTGCAGTTTGTGTTATTGCAGTTTCTAAGGCTTTTATTCTTTTTTGTGTTGGTATTGCACCAGTGCTCAGTTCTCTGCCTGCAGCTATCATTGCATCAGTAAGGTCTTTTTGCTGCTCTGGTGTGAGTGTAACTGTTGATGGTGCAAATGCGTTTACATCTGTTCCTGGCAGCGTGATTACTCCGCCTTTGTTGATGTATTCTTGAAGAGCGATTGCTGCTGCTGTTGGACTTATTGGTCTAACTCGCTCTTCTTTTAATCTTTGTTCATATTCTTGCTTTAGTGCATTTACTTTTTCGTCAACTTGTTGCTGAGTGTAAATTCCGGTTGGCAATGCCACTGTTGCTGGTGTTTTAATGTCAAGGAAATCACGAACACTCTCTTTTGCTTGCAGAATTCTTGCATCTATTTGTGAACGTACTTTGTCGTTTGCCACATATGCAATGCTACCTATCGCTACTGTTATGGATGTGACACCTGCTGCCACATACTTGATTGTTTTCCCTATCTCGCTTGGTTGCATTGTTACTATTTCTTTTTCAAGTTCTGTAACCTTCTTTGTGAGAATTTCTTCTTTGGTTGCTTTTCTTCCTTTTTCGTGCTCTATTGCTTTTTTACGGCGTTCGTACATAACTTTGCTGAGCATGAATTCCGGGATAGCAAGTAATGCAGGGCTTACATCCTTGTATTGTGCAGTTTCCATAGCTGTTATTATATCTTCGTAGATAGTCTGTACAGTTAGTCTGTCTCTTGTTATCGTTAAATCAAACTCTTCAGTTGCTTGCATAAATCCGAGTATTCTTTTTAAGAGCGGATGATCTTGATTAGCTTCATTGTTGCCCAAAAGCATTTCGGAATTATGAGCTATATAACGTTTGAATACCTCTTGTGGTTCATGTGGTCCACTTTTATGGTTGAACACAAGCCTATCGATGCTGTCATATTCAGTGGCGTGATGATGATTCCATTCGTTTCCAAATGCGATATCTTTTGTTTTTTGCAGCCCCCGTTTTTTAACATGATGTCCAACTATACCTAAGGCTGCGATATATGCGAGATTGTTCAAGTTTGAATGGGTATCATCTGTAGCATTCCAGTTGCTATCTAGAACAACCGAGACTTTTTCCATTACAGCAGAGCGTCCTTTTTGAGACGAAAGATCAACGCTTTTTGCCGTTGTTAAAAGTTCTTTCATTTTTCCACTGTTTGGAAATGATGCTCTCAGAGGATTTTCGGTATAATATTGTAAAGAATGCTCAGCTTCAAGTATTTCCCATTTTTTTCCCTCATTTGTCTTGTCTTTTCTTTGAACGTCGTAGTCCTGGTGACGTAGATTGTGGCCTTTATTAGGATTATCGATGAGCATATCTTCGAGAATTAATCTTGCTGTTTTAGCTTGGACGTCGATTTTTATCTCTTCAGGTATATCTTCAGATGCTAGTAATTCTTCATCTGGTTTGTGCAATTCTCCTTCTATCTCTTTACTTGAATGCATTGGATCCTGTGGCGCACCTTCGTCGCTGGCGAGGTCTGGTGAATTTGAAGTCATTTTTTGAGACAGGAAGGAGCTTGCTTATAAATATTTTCTTTGTTTACTCTTTGTGAGGAGTTATTTGGTAATTACTCCAGCTTGCGTCTTCAAAAAGTCCGGTGCGTAGAAGTATGTCTCGCACTATGTTTAGAATTCCCCAGGGCTTTTGTGGTTCTTGGGTTGGGACTGATACACTTGTTTTTTCTGTAGAATGTCTTAATATTTGCTTTAGAAATGCTACCCTATTTTCTCCACTGATTTGGAGCATTTCCATGACAATACCGTATATTGGTGCTACATTTTCTAGATGTGTTTCTTTTCCATTGCGAGCATAATTTGATGCTTGGTAGAATGAACCTAACTCTTCTCCGAGTGAAATTCCTATAGCATGTCCTGTTTCTCCTATTGGTTCGGAGTAACTCCAATTGCCATTCGGTGCAATAAAAATTCCGGCTTGTGTGTGGACGCAAACGTCTTCTATTACCTGCTCGATGACCATATTTGGATCAGAATTATATAATTTATAAACTTTTGGAAAAATAAGATGAAATATGGGGACGCAGGGACTTTCATGTTTCCACAATTTGAACCCTGATTTACGGGTGCCTTCATCGAAGCGACGCACCCAGGCATTAATCATCGCTTTCGCTCATCGCTCCACGACTGGAGCCCATCGTTCTGCCAGGTTATACTACGTCCCCATATTACTCGCAAACTTGAACGCGGTTTAAAAAGTTTTTTATGTCAACTGCCTTTTCGTGCTGTTATGATCACTATTGATGGCAGCTATGGCGAAGGGGGAGGGCAAATCATCCGCACTGCATTAGCACTCTCAACGCTCACCGGAAAACCATTTCATGTCTTTAATATAAGGAAGAACAGGAAAGATGCCGGGTTAAAAGCGCAGCATCTGACTGCAATCACTGCGCTGAAAGAACTATGCGATGCAAAAACAAATGACGTTGCACTGGGAAGCGAGGAGCTGCGCTATCTTCCGGGGAAAATAAAATCAGGGAAGTTCTCATTTGACATTGGGACTGCGGGAAGCATTACTCTGTTATTACAGGCAGTGCTGTTGCCCGCGATGTTTGCGCCGCGGAAAGTGACGTTAACTATCATGGGAGGAACGTGCGGCAAATGGCAGGCACCGGTGGAGTATTTTCAGAACGTGCTACTGCCGTTTCTCCAGCGGTTCTGTTCTGTCGAGTGTGTCATCAAGAAGCTGGGGTATTTTCCCAAAGGCGGCGGAGAGGTTGAAGTGGTTGTGAAACCAAGAATTTCCTTCAATAAATTTGAATCATTCGACTTGTTTCTGGAAGAAATGAAAAAAATGAAACCATTTCATCTTGTGTCACGCAGTGCATTGGTGCAAGTCAAAGGCATTTCGCATTCCTCACGGGATCTTGCTTCAGCGCACGTTGCAGAACGGCAGGCGCAGGCTGCGAGAATTGCATTCACTAAATACAATGTTCCGGTTGCCATCCAAGCGGTGTCTCATGATGCTCTTTGCACCGGAAGCGGTATAACACTATGGGCACGGTTTCATGATAAAGATGATGAATTGCAGACGGTGCTTGGTGCGGATGCGCTGGGCGAACGCGGTGTGAAAGCGGAATATGTTGGAAGCAACGTAGCACAGCAGTTAGCCACAGAAATTGATTCGGGAGCGTCGGTTGATTCGCACTGTGGTGATCAGATTCTTCCATTTCTTGCGCTTGTAGGCGGAGAAGTAAGAGTTTCTGAGATCACTGAGCATGCGCGAACAAACATGTGGGTGATCGAGAAGTTTCTGGACGTGAAGTTTGAAGTGGAAGGGAATATGATACGAGCCATACCTTTAAAAGCAGGATAGCCAACCTCCGATTTATGAGAGTAAAAAAGACTCATCTTTATCTTATGCTCATCGTCGTCCTTGCAATCATCCTCAGAGTCATTATTGCGCACAACACCGACGTCGGCACTGATGAGATGGTCTATTCTCTTCTTCCATTGGGCATCATCGGCTCAGGGCAGTTAAACACCATTGAAGGCTCCCCAATGTTCTTTTACATTACAGACATTGGGTATAAACTCTTTGGCAAAATCACTGCAATCTCTGCACGCTTCGCTTCCATTCTCTTCGGCGCATTTGCATCAGTGGTCATATTTCTCATCGCAGTAGAATTATTTGAAGACAAAAAAGCAGCGCTCATCTCTGCATTTCTTTTTGCAGCATCAAGCTTTGTGCTCTCTCTCAATTTCGAGATGGACATGACTGCGTACTTCTTTGCACTCCTCAGCATTCTCTGTTTTATGAAATCATTCAAAAAAGATCGTTATCTTTATTTATCATCATTATTCTTAATGATCGGCGCGCTGACAAAGCCCATCGTGCTTGTTTTAGTTATCCCCTTTGCTTCGGTCTTTGTACTCGATTACGTAAAACAGCCCCAGCATTATACTGAGGGCAAGACATTGAAAATAGACAAACATTTAATCACAGTTCTTGTTATCTCCATTGCGATAGCTCTTGCAGCAGCATCGCCTGTACTTATCTATAATTATTTTACTTATTCACATTTAGGAGCTACGGACTATTATTTTGCTTCAATCCTTGGCATTGGAGAATATCCGCTCAAGGGGGTAAGCCAGCAGGTGTGGAGCTTTCAGAAACTTATAGCTATTTCAACATCGATGTTTCTTTATTTTCTGAAATATGACACCCCACTTATTTTTTTCGGCCTGTTGGGGGGTGTGCTCTTCTTCAAAAGGAAGCTTTTGAATTCGCTGATGCTCTGGGCTGCGGCTTTGCTCATCCTTTTCTATGTCGCTGGCAAGGTTGGCGGAGGGCAGCATCATATTCTGCTTCCTGCAGTACTCAGCATATTTGGCGGCTATGGGCTGCTGAAATTTGGGCAATGGGTAAAAGATAAATTCTCATTTGGCTATGTGGTTCCGATCATCCTTGTGATCACACTCGTTTTTAGCATAGTCACCATCCAAAAAGCGATCGGCCTGCGCGACAGCGCAACAACACTTGTCTTACGGGATTTTGTCGTTGACAAGATAGAGGAGGAAGCAATTATTGTAACGGACCCAAGGATTTTCACTGGTGTGCATGCGTGGGTCTTTAACGACCGATCTCATATCTCAGGAATTGAATTCTCACGTGCGATGACTTCATTAAAAGATGTGCCTAAAGAGCAGCGAATACTCGCTCCTGTCTATTATCTCGAGTGCAATCCTGTCACCTACTGCGGCTGGAAGCCTGAAGATTTTAACAGAATATCAGCGGTCGGTGAAGAAATCACTCGACAATTTAAAGAAATTACAACCAAAGTTGCTGACATCAATGCAGGGCACCAATTTGCTGTGCATTCAACATTCATCGAGGTCCCCATGCAAATCTATGAAATCATCGATCAATCAAAAACATTTTGGGGCTACCCTATTGGATGGAATCATCCCGAACGTGCAATAGACCATTATGAGGTTGATGGATTTGATAAATTAGTGAATTCTCTTGGCTTGAGCGTTTTATATATCAATCTGCTCATCGCATTGCTCTCGATTCCTTTTGTGGTCTATCTTGTGATTAAAAATTAATTATTACGGTTCATTAGATATCCTCTTATCAAGACACGCAGAAAAGATAGCCCCGCTCTTTATGGCGTGGATTTTTATGACAACTAAACTTCAAGTTCTTACATTTAACCAAAAAATATTTAAATCAATTTATTTTCCTTCAGAAGGATGAACATAGTTTTCGTTTGGCCATATGGGTTTGATCCGGTATATACCATGCCGCTCTCCCTTGGTTATTTAAAGAGCAATCTGCGCAACTCTGGACATAATGTTGAGATCATGAACTGCTCTCTCCTGAAACTTGATGCAACGTCTCCAGAGTTTAAGGAAAAGTTGCGGGAGCTTCATCCGGATGTTGTTGGTGTTTCCTGCTGGTCGCCAACGTATGATGAAAGCATTCGTGTTCTAACTGTCGCAAAAGAAATTAATGAAAAGATTCCCACATTGATGGGTGGTGTGCATCCTACTGCTTATCCCGATGCCGCCTTAAAACATCCAGCCGTTGACTTTGTTTTTCGGGGTGAAGCTGAATTATCTTTTTTGGTATTCCTTGAAGAGCTTCAAAAAGAGAATCCGGACTGGTCTCGAGTGAAAGGATTGGTGTATCGCTCAGGTGAACAGCTTGTTAAGAATGATATGCAGCGGGAGCCCGAACTTGATAAGATAAGCATTCCTGACTATGATGCAATGCAGCTTCAAGATTATCTTAAATCTGGCTATAGGTTTCACACAAACTACAGGATGAATGCTCCTGTTTGGACTACACGTGGTTGCCCCTATCGCTGTGCATACTGTACCGCGCCTTTGCAGAATGGGAAATTAGTCAGAGCCCATTCCATAAAATATATGGTAGACTGGATTTCCTATCTTTACCACAAGGAGGGGATTCGGCTCATTAATGTTATTGATGATAATTTTACATTCAATGTTGATTATGCAAAGGAATTCTGTAAAGCGATGATTGATTTAAATTTAAAGGATCTACGTTTTGGGATCCCCAGCGGGATTAGAATACAGAGGAGTGATGTTGAGCTATTCAAATTGATGAAACAAGCCGGATGGGAGTATATCACCATAGCCCCTGAAAGTGGTTCAGCAGCGGTCCTCAGTCGAATGAAAAAGGATCTTGATCTTTCAATAATTCCCGGGAAGGTTAAGGAGGTAAGGGACGCTGGGTTAAAAGTACATGGGTTATTCATCATTGGTTATCCAGGAGAAACGGAAGCGGATCTTAAGCAAACACAGCAGCTTATCCGAAAGTGTAAGTTCAATTTCTTCTTTTTAAGCAATTTTCAACCCTTGCCTGGAACTCCGGTTTATGAGGAACTCGTGAAAAGCGAAGAGATTGCTGATGGGCTGTTGCCGAAACATTATTCCACTGGCGAAAGGGTGTATACTCCTAAAGACCTCCAGGATTTTAATTTTCCTTGGTTTGTGCTCAAAGAGTATATGCATCTCGCAATCAGCCAGCCGTTGAATATTCCTTATATGTTTAAAATAATCTCCCCAAAAATGATGCTTGATAGACTACGGAGTAATTTTGTCCATATGTTCAAGCAGAAAGCGAAACTGTTTAGGTCGAAGAGAGACCAACCACAAGCGATACCGATACCAGGATAAAATTTATACCTCATTTAGAAGACTTGCTCAATTCTTCAACAGAATCAATCATATAGTCAATCTTCTCTTCATTGGTGTACTGGTTGTTCGGCAGGTAAATTCCAAAGTCATGTATCCTGTCCGCTATGGGAAGATTATCCGCTTTGATGTTTCTTGATCTGAACACGGGCTGGCGCAACAAGTTGCCTGCAACCACCGGCCGTGTTTCAATTCCCTTCATCGCGTACAAATTTTCAAGCACAAAATCCCTTCTCTTTTTGTAGTTAAAGAGTAGAGGAAGGCAAAAAGAGCTTGTTCCGTTGTCTGTCTTTTGCGTGTCAAATTTTCCTTTTATCTTTTCCAGGAAATGCCTGTGGTTTTTCTTCCGTGTCTCAATCCATCCGTCGAGCTTCTTCAGCTGGACGAGGCCTATAGCAGCATTTATCTCGGTGCTCCTGAAGTTGTAGCCCAGAATGTCAAACACAAAGTTCTTGTTTGGGAAATCGGAATAGCTTTTTTCGCGCGCTGTCCGCTTCACCCAGCCATGTGAGCGCATCGATCGCAGCAAGTCGTATGTTTCAAAGCTGTCTGTGACAATCATGCCGCCTTCGATTGTTGTCATGTGGTGGCCAAAGTAAAAAGAGTAGCTTCCCATGTCGCCAAAGTTGCCGACTTTTTTGCCACTATGGGTTGCGCCCAAACTTTCACAACAATCTTCAATCAGCGCGAGGTTGTGCTTTTTGCATAGTTCATTGATTGCACTCATGTCCGCGCTCTGGCCGAGCAGATGGACGACGAAAACTGCTTTTGTCTTGTCGCTAAGCATCCGGCGCATTGAACTGATGTCGAGATTGAAGCTTTGATCAACATCGCAGAAAACAGGTGTTAGACCCAGTTGCATGATGGGGTAGATTGTCGTCGGCCAGGTGACGCCTGGCACAATTATCTCGTCTGCCGCATTTAATTTGTACTTATATTTCAGCATATCAACCATAAGGAGGTTTGCGCTGCTGCCGCTGTTAACCATCACACCATACTTTGAACCGTTCCATGCAGCAAACTTCTTTTCAAAGTCAGCAACCACATCCCACTGCGTGTACTGGCCGGAGCGCATGACTTTTTCGACCGCTGTAATCTCCTCTTCGGTGATGCTGTCTTCCATAAGTTTGATGTCCATTGAACGCTCTGCTGCTGAGTTGTTTTTAAAGATTTCGTGTATTCGGGGCTCTGTCCTAAATTTTTGGTCCCGGCTACTTTGTATATTCGACAACACTCATCCAACATAATTTTCTCACGAAAGGAATTTTTAGAAGCGCATTATCAACACTATCTGTTATTTTTTTTAAAAAATGAAACAGTTTTGTGTTTTGAAAAGGCAATGCTAGAACGTAAAAGAAATAAAATTCCCAATGTTTCATGCTCGTGAAAAATGCCGAATATTTTTTGAACAGGTTCAGACTCATATATCTTGGATTTGTTTTCCTATAGGGTGAAAATAGACGATACGGAACAAGAAATGGATTAAGGTTGAGCGGCTCGACGACAACCAGTTTGCCGCCTTTTTTCAGCACGCGCGCACATTCCTGCAGAACTTTTTTTTTGTTCGCATGCATCAGAACAGAGTTGATGTAGATAATGTCAAATGATGCCTCAGGGAATTCAAGCGATTCTGCGTCCATTCTTTTTACATCTGCACTTAGAGCATGTTGGGCAATCAGTGCTTTTGTTTTTTTTACACCAGCGTCAGAAAAATCAATTGCGGTAACAATTGCGCCGCGCTGTGCAAACTCGACCGTCTGGAACCCGGCGCCGCAGCCGATCTCAAGCAGCTTTTTCCCGTGCAGCGGCTCAGCCTGCCTGTACGAATATTCAATGGCATCGGAGCGCATGCGCAAAATTTTCCTGTCTTCATCAATGGTCTGCTGAGCGCTCCACGTCTCGTCGTAAAACTCTTTAGCTTTCATTTTAGCTTGAAAAAGAGGAGGACGGTATATAGCATATCTTTTGAGACAATGCGAATGCCGTCAAAGAATCCTATCTTTGACTTGCCGAATTTTCTTTTTTCGTACGGCGCTTCCACCTCAACAATGCCTATCCCTAACTTTTTTGCGACAGCAGCAACCGGCAGGCCGTATAATATTTTGTCAAATGGATTGATGCCTTTGCTCTTTGCGTATGCAACAATCTCGTCGAGATGCTTCCGCTTGATCGCAAAATAGCCGAGCGTATGGTCATTGATGTTGGTTCTCAGCCATAGCGAGATCCATTTATTGAGCAGCTTTGTGCCGATGAGATGAGGGATGTCTGAGTCGAACTTCACTTTCTTTACATAGCGTGAGCCCCATCCTATCTTGTTCTCGGCGGTGATGGTGTACAGCTGTGGCAGAATCGCAGGTGGCTGGCTGAAGTCAGCATCCATCAATGCAATCACCTCTCCTCGTGCCAGCTTGATACCATCTCTGTAGGCGCTGCTTACACCCAGCTTTCCAGCTCTTTTGTTTAACACTGTCCTTGGATATGTTTTCTTCAATTCAAGCACGATGTCAGATGTTCCGTCAGGTGAGCTGTCATCGACGACAATGACTTCGCCTTTGATGTTATTCTCGTCAAATATCCTGTTCAGCTCTTTCACTAACAAGGAAATATTTTCACG
>CAYIKL010000030.1:0-11175 GCA_964364045.1 uncultured Methanosarcinales archaeon
CTTGACCTTCTCAAGTGCCTTCTCAAAATGTTCCTTTCCAACCTTCTTCGCTTCAATGTCTTCCCGCAGCGCAAATATCGCTGCTTCACTGCACACTGCCTCAATGTCAGCGCCGACATAGCCGTTGGTCTTTTCCGCAAGATACCATAAAAATTTTTCAGTTTCTGATAAGCCCTCTGGTTTTGTTTTATTTTTCTTTAACTCACTATCGCTTATGGCTTCATCCGCAGCCATCGCTTTAACAGCATCACGACTTACAGGTTCATAATCCTTAGGAAGCGATTCATAATCAATTGGCATGTCTTTCGTATGCACGCTGAATATCTTTTGGCGCGTCTTCTCATCCGGCACAGGCGTTAACACAATTCTATCAAATCGTCCCGGGCGCAACAGTGCTGTGTCAACAATATCCGGCCTGTTGGTTGCAGCGATTACGACGACATCATGCAGTTCTTGCAACCCATCAATTTCAGTCAATATCTGGTTCACGACTCTTTCACTTACATGACTGTCGCTGCCCATGCCTCGCTTTGGCGCAATGCTGTCTATCTCGTCAAAAAAGATGATCGTTGGCGCAGTCTGCCGTGCTTTCCTGAACACTTCGCGCACTGCTTTTTCGCTCTCCCCCACCCACTTGCTTAACAGCGATGGCCCATTTACTAAAATAAAGTTTGCCTCACTTTCATGCGCCACGGCGCGTGCCAAGAGTGTCTTTCCCGTTCCCGGCGGCCCATATACTAAAATCCCCCGCGGTGGTCTGATGCCCATACGTTTGAATGCAGTAGGATGCTTCAACGGCCATTCAACCGCTTCAATCAGTTCCTTCTTCACATCATCTAAGCCACCAATATCGGCCCAGCCAATGTTGGGCGCTTCAACAAGCACCTCGCGCATCGCGCTTGGCCGCACAATCTTCAGCGCATCCTTAAAGTCCTTCATTCTCACCTGCAATTTTTCCAGCATTTCTTTAGGGATAGGCTCATCACCATCCAATTTCAAGTCCGGCAATAACTGTCGCAGCACAACCATTGCAGCTTCTTTGCATAACGATGAGAGATCAGCTCCAACAAATCCGTGAGTAACCGCGGCGATGTCTTCAAGCTTCACGTTCTTGCCGAGCGGCATGCTTCGTGTATGGATTTTTAATATGTCTAGGCGTCCTTGCCTGCCCGGCACGCCAATCTCTACTTCCCTGTCAAATCTGCCCGGCCTTCTCAATGCTGGATCAAGCGCATTCGGCCGGTTTGTTGCTGCAATCACTACAACCTTGCCTCTGCTCTGCAATCCATCCATCAAGCTCAGCAATTGTGCCACTACTCTCCGCTCAACCTCTCCTCTGGTCTCTTCGCGCTTGCTTGCAATGGCATCGATTTCATCGATAAAAATAATGCTGGGCGCGTTCTTCTGCGCGTCTTCAAACTTCTTTCGAAGATTTTCTTCTGATTGCCCATAATATTTTGACATGATCTCTGGACCATTGATTGACAGGAACGTGGTGTTCGTCTCTGACGCGACGGCTTTTGCCAGCAGCGTTTTTCCTGTTCCTGGCGGGCCATGAAGGAGCACTCCCTTAGGCGGCTCGGTGCCTAATCGTTCAAAAATTTCAGGATGCTTTAATGGCAGCTCAACCATCTCACGGATTTTCTTGATTTCCTCACTCAATCCGCCAATGTCTTCATAGTTGACCTCAATTGCTGTCTCTTCTTTTACCTCAATTGCCTCAGGATTGAACTCAACGCTTGTTTCCTCGGTGATGATGATGGGAACTTTTGACGGGGCAGTTTGTGCCACAACAAATTTCAGGTCGCCAAATCCAAAGCCAATGCCCATCATGCTCTCATCGATAACATTAAACATATCTTCAAAGAACGGGTTGCCGCTCATTGCTGTTCGCCTGCTCCTTGTTCCTCCCAAGGAAACAATATCACCCTTAATCGCCGCTCTCCCCAACAGTCCCTGCTTGAAGAGCTGCGGCGATGCTTTCACAATGATGCCCTTTCGCGCTGGCGCAATAGTCACCTTTTTCGCTTCTTTCACATCGGCTTTTCTTATCCCAACAACCTCGCCGATGCTTGCTTTTGCATTTCTTCTCGCGATGCCATCCATGCGGATAATGGTCAACCCTAAATCACCGGGATAGCTTCGGTCTGCTATCGCAACTGTTTTCCGTTTCCCCTCAATCTCAACTATATCTCCTGGTGAGACACCAATCTGCTTCATCAGCGTGGAATCTATGCGAACGATCCCCTTATTTACATCATCCTGCACCGCTTCTGCAACTTTCAGCTTGAGATCTTCCATAACGTATGTGCACACCTCTCCTATAAAAAAGTAATCTCTCCTTTTTTAAATGTTTCCAAGTTAACAACTAAAAAGTAATGAAAGAATCACTTCGCCGGCTTCTTGCCGCGCTCAACCCGTGGCATTGGTATCGGGCTTGGGAGATTGATATCCTGGCTTATTTTGAGTGCTTCAATGTTGCACTTGTTTAATGCAGAGTTCAGCACCGGCTCCATCATGTCCGCAGGCAATCGCTTTTTTTCTTTCCATTCTTTCGTGATGGTTTTTGCCTGCTCCTCGTCGCCCAGATAAAGCACATCTCCTTCAAGGTCGATGCCGCCGATGTCCGGCGTGTATTTGCAGTTGAACTCGAATCTAAATCGCAGCCCTTTTTGCTTTGCGCTTCCCAGTGAGAAATCACGTTCAGCGACTTCTTTCACGGTAATGTTGTTGTTTATCCCTACTTTGTCTGCTGTGCTGTCAATATTTTTTGAAGCAGTAATTTTAACGATATGAACACCGACGATTGTCATAGTTGATACACCTCACTTAAACCGCTTCAAATGAGGGTAGTTTATATTGATTTCGGTTAAATATCTAGCCTATCCCCAGGATAAAACTCTTCCCACAACAAGCGGCAATAAAACTGTCGCATCGCCTTCGATGGTGACATGCGTTGCCTCAGGAGAAACCTTTCCCCAAGAGATCCCTTCTTTGATCCGCGCACCACTTAAACTGCCATCCCATTCAGGCGCAGTCGTGATATACACAACATAATCCAATCCATTCTCTTTGAACTGATTCCACCATATGGTATGATGCTTTGAGATGCCGCCGCCGATCATCAAAGCCCCTGTCTTTTTTGCTTCAAACGCAATCGCTGCCAACTCATCTTCATCTTTGAACACATCGATCATGAAATCTTTATGTTTTTGTCGGAACATCCATATCTGCGAGCCAACACTGCCATCAGTAATGCCGGGAACAAAAACAGGGATATTATTCTTTGCCGCCCAGTACAATATCGAATCTTCCTTCAGTCGTTTTCCAATTTCAAAACAGAACTCGCGTGACGACAACACTTTCTTCTCTTTATAGATTGCTTCGATGATAGGCAAAAGCTTCTCCTCTAACACGACGCCATAACTCTCATTTGGCACCAG
Organism: uncultured Methanosarcinales archaeon; assembly: GCA_964364045.1. Taxonomy (GTDB): domain Archaea; phylum Nanobdellota; class Nanobdellia; order Woesearchaeales; family JAGLXL01; genus CAYIKL01. The sequence continues at coordinate 3,444 of CAYIKL010000030.1, forward strand.
CACATTTCCTAACCGGTTGACACCCTGCTTGTACAGCTTCTTATCATCCATCTCAAAACTGCCGTGGTAATAATCCTTAAACGACCGTGCAATGTCATGGTCCAGCGTGCCACACGTGGTGATCACTACATCCACTAACTTATTCTTCACCAGATCTTTAATAACACCACGACATCCTGTTGCAATGATTGCCGCAGGAAACGATAAAAATTTCACACACCCTTTCTCTGCAATCATCTTCTCAAAAATAGCTGCACCTTCTGCAACTTTCTTCGCAACAAAACCGCCACTTTGAGAGAACTGATCTACTAATTCTTTAACCGTTGTTGCTTTTCCAAGTTTAATATCTTTGACCGGGATCATGGTTATTCTTTAAGAGGGCTGTTTATAAGCCTTACCTCGTTGCGGGATACTTCACTCCCACGTGCTCCAGAAACTTATTAATCTCGCCCGAGCCTACATCCCGGGCTCTAAATCTGATAGCAGTTATATAGGTGTACCCTTCCCACATCTCATCCATCAGCTGACCCATCTCTTCATCAGTCATGTCGTCGGTCGGATGCCTGTAATCCAGCCGAACCATAATTAAATTAGCCCGTTGTGGCTCACGATACTTTAACTCACCATCGGCTCCAATATAGAACCGCGGCTTCTTATCCTCATCTTCCAGCCACTTCGCCCGCTCATGCGAGCAAAACGCTCCTTTTCCATCTTCAAGCATAACCGTTAACCGTCCTATGTCAGAATTCAACATTCGGTAATCCGCATGGCGATGTCCCTCATCTTTCTCCCACGCTGGTTTTATTTGCGGCTCAAAATAAATGGACATATCATCTTCAGCCCTGGGCGATCCCTTTGTAAGTTGTCGTTCTTCACTGTACCAAACAATTGTCTCACCATCTTTTCGATACACCGGTCGCAAGATGAGTTGTCTGCCTTCCGCAGGAATCGTAACTCCAGAAACTAAAAGATTTCTGTACCAAGCGTCATCTGCCATTATTTCGACTTTCCAATGCGGCGGAGTACGAAGCTGCGAAAGTAATGTTTTTATCCTATCGCGTCCCGATTCTGGGATCGGTTGTGCACACTCGACTGCTTGTAAAACAGGCACATACGATTTCCAAAACGCTTGTAAGTCATTTTCCAGCGTCATTTTTAACTCTCAGAATCAGCCTCTTAAGACTAATTAATCTCACTACATTTAAATAGCTTATGGTCTCTTCTCACATCATGAACCTGATCGATACTCACTGCCACCTGACTCACGACCTGTTCAAGAAAGACATCGACGAAGTAATTAACAGGGCAAAAAAAGCAGGTTTCAAGGCAATCTTATGCTCTGGCACAAACCCAGCGGTCAACCGGGAAGTGCTTGAATTATCCAAAAAACACGATATCATCAAAGCATCCTTGGGTATCTACCCGATAGATGCGCTAGGATTGGCGCCTGACGAGATAGGCATGGCGCGCCATCATGGAAAGATCGACATCGATGAGGAGTTTGCATTCTTCAACAAAAATAAAGATGCCATCACTGCAATCGGCGAAGTTGGATTGGATTATCATTGGGATAAGCTCCATCATAACGAGCAGAAAGTAAACTTTGAAAAGATTATTTCACTGACTGAAAAAATAAAAAAACCGATTGTTGTTCACACGCGCCGCGCGGAAGAAGATTGTGTTGCCATGCTCGAATCATCAAAGATAAAGCACGTTATACTGCATTCATTCGAAGCACGAAAAGCATTGATCAAGCGCGCAATTGACAACGGATGTTACTTTTCCATCCCAACAGCCATCGTCCGCGCGCAGCAATTCCAGACGCTCGCCGAGCTTGCTCCGTTAACACAAATCTTCACCGAAACCGATGCGCCATGGCTCAGCCCATTTAAAGACAAGCGAAACGAGCCATCATTCATCACTGAATCAATAAAGAAGATTGCTGAAATCAAAAAGCTCAAAGAAAAAGAAGTTGCCGAGCAGATATTTAAGAATTTCCAGATAGTGTTCTAGCATACCCATCCAGCGCGTACCTTTCCGCTTCCTTTCTCACCGCTTCATCTAAGTGAGCACCCGCTAATGCACCCAGAATTCCCCACGCTCTAAGCGAACGAGTTGCACTAAATAATTCTCCGGCATCTGCCACTACCTCATCAGGAATTTTTCTTCCCTCCAGAGCATCACGCGCATTCTGAACTAACTGTGGTATAGCTACTTCATCAAGAAAAGCAGGAAGTTTTCCATCAAAGCCATAAAGCACAGTTGCCACAGCATACTGAACGCTCACATAGTCTGACGCCCGAAGCTTATCCAAATCATCACGTGCTTCAGCAGCAACACGCTCACGAGGATCAGTTAACAACCCTTGTAATCGCATGACCTCTTGTAACTCTGCATGTAATGGCATAACACTTAAAAAATTAATTCCTATTTAACCTTTGTGATTATTTCTCAACCTCTTTCGTCACCGCCCAATCCAGCATAACTTCTCCAACATTCACCAAATATTTCTTCACCCTTCTCTTCCGATAGGTCTTGATGTCCTTGACCAGCGGCGTATCGATTTCATTTGCACTTTTTAAGAACCCAAGCGCTTTCGTATGGTCTAGTGTACCAATCTGCTCAAAAATATCCTGCAGCATACCAACTGCATGCATCACCTGCTGCAAAAATTCTTTCTCTTCTTTCTCGATCGTGATTAAATGATCGGTCATGCCTTCAAGATAGGTGGATATCAGTCCGATGTAATGAAGCTCAATCATCTTCAGCCGTGTCGGGCTGTGATACGTAAGCGCGCCAATCACCGCTTTGCTGATCAGCAGCTTGTTCCGATCAATTTCGTTTTCATAGCGCTCAATCAGCTCCTTGTGATAATTCTTCATCATGATCGTGAGGACATTCTTTATCTTCCGTATGCTCGTGCGCAATAAGCTTTCAGGGTCGCTGACTTTCACTTCAGATTCGCACACAATCTGGTTCTTGTCTATTTCCACCATCTCCAGCGACACAAGACCGTTATGGTTGATCATTTCGATGGGATCAATATCCCTCTTCAAACTTATCCTGAATGAATCAGCAGGATTGATATAACACGCAACAATAAGCTTTTGGATGACATCAAAATCAGTGTCATCAATGCTCAATCTGATGTTTTTCACTTTCTTTTCCCGTATTTCGGGAATGATTGAAAGCGAGCCGTCATTCATCTGCTCAACCATTACTTTTGAATTGGCAGATATCTTTTGGTCTTTGCACCACTTCGTGGGCAAGTACAAGTACTTCATATCTCCTGTTTTCTGAACGCTTCGAATATCCATAACTTCAGCAGCAGTCTATGGTTATTTAAATATTTCGAAATCTCTATACTCCTATTTAGAATATATACTATCAGGAGCACAGTGCTATAAACCTCTGCCATTACGGAGTTGGCTATGCTTAAATATATTGCGACCGGACTGCTTGCGCTCTCGATGGGCTGTAGCACTCAACGCACCTTGGCCGAGGCGCATATAGGTAATAAAGCTTCTTCGCTTGACATTCATGCCAATGGTCATGCTAATGAGCTCAATTTCTTTGGGAGAAGTCACACGATTGACGATTACCATCATGTGCATCATGCGACTGCTGTTGATGTGGGGCAAGAAATTTGGGCCGGGGTAGGATTTGTTGCGGGAAGCAGGGTCGCGCTTGCCGAGCGTCATCGCGAAGCATCGCCGCATCTTGGAATTAGTTATATGGCAGATTTAGAAACAGGACTCGGCGAGTTCTCTCTCCTTGGGCTTGCCACAAAAGATGCAACTCCTGAATCTGCAGGTGAAGTTTTTCTCTTTGCGACATATGGGAGTCATTATTTAGGAATGATGGCAGAAGCGGCTGCCCGCCGTGAGCGGGATGAACAGCATTATGTGTTCCGTTTTGATGTTCATCCTGAAATAGCTTTTTCTAATTATGAGCTTCATGTAGGTCCATTCTTCGGTATGGAGAGAAACGGCAGCCACGCACCAGAATATAACGTTGGCTTCACGTTTGGTGTTGGTCAAAAAATAGCCGCTCCCAAAAGTTTAAAAATGCGCTGAAATAACCTCAGGTCATGGACCCTTTGATAATAATGAAGTATCTTGCGTTTGTTGGTATTGGTTTTATTTTAGGCAGAATTTCTATGGCCCTCCAGATGGGCATGCATCAATCAGAGGAACCTTTAAATAACGAAAACCGCAAATAATCACGCGGTTTTCGGAATATAACATTGTTGAACCTTTAAAACCGACAATTTTATATAAAAAGAAGGATTGATGCTTTTCATGGGACAAAAAGAGGATTTCATCAATCTGATGCTCAAGAGTTCTAAAAAGACAGAAGAAACACAGCCGCAGAGCAGGACGGGCAATGTTGACCAGAAATCAGCAGAAGAACTGCTGAAGCAGATTCAGGAAAAGCTTAGGAAAAGATGAAGATCACCATCGACACAAAAGAGGATTCTCATGAAGATTTGAGAAAAGTGATGTCTTTACTTTCAGGCGTTTTGGGCGAAAAACAATCGTCGAACGTCTTCGAGAATTCTTCCGAAATGCCAAGCTTGATGAGCATGTTTGATGCCTCTCCGCAGGTCTCCGAAAAGAAAGAAGCAATTCCAACCATTTCAGTACTGAAGAAGCCCAGTGTTGAGCTGTATTGAAAGTCATACTCGAAGATGAGTACACATTTGCCGTATTTTCTTAAATTTCTGAAGTCAAATTTCGACTAACAAATTATGATTTTCGACTGGACACAGTGGACAACTGTGCCAGTGATATTTATAAACCTGAAAATCATTTACTTAGTCTCAAAAATGATTAAGCACATGAAATTTAATAAAAATCTTGCAGCCATCCACGCGTACTTATGTGGAGACGGTTACGTAGTTAAAAACCCACTTACTCAAAAACATACTTATTATCGTATTGGGCTTAGAAACACAAATATAACGTTGTTGAAAGACTTTCAGGAAAAATTCACTCGTGTGTTTGGTATAAGGCCGATCCTAACTTTTGAACGATGTCAAATAGGTAATAGGAAAATTTACGAATCCCTAACCGAAAACGAGTCTTACTACTCTTATGAATGGGAGTTGCCTCAATTATCAAGAGAAAACCTCAAATCTTGGCTGCGCGCATTCTTCGATTGCGAAGGCTGGGTTGAAAACAAACCTGGAAAAAGTAGGCTTATCGGGCTCGAATGCTGCAATGCAACCGGATTAAAGTCAGTACAACAAGCACTAATGCGTTTCGGTATCAGATCACAAATCAAGAAGAGGCCGGGCAGAACAATCTGGCGCCTGACAATCTGCGGCTTAGATAATTTAAATGTCTATAGCAAAAACATCGGTTTTGTTCATCCAACTAAAAAACAGAAGCTGACAGCTGCAATAGATTCCTACAAAAGCTACTGGTGGCAAATACCGACAACCAAATCAGAGCTATTAGAGTTTGTTATGGACAAAGGGAAGTTGCGGAAATCAAGACAATTACTCCGATTGCTTTCTATTAAGCGGGATAATCTTGAATATATTAAGAAAGCTTTAAATAAGCACCACATTCATTCTAAGCTATTCGGTCCGTGGAAAAATAATACGGGATCGTTATATTACTGTTTAACAATAAGCATGACGGAGGTGAACACATGGAAAGAACAAGTCCGGCAAAAGAGCTGAAACAAGTTTCTGATACAGTGTGGGAAATACCAAAAACCTACAAGAAGGGAATGAATGTTCCTGCTCGTATCATTGGAACAAAGTCTATTGTTGATGCAATGGACGCAGGTGTGTATGATCAGATCACAAACGTTGCAACTCTACCGGGAATCCAAAAGTATGCGTTATGCATGCCCGATGGTCATATCTTTTTAGCTACGTGCTAAGAGAGACAAGTGGGGCTACGGATTTCCGATCGGTGGAGTCGCAGCATTTGATGCAGAAGAAGGTGTTATATCGCCCGGTGGTATCGGGTTTGACATTAATTGCGGAATGCGTCTCGTCACCACAAATTTAACCTACAAAGACGTCTCCCCACAGCTCAGAAAATTAGTCGACCGCCTCTTCGAGCGCGTCCCTGCAGGTGTTGGCAGTTCAGGCTTCGTCAAATTAACACCTCAAAAATTCAAGGAAGCGATTGAGTTGGGAGGAAAATGGGCAATCGAACAAGGCTATGGCTGGGAAGAGGATCTTGAACGAACTGAAGAGTCCGGCTGCATGAAAGAAGCCGATAACAGCAAAGTTTCTGACAAAGCTATCTCTCGTGGTCTCAACCAAATTGGCACATTAGGCAGCGGCAATCATTATCTCGAGATTCAGCGTGTTTTGCCGGAACACATCCACGACGAAAAAATAGCCAAAGCCTGGGGCATATTTCCCGACCAAATAGTCCTTATGTTCCATTGTGGTTCACGAGGTTTTGGCCATCAGGTTGCAACCGACCATCTCACCAAATTTTTGAGTGTGATGGAATCAAAGTACAAGATAAAAATATTGGACAGAGAATTAGCCTGCGCCCCGTTCCACAGCAATGAAGGGCAGGATTACTTCAAAGCCATGCAGTGCGGCATCAACATGTCCTTTGCCAATCGGCAGGTTATTCTCCACAGAATCCGTGAAGTCTTCTCCGAGATATTCAAGAAGCCTGCTGAAGACCTTGGCTTGCACCAGGTCTATGATGTTGCGCACAACACTGCGAAGGTTGAAGAGTATGTGGTTGACGGCAAGAGAAAGAAACTTATCGTTCATCGCAAGGGCGCAACCCGCTCATTCGGCCCAGACAGAAAAGAAGTTCCTGCAGTGTATAGAAAGTACGGTCAGCCCGTCATTATCGGCGGCAGCATGGAAACAGGCAGCTACCTGCTTGCAGGCACAACGAAAGCTGAGGAAATTACGTTTGGCTCAACGGCACACGGTTCTGGTAGAACGATGTCACGTAATGAAGCAAAGCGCAAATGGCGCGGGGAAACATTGCAGAAAGACATGGAAAAGCGTGGCATTTATGTACGAACGACAACATTTTCTGGTTTGGCTGAGGAAGCCGGTGGTGCGTATAAAGATGTCGATGAAGTGATTGCTGCATGCCATGAAGCGGGTATCTCCAAAAGAGTTGTACGCTTCGTGCCGATTGGGAATGTGAAAGGGTAGGCCAATTAAAATACTGTTTTAAATCGAGTTGTCCTATGAACCTTCTGTAGTGAACTGCTAAGCCCCTAGGTATTCAAATAATCTATCCCACATCCATCTCTGGGATTTCCCTGCATTGTTTCCTAATAATACAACCTGAATAACATGCTTCCTGTTCAGCAGTCAAAAAATCTGAGTCGGGAGTTTCACATGTATTATCGCAAGCAGCCATTTGGTCATCTGTGCAATCTTCCCAAGATGATGTGTCCATAACTTTAATGTCATCGCTGACAACAACACCCTGTCCAAAAACGCGCAAAGCATTCTTGTATCCAACCGCTTCCTGATCTTCTTTATCAAATCCCGCTATTACTAATCGTGAAATTTTGATAGCACGGTCAAATACCTTAGGGTCAAATGCATATTCCGGGCCGATTTCAGTCCCCCACATGACTTTGTCCGGGGCAGCGTCCACTAATGGCTTATATGACTTGATGGCACTGTTGGTCATTGTTTTTTCCTTGCTATCGTATTTGGAGACTAATTTTTTGATGGATGATTGCTTGTCAGTGCTATCATAACCATAGATCCAATCCA
>CAYIKL010000031.1:0-2977 GCA_964364045.1 uncultured Methanosarcinales archaeon
TTTGGTCTCGCAAAAGAAGAGATTGAGGAGTATGGCTAGTTAGGAGCTGTGTTTCTTGGGAAACAATATGTCACGATGGGTGCTGTCACGTCGCTTTCAAATAATGTCTTTCTGGATGTCACACGCTCGCATGTTGTGTTTGTCTGCGGAAAGAGAGGTGGCGGCAAAAGCTATACTATGGGAGTTATCGCAGAAGGCATTGCAACATTGCAACCTGACATAAAACAGAACCTGAGCATTATCCTTCTCGACACCATGGGCGTGTACTGGACGATGAAGTATCCCAATCATGAGGATGCCGCACTGCTCGACGAATGGAAATTAGAAGGGCAGGGATTAAGCGTGAAAATTTTTACTCCTGCAGGATTTTATGCGATGTACAAAGAAAAAGGTATTCCCACCGATGTTGCATTCTCAATAAAGCCATCAGATCTGCAGCCTGAAGACTGGTGCCTGACATTTGGGTTGGACCAGAACTCGCCTGCGGGCGTGCTCATCGCGCGCGTTGTGCAATCGCTCGGGAAAGATTTTGACATTGTGGAGATGAAAAAGGCAGCAGAAAAAGATGACAAAAGTGATGACCATACAAAAAATGTGGTGATTGGGCGGCTGGAGCGAGTGGAAGGATGGGGCATCTTCTCTAAAGAAGGAACGCCGCTCAAAGAGCTCGCACGGGCAGGACAAGTCACTGTGCTTGATATGAGCGTGTATGCAACGCTTCCCAGCGGCTGGCTAATCAAGTCATTGGTAACCGGGTTAATCGCGAAAAAGCTGTTCAACGAGCGCATGATTGCGCGGAAAAATGAGGAGTTTGCAAACATTGATGCGGCAATGCATTATTTCGCAAAAGATGTGAAGGAAAAACTTGAAGAGCCTTTGGTATGGCTGGTCATCGATGAGGCGCATGAATTATTGCCTAAGGAAGGAAAGACAACCGCAACCGATGCGCTTGTCACGGTGTTACGGGAAGGACGACAGCCGGGCATCAGCCTGGTATTAGCATCGCAGCAGCCGGGAAAAATACACAGCGACGTGATCACTCAAAGTGATATTGTCATCTCCCACCGGCTTACCGCACAGGTTGATGTTGAGGCGCTTGGGCAGCTTACCCAATCATACATGCGGGAAGGATTAACCACAAAGCTGGATCATCTTCCGCGGGAGAAGGGGAGCGCGGTGGTCTTTGATGATATGAACGAGCGTATCTTCCCCATCCGTGTGCGGCCGCGGTTTACATGGCATGGCGGCAGTGCGCCGAATGCCATCGTTGAAAAAAAAGAATTGTTTGTCAGTCAGCTGAGGAGCAGGCTCACACTCTGACATCATCGCTTCTTTCGGCGCCGTGATGGCTTCTTTCGAGTTATTTTCTTATCAACTGCATACAGCTCATCAACAGGCGCGTGTGTCATGCTCACCACCGCTGCAATGAACATGATTGTAAAGAAGACAAGAAATGTAAATCCCCAGTTGACGCTCTGCGGAAAGACCCAGAGAGCTGAAATAATGAAGCCTAAAATTGCAGTCAGCATAAATGATGACGGAAGCGGAGCCGGTTTCCACCCTTTCCATGCCATATTGCTATCACCTCTTTAAGCGTATTAATGTTTCGTTATTTTTAAATCTGTCGAATGTTTTTTATAAATAGCTGCGCGAACTCGTCGAATGAAGGGATTGTGTCGAGAACAATGAGCTTTTTTGGAAACAAGCCCTGCTCTTTGAGAGAAAGTAACGATGCTGCTTTGAAGCCGTATTTTTGGATTGATTGTTGATTCATTTGAAAATGAATCTGTCGAGCATGCTTTCTGCTTTTTTCCTTCTTTTCTGGTGCTCCTTAAGGAATGCATTGAGTTTTTCGATAAGAATTTGTTTGAGCTCTCCGGTCAAGAGTTTGCCGGACTTGTAGTTATCATGAATTTTCTTCAGCTTTTTGTCATCTTCTTCGAGAAATGTAAGCCATTGGTAGGAAACATCAACATCCGGATTGCCGCCCTTCTTTCGATGCTCTTCTACTGTTGCCTGGCCGCCGGAAAATGCATACTTATTGATTTTTGTCTTTACCATATCAGGCGTGTCGGTCAGATAAATCGCTTCGCCCGTCGATGAAGAAAGCTTGCCTTCATTCGCTCCCTTCAGGCCGGGGAGAAAGCGGCATTGAATGGAGGCAGGCTTGTCATAGCCTAACTTTGGTATGATATCACGGGTTAAACGAAAATGTGGATCCTGATCAATCGCGTGAGGAATAAGACAGGGCATTCGCTTTTTGTTCAACACTGAAGGCAGAAATGCTGGTACTGCCTGCATTGCAGTAAAGAAAATCGAGCCGACGTTTTGCTCATTGGTGAACCCAAATGCAGCTTTGACTGTTGAGAATGTCAGGCGCTTTGCTACTTTAATCGCTTCGGGATACAGTAATGATGCGTGTTTTGTGTCGATAAGGAAATGTGTTTTATTTGGATCAAATCCTATAGCAATAACATCAAGCATATTTTCATAGAGCCATTTCTGCGTCTCTTCATATGAATTGTTTTTGAACAAAAATTTTTCATCATCGGTAAACTGGAACCAGAGCTCGCAGTCGAACGCATCCTGAAGCCATTTGGTAAATGCCCATACCATAGCATGCCCCATATGAATCGGGCCTGATGGACCGCAGCCGGTGTAGAGAAAGAATTTGTTGCCCTTTTCATATTGGTCCAAAATGATGTTCAGGTCGCGGTGGGCAAAGAAAATGTCACGACGCAGGAAATGATGAATGGTTTTAGTATGTTTCTTTATCCGCGCCTGGAGTGTTTTATCTATTCTGGAAACGCCAAATTCTGTTATTAATTTGTCATAATCGATTTTTCCTTTGACTTCCCAAGGAGTGACTTGCATGGCAAATAGATTTTATTCTCCGTTTATATAGTTTTTTGATTAGAAGAGGATTTAAAAAGAATGAATCAATCCTTTCGTGCATGAAACACAACTGGCGCATCAC
>CAYIKL010000031.1:3077-10815 GCA_964364045.1 uncultured Methanosarcinales archaeon
TGGCAGCAATCTTTGTTCCCATCATGAACGTGTTTTCAGGCGTGATGTTGCTCATACTCATATCGATTTATGATATGTATGCAGTGTGGAAGAGCAAGCATATGATAAAACTGGCGAAGTTCCAGTCAAAAAATAATGTGTTTGCGGGATTTTATGTGCCTTATACAATCCATAAATGGAAAAATGCGGCAAGAAGAAAAGTGAAGACAGCAATCTTGGGTGGAGGAGATGTTGCCTTTCCGCTGCTTTTTGCAGGAACAGTACTGAAAGAAGCAGGAATAGTAAGTATCATCATTTCGGTGTTCGCAACATTGGCAGTGCTTTTTCTGCTGCTTAAAGGAAAGAAAGATACATTCTATCCGGCAATGCCGTTCATCACGGCAGGATGCCTCATCGGCTATGGACTGATTGCACTCATTGGGGCAGTGTGATGGTGAATGTTGTGCCTTTGCCAAGTTCTGACTGAACATTTATCTTTCCATGATGCAAGTGAACTATTTTCCTGGCAATTGCCAATCCTAAACCTATGCCACCAGTATTTCGCACCATATGCCCTTCAGCCTGATAGAATTTGTCAAAAATGTAAGGCAGATTATCGGAATGAATGCCGTGGCCGGTATCAGAAATGGAAAAGGTGATGGCATCGCCTTCTTTCCTTGCAGCAAATGTCACTCTACCACCGGCATCAGTATGCTTGATTGCGTTGGTGAGCAGATTAATGATTACCTGCCTGAACTTGTCGGGGTCAAGCAGAGTAACAAGATCTTTTGGAATTATATTTTTTATCGTTATATTTTTCTCCTCGGTGAGGTGGGGGTAGATACATGAATCGACAAGTTTTGACAGGTTTGTCTCTTTGCTTTCCAGCGTTTCTTTGTTTTTTTCAAGGCGAGAGAGGCTGAGAATATCGTCAATCAGTACTTTCAACCGTGAACTTTCTTTATCAAGAGTCTTGAGTGTCTCCTGCTGTTTTTCGGTGGTGTTTCCAAATTTTCCCTTCAGGAGCAGATCGATATACAGACGTATTGAGGTCAGCGGGGTGCGCAATTCATGAGAGACCGTGCTGACAAACTCGTCTTTCATTGCGCTTATTTCTTTCTCGCGCACATACTTTTTTCTTGTCGAGATGAGCTCTTCTTTCAGTGTGGCTTTGTCCACCAGTTTCAGAAATAAAACGCGCGTGAACAGCGCAACGGCGATAAAAGGGAATGGATGTGCGAGCACTGTCATCTTTGTATTTTCTCCGCTAAAGAGCACAAGATTGGTGATGTTGACGAGCGGCGTGATACTGTACACAACAAATGCAGAGGCAACGGCCTTGTTGTAGACCGTAAGCTCTTTCGTTTTCCAGAAGATGTACAAGGGGAACAATAAAATGAGAAATTTAGTAATCTCCATCGATGAGAGGATGACGCGCCTTCGTGTGCCGAGAGGTAAAGGAATAACATCAAGAGCAACGGCAGCGGCAAAGGCGAATACAATAGCTGCGCCAGCTAATTCGATGTATGTCTTGCTTCTCAATGAGATTTCATGCTTCTTATGGACGGGATAAAGAAAAGCGCTGGAGATAAGGATCAATGCGCTGATCTCGAGAAAATTTTCGGTAATGCTGATGTAATCCTGATACTTTCTTATGGCGAGGCTTGCGAACACAACCTGCGCGAGAAAAATAGTAGTTATAAGTTTCTGCGCCGCAAGACTGCCAAAGCCAATCAGCAGATATTTGAGATCTTTTGTTTTTGTGCGCAGCCATTCGCTCGTCACCATGTAGCATGCAAATGCGAGGAGAAGAAGCTCTGACGAGCGCTTGAGAAGCTCGCCGGATGGCGTTGACAGAAAACGGTTGAACTTGTGGAAGATATAGATTAATGAAGAAATCATTTGTTCAATACTTGGCGCGATATATGGAGAAGCTCGACCGGCTCAAATGGCTTCATGATGTAATCATCAGCACCGATGTCCAGGCCTTTCATCTCATCTTTATCAGTATTTTTTGCAGTCACCATGACTACTTTTGTATGAGAAAGGTTCCGGTTGCTCCGTATTTTTTTGCACACTTCAATGCCGTTCTTCTTTGGCAACATCAGATCAAGAATGACAAGGTCAGGCTTTACCGCATTAATCCGCTCAATCGCTGAGTCACCGTCATGCGCAAGATGGACCGTGTATTCAGCTTCGAGAATGAGCTTTTCAGCCTCTGCTATCGGCTTCTCATCCTCAACGATCACAACAGTCTTTTTTTGCATTGGAGCTGGAGCGTTTATGCCTCTTTAAAAACTTTGCTGTTATTAACTATTCACTTTGCGTAAAGCTGCTCAGACGGGCTTGACTGGAATTGGCGGCATAGGAAGAAGGGTTGATCACCAAGCCATCCTGTGCAGCTACCGTCTGTATGCCGGTGGCAAGCTGGATGTTTCTTGCTTCCAGAAGAGGGTCTGCTTTTATCATGTCAAAACCAAAATGGGTGATGATGGCAAGCTTGGGCTTGACACGCTCGATGATCTTTGTTGCACCTTCGCGGTTGAGATGATTGTCGGTTTTCGTGTCGCCTGGATAGGTGGTGTTGAGGATGAGAATATCACATTTTTGCAGTGCATTCGCGAGATCTTTTGTGAATGCAGTGTCTGCCGTATACCCTAACGTAAATGTAGGTGCAAGGAGCTTGAATCCGATTGCTTCTTTGTCTGAATGGATGACCGGAATGGCGTGGATTTCTACGTCTTCCACCGCTGCTTTTTGGTCAGGCTTGAGGATGATGATGCGCTCCAAGCATGAGCGATGGAATGCGCTCAATGCAGGGATGATACTGTCACTGCCGTTAACGGTCGTTTGATTTGAGATTAGGATGCCCTTCTTGTCCAAGCCGCCCAGCGTCATCGCATCAATGACTGCGTTTAAGTCATTTGAATGATTGAGATGGTTATGGGAAACAAGCACTGCATCGGTCGCGCGCGGATTAATACCAAATTCTTTTGCTTTCACCAATGCGCCAGGTCCAGGATCAATGTGAAACTGGAGCTCTTCGGTTTGGAGAATGATGCCACCGGATGCGCGCAGCTGGCGCGCGGTTATTGAGCTATCACCTGACGTGCCGAGGAAAATGAGCTGAGCCATGGGTGTTTTTTTGAAGTTGCGGGTTAATAAAGATTGTGAGAGTGGAATGGATAGATTCCGTTAGGTTTATATAGGAATTATTGACGGAAGAAGTGATGGAATCGGTTGCAGTATTGGTGTATAGGATTGTAGAAAAAGAGTTTATAGAAGATAGTGAAGCAATGGCAAAACAGTTCGTGAAAGATAGATATCAAGCTGTAACTGTGTGTGGTTCGCGGGTGTTCAAACTCGTAAAGTCTGTGACAATTGATGCGGGCAAAAAACACTCCGATCAAACAACATATCGCCTCCATGTTGCACTAGGTGAGTCCTTTCGATTTCAACGCCCGTTTATGATGTGAGAAAAGAGAGGTTGGAAGTGGCGTTGCGGTCTGCTCCAGAGGTGCGGAGCGGGTGCATCGATGTTGAGCTTGAGAGTGAAGACACTTATTCTGTTGAGGATTATGTTAAGCGCTTTCCGCCGTAATCTTTTTAAACCATTTCGTTTTCTTTTTTTCCATGCTTGAAGTGAGTGGGGATTTAAGGATACGAAGAAGAGTCAATCCTCAAGGCAGTTCTGATGTTTTTGAATTAGAGGTGGAGTTTCCAGCTGAGGCATGGACGCGAAATGCGGGAATACCTGCAGGTTTGCATACACGCAGCGGAATTGCGCAGCTCGGGATGCAGCTGAATCCTGTGCGTGAACCTCACTACGACTGGACAAATGGAAGGGTGACTTGCTATGCTCAACCTGAGCACTGGGGAAGGCATCTTCATGGTTTCAACCCTGCGAAGCCAAAAACGTCTCATGGGCCTGGATTGCGATTTGATGTTGGAGATAGGGTTGCAAATCTCTACTTCATGAATGGAGCACTGCTCTCACGCGGTGAGCTTGATGGTTTACTAGAGCAAAGAACAATTGACTTTGGCAGACGAGGATGTGACTTTGAGATTGATGAAGCAGGACGCGTTTACTTCACTATCGGAAATTATATGTTTGGATTGAATGGTGGTACGCCAAATTCAGTTCGGGATTTAGAAAGCAGGGGACCACATCTTATTTTGTACGAAGGTAAAGGTCAACCCTATTTTCTGCCGCAACGGGCGACTATTACACGGACAAGCAGTGTTGTTCGTCTGGGCGGGGACTTAGGAATGCTGCTTGAGCGTGAGGTTGTTGGTGCTGATGAGTTGGAACATATGCGCTCACAATATCTGCGCCCTGATACAGATCACAGTATTATCCTTGAGATCATCAATCGTTCAGAGAAGATGCTTGAGCCACCGGGCTTGGCGGTTGTGGGGAGAGTTTATCACGTCATTGACCACGATACTTCAGCGACGGTCCATGCGACGGGAAAGAATGGGGACAAGTATCAGGTCATAAAGCCATAAGATTTTTAAACTATTCTGATTAAAATGACTTTGGCAGGCTAGGCCGGGAGGATAGCCCTCTCCTGTGAGCGTGAACGGGCTTCACACGCGGCCGAAGCCGATGGACGGCGGATAAGGAGAATGTCAGTCCCTTCAGCGTCTGACGACGCCTTGTCCTGCGGGATCGTTGCCATGAAAACCGAGTCAGGCCAGGAATGGAGCAGCTCTCATCATAGTTTTCGATGTTCGTAGGGTTGCAAGGCCGAGGAACTGTTGGGATCAACTGATGTTTTCTTTATTTGTCTACCGGAGGTGTGCCTGCCGCTTTTCTTGGAAAAATTAATATAGGAATCTACATTAAGATGCTCCATGGAAGATAAACTTCTCTGGCTCACGGAAAAGAGGCAGGATTTGATAGAAAAACATAGAGGCCAATGGGTTGTCATCGACCCCCAACATAACAAAGTGTTTGCGAGTGATGATCTCCATACCGCAATAGTAGAATTTAATAAAGAACATCCAAGAGAAAGGCCGCACTGCTTCAAAATACCAACAAAGGAAGAAGAGCTTTGTGCGTATTATGGATTATAACTATAAGCAGATCGGCCAAAAGTTCTATCCGATAATACCACTGGTCATTTTTAATCGTGAAAAGAGCCTTGACTCGGATGCCTTGATAGATTCCGGCTCAATGCTTTCTCTTTTCCGGAAGGATGTCGCCGATGAGTTAGGCATTATGTTTAAGTCCGGAAAGCCTGCGCGAATGGCAAGCGTTCACGGAGAAATGCTCGTGTATGTTCACTCGCTGCGGCTTGTTATTCATGATAAAGAATTTATTTGTCAGACTGGGTTTTCTGACGAGTTTAAAGCAAATGTGAACTTGCTGGGACGGATGGACTTCTTTGAGCAATTTAAGGTAACATTCGATGAAAGAGAAAAAAAGATTGAGCTGTTAAGGTTTGAATGAACGTACCATGTTTCTTACAATCGTCGGATTCTTGAACAGAATGAATTTGATGTCGCCAGGCTCGTGGGCGAGCTGAGTTATTTCTTTGAGACTCATTTCTTGGACTGATTTGTATTTTTTGAAGAAAAGCTGCAGCTTCTTTGCGAGATTTGGAGGATAATTGACCTGGATGACTGTGTTGCCGAGGATGTTGATATCAACCATCGGAAAGTCATCTTTTTGTATATTTTCAATAATTTTGACATCCATATCGGCATAGACACTTCCAGCCCAACGATTGAGAGGGGATACATTTCTGAGAATGACGTGACTATTGATTTTTTTCTTTTTGAAATTGGTAAAGAGCTTTGTCTCCTTTCCAAGATTAATAACCAACCACCAATGGTAGTGGGTGTAGGAGTAGTAGTCTTTGTTTTCTTTTTCATGATCAGCCCAATGGGTCATCACCTCGTCCCAGAAATTGTCCAAGTCATAGAGGTTATTGAATGTATAGAGCGCGTAGTCTTCTTTTGCAAATTCGGCGTTGAAGAGTTTTAGTGTGGTCCTGTTTTCGTAGTTTGTGAGGAGTTTATCGAAGAATGATTTCAATTGTAAGAGCCAGTCTTTGCTGATGGCGTAGCGCTTTCCGGTTTTGGTGAGGACGTTTTGGTTGTTGAGGTTGTCGACTGCCTTTCTGACCGCCTGGTAGGTGATGCTGACGACGTATTGTTTCTTTATCTTGTTAGTGAGCTCGATGATTGAGAGAGGTTGTTCTTGTGAGAGAAGGGTGATAACTAAGTCTTTCGCGTTCTTTGTGCTTTCGCCTAATTGGGGGATGCTTAATTCGAGCATTTTTAATTGAAATTTTTGCTTATTTTTAAACTTTTTGGTACAAATATTGTTGTAGTGAATATTTTAATAGAAGCTTGTTCTTACGATGAAGTGATTAAAATGACACGAAAAGAACAACCAAGCTATTTGCCTCCGGGCGCAGAACTATTTCAAGGGGTGTACACCACCATAATGTATAAATTACTTAGGAAAGGCTTTACTCCATGGGCTCCAGCTGATGTCATGCGTGAGCGCAATGCTGCAGTCGGCACGCCACGCGAAGAGGAGATGTGGGGCAGGTATTTTAATACTTCCCTAGCCGTTGGTTACACAGAAAGAGACAGAGAAGTTATTTTTGCTTCCGAATTCGATATTACCGCAATACCTCCGTTGGACCTTAGAGACATCCTACCACCTCATGTGCTTGATAAACTAACTGATCAAGAAAGGAAACAGATTATTACAGAAAATCCGGTGAGCCTTAGGGACATCGTATCACCTGATAATTACAAGAAAATTATCCGTATCAGTTATAATGACATTGGCACTCTCGGAAACCGATTAACAGAGAAAGAAGCGCTGGAGCACAAAGGCTGGCAGATTCTCGCAGGAGAAGACCAGAACCTCTTGGCAAAATACGTTGAAAACGTGTTCCGACTTGGCAAAGATCGTCAAAAAAAGTGTAATTATCACGATCCCGACAAAATGATGGCATTTTACATTGAGGGTCATAAAAAGGCGTGGCCGGTGGTCCTCAGCAGTTCAGATTGCATTGGCGCTGCCTTCACCCGCTTTGAGAGGCCTGTTTTCAGCTACGCTGCTGCCATGGGCAACTATGGCCACAACAGCTATTATTTCATTGACGCCAACATCGTCGGGGTACATGGTGCGAGTGAATCAAAGTCCAGCGTAGCGCCAGATACACTCGAAAATACTGTACGTAGTTAGATGCAGAAGCATGTCGTCGATGAGAAAGAATAGAGCGCGTGTTCGAACCCTACACTCGCACAAAGAAAACTATTTCACCACAATCGCCGGCTTTCCCGGCAATGCGTTCTTGGCTTTCTGCTCTGTTGAAGATTCTGCTTTGATGATGTCGATTGCACAGGAGAATTCAGACTCGATCAGCTTTCGGTTCTCTTCCAGTGCCAATAGTTCTGATTTCTGGTCTAGATCAGATATTTTGCTCGGATCGTTGATTATCCGCGGCACCAATTTTGAAATGTTCTGGCCGTGCTTCTTGAATTCATTGTTTTTCATTACTGTGTTTAATATTTCGCCGACATTTCTGGTCTTATCAAGCAATGACTTTAACTCAGCAAATAATTCATATTTCCAGCCATCTGCGACAAGCAGTGTGATTTTTTTGGGCTTTTCTATTTTGATCAATTTTAAAATATCACCAATGTCGCTCAACACGGTTGAGACAACAGCTTCAGCTGCTTCGGCATGAAGATCAATTTTCTTTTTATCTGCGACTGGCCATTGTTGTAT
>CAYIKL010000032.1:0-2956 GCA_964364045.1 uncultured Methanosarcinales archaeon
ATATACATGATCGGCTTCTTCGTCACAAAGCTAATGCTCAATGCAGTGCCGCCTTTCTCGTCAACATCAGCTTTCGTGAGTATCACACCATCGATGCCAATGTGCTCATCAAAGCGTTCTGCCTGCTCAACACAGTCGTTGCCAGTGATGCTTTCGCCCACAAACAGCTTCAGATCTGGTTTTGCAACGCGCACAATTTTTTTCAACTCATCCATCAAGTTGACATCGCTGTGCAGCCTTCCTGCAGTATCAATCAACACCACATCAATCCCATGTTTTTGTGCATGCTTCACTGCATCAAATGCAACGGCAGCTGCGTCAGCGCCATAATCATGCTTGATTATCTTTATTTTCAAATTATCCGCATGCTCCTCAAGCTGCTGGATTGCAGCGGCGCGAAAGGTGTCGCCTGCGGCCATGACGCAGCTGAGCTTGTTCTGCTGCAGCAGATGAGCAATCTTTGCTATTGTTGTCGTCTTGCCTGAGCCGTTAATGCCAAAGAATGCAATGACAAATGGTTTCTTTGAACGTGCGAGTGTCATAAAATCCTGCTGCTCGACCGATAATACCTCATCAAGGCTCTCATTCAGCGTCTTTTGAACAACGTCTTCAAGATTCCTTGGGAGAGGCTTTTCAATCAGCTTTGCCTTTAAGTCCTCTTTTATCTTATCGATAACAGCAACTGCAACATTGTTCTCAAGCAGCGCCTGCTCAAGGCTCCAGAAAAGCTCATCAAATTTCTCTGCGGATAAGCGTTTTGTTGTCAGCGCTTCTTTGGCTTTTGAGAAGAAGCTCCTTGGCTGCTCTGCTTTCTTTTCTTCAACGTGCACCGGTTTTGTTTCTGTTGGTTTCCATTGTGATTCAACCTTCTTTGGCGCTTCTGGCTCCTCGATCGTTTCTTCAATGAGTGTTTGAGCGCGTTTTTTGACTTCGACAGTTTCAACAGGTTCGGTTGTTACTTCAGGTGCTACTTCATCAAGAAGATCCTGTGCGCTCGGTTTCTGTACTGCAACTTCTGGCTTTTCAACTTCTTCTTCAACTTTTTTAGAAAAAAAAGAAAGCGAACTCTTCAGTTTCTCTCTCAATTTATCGAACATGTTAGAGTGCCTTGATCTCTTCAACCAACGCGCTCAGCCGCTGCGTGATCTGCATGGCGTTCTCGTCGAGCTTCTCTTTGATCTCAGCAACCTCTTTCATCTGCCGCTCAATCAACTCAATGACCTGTGGAATAGGCTTCACGACTGCTGTATTTGCGCCAACATTGACAAGCAGCTCATTCACGGCAGAGACTTTCGCTTTAGTGAAGATCCCCTGCGCGAGAGGCACAAACATTTCTGCGTCCTTGATTTCCTTCATCTCTTTCAGGCTCTCTTTTGTGCTGTTGAATTCAGCAAGCTTGCTCTCAAGCTCTTCGTTGTACTTCTGCACCTGCTCGAGCTGCTGCTGGAGAACCTGGAATTCCATGTATTTTTCCTGAGATTTTTCTTCGCTCATAATTTCTCCAGCAATGACTTCAGGAACAGGTGGTATCTTTCCTGAGAAGCAAGAAACTCAACATGTCTATCACGCGTGTGCAGCTGGCTCAGGAAAGGAGAGTTGCTCAGCAGCTTCGTAAAGTCGTGCTCGTGCTTCTCGATTTCCTTCAGCTCACGCTCGACCAGAGCGCGGATGAATTGTTTCTCGCTTATACTTAAATTAGCCATGAGCGCCCTATAAGTCCCGGCTTTTTAAACGTTGTGCTTATTTCACGCAGAAGGATTGCCGTTTTTACCGTTTGTTTCGGTTCCCGATTCGCTTCGGGCCCAAAGCCTTTCAAGATTAATTCTTGTAAGGTTATAGTATTTTTTTAATTCTTTTGGATCAGCAACTTTGAGCACGTCAAGTTCGGGACCAAACAGGTCGGAGTAACGATCTCTTCTTCGAATGAGCTTGGTCGAGCCATCGGGACGTATGAGCACAATCGGTGGCCTTTTGAGGTTGTTGAAGTTAGATGCCATAACGTAGCTATATGCTCCGCAATCCATCACTGCAAGCAAATCGCCTGCTTCAAGTTTTGGCAGTTTCTCATAATCTTCAATCACATCGAGACAATCGCACGTTGTACCAACAACTTCATACTTATGTGTCCTTCGGAGATTCATATCAGTTGCCGGCAGGATATCATAGGATGCATGTGATACAAGCACATCCGGAAACATAGAATAGGTAGAAGAGTCTGTGACCGCACAATCCTTTTTGCCAAAATCTTTGACGCTGACCACTTTAATAACCCCTATTCCTGCGGCTGCGACCATTGATTTGCCCGGCTCGAAGATAAGAGTAGGCAGTTCTAGGTTGTTGCGATGACAAAGATCAGTAAAATATGCGACAAAACTTGGCGCAAAGTCCTCCGGACCAAAATACTTTCCCGGGCGATATATTTTTGGGGCTTCCGCTGGAAAGCCGCCGCCGAAGTCCATCATGTCAATTACTGCGCCGCTTTCTTTTGCGAACAATGCAAGCTTCATCAGTTTTTTTGCAGCCAAGTAATACCCTTTTGAGGTATGAGCATAGGAGCCATGAAAGTGGAAACCACGCAGGCGTATATACTGCGCATTAATAGCCTTCATAATTGCACGCTTCATATAAGGATGAGGGATGCCATATTTCTGCGTTTTTGTTGAAAAGCGGCCATCCTGGATCATAGGGTTTACACGCAACATGATAGGTATGTCTTTTTTCTGCTTCTCAGCTAACTTTATGATGAGGTCTAATTCCTCTAATGAGTCAACCGTGAGCGCTTTCACTCCAACATTTGCGGCAAAAACAATGTCATGCTCGGTCTTATACAAATTTGTGAATGTGATCTGTTCCGGCTCGAAATCAGCAAGCAAACCAAGAATAATCTCTCCGATGCTGCTCGCATCGAACTCAAAACCTTCCTCCCGTGCCTTATACAACTTCTCGTAGCCCAAAC
>CAYIKL010000032.1:2966-10231 GCA_964364045.1 uncultured Methanosarcinales archaeon
ATCCTCAGCACCTCAAGGTTTGCGTTGACTTTACAAGGGTATTGCGGCAGAAATCTTGGATAATTAAACGCCTGCTTAAATTTCCTGAAGCGCTGCCGTATCTCTTCCTCAACAAAAACGTAGACCGGTGTGCCGTATTTTTTCTGCAGTTCACGTACGGAGATACCTTCGATATGGAGAATGCCCTCAGTATCTACACTTAAGAAGTGCCGCCATCTCTTTTTGTTATATCGCGGAGGAATTGCTCTAAGTTTTTTCGGCGATGTTTTGATTAATTCTTTAGAAAGATTCAATAGTGCGTGTGTTTCCATTTCCTCTGTGCTCCTTTTGTTCGGGTAACCATTGAGAAAGCGATAACGGAATATTATTTAAATGTTTGTTTTTTTTGGAGAGTACCCGTCGTAGAAAAAAAATGCGTACCGATTTAGCGTATGATTTATAAAAGAGCCTTGTTATGTTCTTAAAATAATGATAAACTCGTACGAAGAGCTTCAGAAGCTTTTTACCAAGCCTGAAGATACAACAGCAGGGGTTGCATTTGGCAATCCGCCGGGAATGCCGACGTTTGATGAAGCGAAAGTAATTGTGTATGGCGTTTGCTTTGATGATACTGCAACGTGCGGGAAAGGTTCTGAACGAGGGCCTGAAGCGCTGAGACATGCTTCCGCACGGCAGATCGAGACGCTTGTTCTTGATGAGGGCATTGATGTTTACGAAAAAGTCCCCATTTTTGATCTCGGCGACCTAAAGATACGACATACGTTAAGCGAAGAAGAAAGAAAAGCACTGCAAAGCGAAGAAGGAGGGAAAGAAAAACTGAAGAAGGTTCTTGAGCAGTTTGAGGTTCTTAAGGAAGTGACCCCATTTATTGTGAGTAGAGGCAAAATACCATTGATGATCGGAGGAGAGCATACGCTCAGCTATTGGCCATTGTGCGCAGTTGGAGAGAAAAAAACAGTCGTCATTCATTTTGACGCACATCGCGATGCAAAAGAGGTGTATATGGGCATGAAGCTCTGCCATACAACACCGATGTATCATTTTCTGAAGAAGTTCAAGACTGATTTTATACAGATCGGGATCAGACAAGCAGACCAGCAGGAAGAGGATTTCGCGAAGAAGACAATGACGACGTTTTATCCTGCTGATGTGAAGAAAGATTTGGATAGCGTTAAGAGATTTCTCAAGGAAAAGACAAGAAATAGGGATGTCTATATCACGTTTGATATTGACGTGCTTGATATCTGTTACACACCGTGTACGGGAACGCCTGAGCCGTTCGGATTGACGCCTGATGAAGTTGTAGAGCTGTTCAAAGCAATCGATCCGAGCGCGCGGCTGATCGGCGCGGATTTTGTGGAAGTTGCAGTCAAAAATGATGATTTTAGAGAAGGGACGATTGCAGTACAGCTGTTGTTGAGATTGCTGGCGCGGGAGTATGTGAAGTAGCGAATGAAAAATATAGAAAATGCTCAGTCAAGACTATAAATCAGACGGACTTTTTAAATTATTAAGATATTTGCTAAATTCCTTCTGTGTTCTTGATTTCCAATTCCCTTTGTGATAGGCATAGCTTGCAAGCAATGGCAGAGATAACGTTGCTTCGGCATAGACCATCTGTTCGTATGTCGTGTCGACCTTGCCCCAGGAACTTGCTTCTTTTAACGTTGAGCTGGAGCAGGCGCCATCACGAACATCAGCAACGGTCAACTGAATGGCATACTTGTGCATAGGAACTTCTTTGCCCAACACTTCTGCACAGACGACGGTATCCTGCGCAAAGTTCTTTGGAACGCCGCCGCCGATCATGAGTAGGCCAGATGTAGGAGATTTCATTTTGATTTTTGTCAGTTCAAGAAAGTCTTTGACTGAATCAATCGTCACGTGTGCGCCTTTCGCATGCCATTGATGATGGACTAAACCAAAGCCTGCTGAGGAATCGGAAAAAGCCGGGCAGAAGATTGGTACGCCTTTCTCATAGGCTGTCTGCACGAGCGAATCTTTCTTTTTGGCATGTTTCGTGAGATATCTGCCCATTTCCTGAATAAACTCCCGTGATGAATGGGGGCGTGGAGGAAGTGAATCGGCTATCTTTCCGATAGTTGTGTCGCATGCCTGGAGCTGTTCTTCATCGATGTAGGTATCGTAGATGCGATCGATGTAAAGCTTTCTGAGTTGAGTATCGTCGACATGCGGCGTGCCCTGGTAATGTTTAAAGCCCAAGGCTTCAAAAAAGTCCATGTCAACAATGCTTGCGCCCGTGGCGACGATGGCGTCGACCATGTTATTCTTTACCAGATCAACATAGAGCTGCATGCAGCCGCCAGCGCTGGTGGAGCCTGCAAGTGTAAGGATAATTGTGCAGTCCTTGTCTTTGAGCATCATGTCGTAGATTTCAGATGCGCGTGCAAGGTCGCGTGAGGAGAAGGACATTGATTTGAAGCTTTGGATGAATGGCGTTGCGTCAACTTTTTTTATATCGATGTGCTCGACCGTTGTTTTCAGAAAATCTTCTTTTGTTTGCATATGACGGAGTGGAGATGATAAGTATTTAAATTTTTTTACTTGCCACTATTTCAAAAATCCCAACGCCTCATCGATCGCAACGGCTTCAGGGCCACCTGTCCTGCCGCCGAAGACAAAGCCATGACCATTTGTTATAATTCCAGAACGGATGTAGGGGCTGCCTAAGTTTACTGTTCCTCGTGTGACCGGAACACCAAAGAACTTCTCAACAAACTGCGCATCCTCTTCGGTAGCAAATGCCGAAAGAAGACAGCCTTTGTTGTTTAATGCCAATAGTGAACCGGTGGTTGGGGCGTCATCGATGTGCATCACTGTTATTTTTTCTACCTGAAGCGCTTTTTTAATTTCATCTTTCCATGGCTCGAGATCTTCTGATATGAGGCAGGCATGGTCGTTTGCGATCATATTGTTGCCCAATGCTGTATAGTCGGTGGTGAGAATTTTGTAAGGAATGTTCAATTTGTCCAATTTGTGCAGTTCAGCGTCAAATGCGATGTGCGGAAGAAGAATGCATTTGTTGTTGCCGGCGATGAATGCGCCAAGCAAGGATGTGCCGCACATGTTCAAGAGATGAACTGGAACGTTGAGCACTTTCTCGACTTTTCTTGCGGTATCATCGGACGTATGAGCTGGAAGCAGGCAGAACTGATCATTTGCAAAACCATGAAGGCCAACGTTCGGATCCTGGTTGAATGATGTTTGGAGTAAGTGCATTTTAAGTCAGTTATAGTGAGCTCTTTTTAAGCTTTTGTGCGGGTTCTATAATGCGTGAATATCCTACTGCTTTGATGATTTTTTCACTAGGCGCTTAATATGTGGGTTGATTATGCCAACCCTTCTTAATTCTTCTATCCCTTTATTGAAGTCCCTAACAGGTATACTCGTATGGTTAATGTTTCTATGTTCTTCTTTACTGATTATAACTAAATTTCTGTGATCAAAGTTATCTGGTTCGTGGTCGATATGGTGCACTTCTAGGTCACCAAAGCTCTGATGAGGATACTTATTTTTAAAAAAGTCCAGATGGTGGTTAAAAATCTGCTGGAATGCAATTTCTCTATGGACTAGCCTATCTGTTTTCTTATCTTGCTCAACATAGCAGGGATAATAGCTCATTTTTGGATTTCTCCAGTATCTGATACCACCCTTTTTCTGCACCTCAGTGAGTTTCTTGTTTGCTTCCTCTATCCTTCTCATTCTTTCTTCAGTCGCATTGGTCAGCGCATTTACCTGTTGCAATAGTTTCTCCGACTTAGAACTCATATAACTAAGCTCTGACAACTCTACTTTCTTTCTTTTTAAGGCATCACTTTCCTCTTTTAGCTTTTCAATTTCTTTGACGAGACGTTCTTTTCGTTCTTTTTCAAGATATTTACGTTCAACTATGGCATTGCGGAGAAGCACCAGCGCTAGGCATGCTAAACCACCAGCAATCAAAATATAAACAAAGACAGGGATGGGAGCTTTATCACATAATCCATTCTCATTGATGTACCTTGTCTTGCATTCTTCTGCGCTGCATATGGGCTGTGAACCTATTTCAATGGAATCTTTTGTTGCACAACGCTTGTTATCTGAACACTGGACTTCAAAATCGCTGCATTTGCAATCATTGAGATAACAACCTTCCCAATCAGAACATATTCCTTGCACACAAAAGTCGCTGTCACAATTCGTATTGACCAAGCACGTGTCCCCGAGCGGTTTCCTTTCACAGACTATTCTCGTTTTCCTTACTTCAACAGCTTTTGGGTACATAACGCTTGGCTTCTCTGTATGGTAAATCAGTGAATCCGGTTTAATAGAACATTCTCCTACATTTTCCCCATCTCTGCATACTTCTCTGATTTGCACAGAATCATTCGCTTCAATGAACTTGCCGTACTGGATATTTTTCCCGCCTGCTCCCTCTATCGTGAAATTCAGAATGACCATCACTTTAAAGGGGTTGGGATTTTTTATTGCAAAGGTAGCAACTTTGCCTCCGCTAAATTCAGAGATTAGGAGATCTTCACCACCCTTTGTAGTTGTTCCTTCATAGACCAGCATCCTTTCAATTTCAGAGTACTCTTCTGTTTTGGTGTACTTGCAATTGACTTCAGTTGCCGCCGCGACTGCTGTGGTAAGTAAAAACAAAAGCAGTGATAATAAAAACAATCTCTTCGTCATCTCGAACGTTCTATTTCATTGCTACTTAAATTTAATGGTAACAGTGTCCACATTGCCCTAAGAATTACCCTTCCAGCTCACTATCCACCTGCTTCTTTGTGTTCAACAGGTCAATGCCAATCTCACCGAAATGCTCGCGCTGCCACATATTTATCTTGCGCTGGTTGTCCAGGTGCAGCAATGGGATGAAGGTGTACACTTTATCTTCTCGCGATGCGCTGCTTGGAAGCAATTGTGAAAAGGTCAGCTGCTTATCGCCGTTCATGTGGAAATAAGTTTTTATTCGGGTATAAACGTCACGAATAACTTGAGTAATGTCAAACTTTTTCTTTGGAATGGTTATTTTTATGTTTGGATATGCACGGTCAAGCTTGCGTTTCTTTACTTCAAGCGCCTGCTGCAAGGCTTCAGCAAGATCGTAGATCGTTATTTTCCTATGCCGCGGCTGAGGCGTTCTTGGAATCAGTCGTGGCTCTTCATATTCAATCTTGTCTGCAACATCAAAAAGCTCATGGCTGAACTCGGAAAAGAATGTCTCGTCCATGTCCGGCTCCTGCGTTCTCGCCAGCAAACGGTCTAACTCGTCAAGACCGTGCTCGATGAAATGCTGCGATTTGACTTTTAGTAATATAGCCGCAGCAAGAAGTATCTTTCCAGAAACACGGAAATCCATGTGCTGCATCTGCTTGATTGTTTCGATATAACGCTTTGACAAGATAGAGAGGTCGATGTCCCACGGATTCATCTGCTCGGACTTCACCAAGTCGTAGAGAAGCTGCCTCCAGGTGACATCATCTTTTTCAAGCAAGAGTTGGATGGTATCTTCGGACATTGTGATTCATAATGATAGTCGATATTTAAAGGTTGTTGTTGGTTAATTTTATAAAGCGGCCAAGAGTTTTACAGCCAATGGGCTCGTGGTCTAGCGGTCATGACGTCTCCCTTACATGCACAGCTCTGCTGAGAACGGAGAAGGTCGCCAGTTCGAACGACCAGCTACCCTAGGCGAGAGGTGCTCAAGTGCGGGATAAACCCGCACGACGCTAACTGGGGTGACTGCGACGAAAGTCTGGCCGGGCCCATTTATTTTCTACAGCACCGTCCCCAAGCAAAATTTTAAATAGCGCAGTAATTTCTGGGCTTCATATGCGGCAGTAATATAGTGGTCAGTATACGACGTTGCCATGCTCTACGCAAAGACGTTGTCACCGGGGTTCGAATCCCCGCTGCCGCAGTTTAATACTTCTCCTTCACAGCAGGGCTTCTGATGGCTGCATTTTTTGCAGACGTATTTTTGCTTGACGTGTTCCATTTCTATCCTACATTGTTCACAGCGCACAGTCATAGAAAAAAGGAATACATTGAAGAATAAAAATGTAGCGACACGTTTATAAAAGCTTTAACATCCCTTGCACACGGGCCCGTAGCTTAACCTGGCGGAGCGATGGTCTTATATGACGGCGCTCCGTTTAAGAGCACCATAGGTCGGGGGTTCAAAAGGCCAGCTACCCTCGGGAAATAAATCGAGAGGTGGTTGAATGAAAATCCCCTCGGGCCCACCTTTCTTAGAAATCTTTTTATACTGCAGCTGAAGTTTTTCATCCTATGCCCCTGTGGTGTAGTCCGGCCAATCATGTTGCCCTTTCGAGGGTAGACCTGGTCTTTTTCCAGATTCATGGAAAGGCGACGACCTGGGTTCAAACGAAAACCGCGGTTTTCGAATCTCGAAAACTACGTTTTCAAGAAAATCCCGGCGGGGGCACTTTTTTTAATTTATTAATGACAACTAAGCTTTAAATACAAATAAGCCATTCATCCTCATACGTGATTTACAAACGAGGGAGTTTGAGGAAGCACGAAGAAATCAAGCAACGTATTCTACACGATCCTATGCTCATTGGCATAGATAAGTCACGCATCGTCCATGTCGAGACGGAATATCCATTAATAAAAAGGAAAAGGCCAATTGCACAACCAGATATCGTGTTTGATTATCGCGTCGGCAACCAGGTTCGGCGCTTGTTCATCGAAGTGAAGAGCGGCAGCTGCAGGCGCGCAGTGCAGGATTTGGAATACCAATTACGAAGAGTCGAGCAGTTTCTGCACCGAAGAAACCTCGAAGGGGATGTATTAGGCGTGTATGGGAATTCTTTGCAGGTATTGACGGTGGATTAATTCCGAAACATTTTAAAACCACACACTGTTCTTCAGCATAAATGAAGCGAAGCAGCAGGCGATGGAAGAAGAAGGGACAGATGCGCTGGAAGTGGCAGCGCAAGAGACTCAGGAAGGAAAAGCGCAGGCGACGCATGAAGTAAACCGAAAAGTTTAAATAGACTTTATATTTTCTATATAATTAATGTCTGGAACAGATTATTGTTGGAGTATGAATGTTTGCCTAGACAGTGTTCTGGTCTTTCCAATTATCAAGCGGCTATAAACCAATGCTACCATGAACGGAGCAGGGGTTTTATGGCGCATGTGATGCTGTAAAACAATGCTTCGTTCTTGGCGGAAGACTGGAATCATGAGGAAAAATGACAAACCAAACGATTGGAGAAGTATTGGAA
>CAYIKL010000033.1:0-10156 GCA_964364045.1 uncultured Methanosarcinales archaeon
TGATCAAAGAGCTCAAGCTCGACAGCGAATTAATCCAACTGCTCACCATCAACGATTTCATTGCCGAAATGCATGACCGAAGGAAAGAATATATTACACTGACAATTACCTATCTCGATGCATGTATGGAAGAGATTGGAAAGCGTTACAACATCACGATTGAAAACATGCGCTTCCTCGCTCCACCTGAGATATATGATGAAAAAATCATGAAATCAATGACGAATGCAAAGCCTGAGCAGCGCAGAAAATCATCCATTTACTTTGACGCGAAAGCAGTTTTCCCATCATTTGAAGTCTACACCGGAAAAGAAGCAGAAAAATTGATCGAAGAAATCGAGCAGCAATCGGGCGCAGGCAATGCAAAAGAAATCAAAGGCAACCCAGCATCGCACGGCAAAGCAGTGGGAAAAGTAAAGATATGCAAAGATAACCATGACATTGACAGTGTCAAGGAAGGCGACATCCTTGTTGCCTGCATGACCCAGCCGGAGTTTGTGCCAGCAATGAAGAAAGCAGCAGCGGTAATAACCGACGAAGGCGGAATAACTTCACATGCAGCCATTGTGTCGCGAGAGTTGGGCAAGCCCTGCATCATCGGCACAAAAGTTGCAACCCGTGTCCTGAAAGACGGCATGATTGTTGAAGTTGACGCAGATACAGGAATTATAACAATAAAATGAACATCGAGCAGGAAGCGAACGACAAGTGGATTGTGCAGGCATTTAATGGCACGCCTCTTCTTCTCATTCCCTGCGGTGGCAGCGGCTTTGATTTGGATGAGCTTTTTGGAGAAAAATTTCAAAAGTTCATCTACGAATTCAAGGATGACCAAGGCAGAATGTTTTATCACGTCAATAACCTTGAGAAATTGCGCGACAAACTTCTTGAAAAAATAAAGCGCGACAAGACATTTTTAAACAAGCTCAAGGAGCAGTACACGACCAGCTACAACCAGTCATTTACAATCGCGGTAAACATCACCTCCGATAAAGTGCTGATTGAGCTGCTGAAAAAAGCAGCACACACGCTCCGCATGTCCGTTGGTCTAGCGCATATCATCGAGCCATTTGCGTTAACCATGGATGATGAAATCAAGAAAAAGCTGTCAAAGTATTGCAACGATGCCAAAGGACTCAACACAAGACTCTCTCTGCTTTCTGCTCCGACTGAAAAATCTTTCATCAGCGAGAAAGAAGAAGATTTACACAGAATCTCGCTGTTTCCACCTGAAAAGCGCGAAGAGGAAATAAAGAAGCACATTCAGAAATTCCACTGGGCGCGCAACTCGTATGCAGGAAGAACAGTGATGACTGAACATGACGTAAAAAATGAGCTCACAACACTGAAGTTCAATAAGATTGATACAGAAAAAATTAGAAAAGACAAACAAAAGCTGATCAAAGAGTTACATCTTGACGATGAACTGATAACACTTCTCAATCTATCCGATTTCCTCACCAATCTCCAGGATTTAAGAAAGAAGAACATTCTCATGGCAATCGAGCAGATGGAGCGATTGCTTGACGAGCTAAGTAAACGCACGGGAATAAAGCACGAATTGCTGCGCTATCTTTCAGTTCATGAACTCGGAGACGTGTTCAAAATAAAACTAAAAACACTGCAGCAGCGCAGAGACGGTGTCATCTTTTTCACCACGCCTAACAGTGAAAATATTTTAATAGGCGAGCAATATAAGCAGTTCATTCGAGCATATGAAAAGAATGAGACCAAAGCGCTCACCAAGGAAATTATTGGCATGTGCGCCTCCCCTGGCACCGCAGTAGGAAAAGTCAAGATATGTATTGACTTAAAGGACATTGCAGGATTTAAGGAAGGAGACATTTTAGTAACCTCAATGACGCGTCCCGAGTTTTTGCCCGCCATGAAAAAAGCAGCGGCATTTGTGACCGATGAAGGTGGCATCACCTCGCACGCAGCGATCGTCTCACGCGAGCTAGGAAAACCCTGTGTGATTGGAACAAAGATAGCGACAAAAGTGCTCAAAGACAATGATCTGGTTGAGGTAAGAGCGAATCACGGATTGGTGAAGATTATCACATAATATTTAAATAACAAACTCTTCTTGAGGATACAATGGAAACATACGTCAAAGATGTTGTGAATAACCTTCTGAAATCTGATAAAAGAAATGCTGAAATAACCTTAAAATCAAAGAATGATTACAAAAAAAATCTTTTCAGAATTCTCTACAATAAGCTCAGTCTCACCCTGCAGCAAAAGATCGTGCCTTCGCACGCAAAAAACGCACTGCTTCGTACGACTGGCATGCACGTGGGAAAAGACGCATGCATCCCCCATGACATTTATTTCGACCCCTATTTCCCTGAATTGATCAGCCTCAAAAAAGGCAGCCTGATTGGGGGCGGTTGCACCGTGATTACCCACAAAGTTGCAGGCAACAAGCTTACATTAGGCAGATGTGTCTTGGAAGAGCGCACCATGACTGCAGGCTTATGTGAACTAAACCCCGGCGCAGTGCTCAGCAAGCATTCCATGCTCAACCTTTACTCAGCACTAGATACTAAAACCGGCGATGGTGAATTATGGAGCGGCAAGCCCGCAAAGCTCATGAAAAAGCTTGCAGCTGAAGAGATTGAAAAGTTCTTTAAGCCCTCAACAAAAGACAAGAACTATTACAAAACCTTCAGAAAAAAGCTGAAAGAATTTATACATGATCCCAAACAAAATTATTTCAAGATCCATTACGATGGCAGGCGCTTAAATGCAGGCATGGACTGGTGGCGCGCACGCAATATTCTCAGAATCTTCTACAATGGGATTATCATTGAGCTGACACGCCTCCTGCCACACGGCTGGCTCAAAACAATATTATTAAAGATGACGGGCGTAAAAATAGGAAAGAAGGTATATATCGGAAAAGGAGTAGTATTCGACCACATCTACTGCGATTCCATCACAGTAGAAGATAATGTGCGCATCGATGACTATTCATATCTCGATGGCCATGAATACACAATTACACAAACCGTGTTTGGAAAAACGCGGATTAAAAATGGCGCCCACCTCAAGCACCATTCATTCATCAGAACAGGAACAACAATCGGTGAAAACTCAGTTATTGAGCCATACAGCATGGCGCAGCGGGAAATACCGGACAATGAAACATGGGGCGGCATTCCCGCGGTGAAGAAATGATCATCACGCTTTTTTTACTGAAATTCACATGGAAAGGCAAGAAACAAATAGGTGAAATGCTCAAGCAAAGCGGTCCGATAGAGAACGTCCGCTACAGCGAAGAAGGAGATTACACCGTTCTCCATGTTGGTGAATACCGCAAAAAAACCGGCGAAGACCCAAGCAAGGAACAGATCAGACAGATACATGAAGAGATTGGAGAACAAAGAGGACTATTGAAAAAGCTGCGGGAAACTGAGATGACTTATGGCAGGCGATTGAAGGAAGCAATCGGCGAAGGAAGACACCAGGTCATGAACACAATCAATCAGCTCATGTCGCCATGGGAAGCATACCAGCAAAGGCGGCGAATAAAAGCGTTTAGGAAAGATCCAAAGAAAGATGCTAAGGATATTGCATGGATCGTAACGGGCAGAGCGCAAAATAAGTACGGTGGCGGAAGAGCAATGCGAAAAGCTGAAGAGAGTGAAGGCCGCGTTACATTTTATGTCGGGCCGGGAAAGGCTTACCAGCAAGGTCCAGAAGCAGCAGGGAAAGAAATACTGAAAAATATGGTAGATATCTACAAAAAGACTGGGGTAAAGCCGGAATCATTCAGATACAGGACTGACATCATTCGACCGCATAGCAGCGGCGTGAACGCAGTGGTGCACAAACTGAAAGAAATTCGTGAAAAGACCGGAGTGAAATATGTGCTGGGCATGGCAGGCGACCCCTACGGCTCTCACCCTGACGACAAGCCACGGATTGGCACATATGCCATTGGAAAAATGATAGACTTAGAGCATGAGAGCACAAGCTCGCCCAAAGGAAGAAAAACAATTATAAAATTGTATGGAAAGCGAGAAAAATACACGGACAACCCAATAAGATATGACGCTGCTGCAGGCCTTGGAGATGAGCTGGTGAAAATTGAGGATGCATACGACCCGCAGGCCAACAAATTTTATGTCATTCACGGCGGAAAAGAGCATCAGCTACACACCGGCCATTTCGCACAGGCATCCGATCTTGAAACAAATCTTTTGCTTTCCAAGATAGCATCAAAAGGCCTCGAAGAAGTGAAAAAAGAGCTCAAACAAGAACACAAATATCGCGAACGCGAATACAAAAAAGCAGCATGAACTTCCTCAAAACTATCGAAAAGAAAGCGAAACAAAAGCCCGTCAAAGTAGTCATCTGCGAAGGCTGGGACGAGCGCTGCATTGAAGCGACCGGAATTATCCTCAAAGAAAAGCTCGCAAACATCGTTCTTCTCGGCGACCCTGAAACCATAAAGCGCGCAGCAAAAGCGCTCAAAGCTGACATTTCAGGAGCAGAAATTGTTGATTATAAACATTCAGGATTAAAAAAAGAATTCATCGAGAAATTGGTTGAAGTGAGAAAGCACAAAGGCATGACCAAAGAAGAAGCCCATAAACTCATTGAAGATGAAAATTATTTTGCCTGCCTCTACGCATTGTGCGGCTATGCCGATGCAGTTGCTGGCTCAAAAATATGCCCGACCGCTGCACTAATGCGCCCAACATTGCAGATATTGCGCGAACCCGGGAAATTAGTCTCTGAGGTAAGCATTGTCTCCATGAAAGATAAGACCTATTTCATGAGCGATTTGAGTTTAAACATTCAGCCAACCACAGAAGATTTGGTCTCAATAACGATGAATGCCATTGATGTCGTGCGCATATTTGAGATTGAGCCAAAAGTTGCGCTGTTATCATTTTCCACCAAAGGCAGCGGCGGCAACACGCCGCAAACTGAATTAATCAGGGAAGCCGTTGCTATCGTAAAGAAAAACGACAAAAAAGTCATTATCGATGGCGAGCTGCAGGGCGATGCAGCCGTTAACCCCTACGCAGCAAAGCGCAAATGCCCCGACTCGCCATTGAAGGGCGAGGCAAACACCCTCATATTCCCTGATTTAACCTCGTCTAACATTACATGTCAGTTGCTTTGGCAATTTGCCGACCTGCAATTTGAAACAACCATTCTCAAGGGATTGCAGAAGCCCGTCGCCATTCTCGGCAGGAGCACGCCAACCTCCGCAGTGAGAAACATGGTCGCAGGGCTGGCAATGCAAGTCAATTCAAAATGATAAAGCTGATTATTTTTGACTTGAGCGGCGTTTGTTTCAGCGAAGAAGAGGTGCCATTCGTGCGCCAATTTGCAAAAGAGCATAAGCTTAGCGACAACGACTTCTATAGAGCATATGAAGAATTAATCTACAAGGCAGAAGTAGATGAAATGACAGGCAGTGACGTCTGGAAGCAGCTATTAAAAAAATATAAGATAAAAGAAAACCAGGAAAAAATCATTCAAAAAATGATGGATCAAAAAGAAGAATATCCCGAAATCCTCAATATCGCAAAAGCACTCCGCAAACACTACAAAACAGCCTATTTCACAAACTACAACCGGGAGTATTGGACAATCTTGTCAAAAAAGGTTGATTTATCGCCCTATTTTGACTATGGTGTTGTGTCCTACCAGATCAAGTCGAGAAAGCCTTCACCGAAGGGTTTCCATCACCTTCTCAAAAAGTTCAATGTGAAGCCTCAGGAGGCAATCTTTACAGACGATTCTGCAAAACGACTGGCAAATGCAGCAGCCATGGGCATCCATACCATTCATTTCAAGAACAAGGGACAGTTTGTGAATGAGCTGAAAAAAGTTGGGGTTGAAATCCCCCCACTAAAGTTTAAAAGCAATCCCTATATGTTCTCCAGAATGAACAACAAAGAATTGCTCAAGGAAATAAAATGGAAACCATTCTACCGGCAGGCAGGTGAAGGGAAGTTTATCAACCTCATGCTTCCGCTAAAATCAATTTACACGATGAAAGAAGTGTATGGCATCAACTTTCCCTGGTGCATCGGCATGGTAAAAGATGGCTCAGGTGAATGGTGGTGGGACAAAAATGGGATGAAAGAGGTCGGACATTGGTTTTTAGAACAACAACAAAAAGACACAACATTCATTGCAAAAATTGAAAAGAAGTGGCAGCATGCGAAACAAGATGTTGAAAAGTGTATTACAAAGATAAAGAACAACAAATACAAAGATCCTCGCGCAGCGTTTAAAGAACTTACAACAAAAGCAGAGAACGCATGGAAACACGTCATTTTCATTGACGCATTTGATATCAATAGTGAAGAAATAATTGAGAAGGAAGCAGGAAAAGATGCCGCAGCACTTACCGTTCCATTCGAATTATCCTATACACAGCGACAGGAACTAAGCTTGTTGAAGATAGCGCTTGCTTTAAAACAAGGGAAGAACATTCAGAAACAGCTCAAGGCACATGCAGAAGCATTTTATTGGTACAAAAACAGCTATGCATTCGTGAAAAAGCTTGACGAAAAATACTTTTTAGATGAAGCGAAAAAGATTGCCAAAAAAAGTGTCAAGGAAATGCAAGAAGAGATGAACAGCATCACAGAAGGAATGAAAAACCGACAATCTGAATGCGAAAAACTTATTGCATCACTTCCAAAGAGGGCACAAAACATCACCTATTTCTTCAGAAAGCTCAGCGATCTGCGCGACCAGCGAAAAGCAACGCATGTTGAACTCATTGTGTGGATGAAACTGCTGTTAGAAAGGATTACAAGCATCCCAGAAAAATTGACACAGCTGATGGTATACGATGAGATTAAACACATAAATGACCCGGGATTTATGAAAAAAATAAAAGAAAGAGAAAACGGTGTACTTTCTGGAGTAACAGCACGCCAGGGCTTCTTCCTAATGACAGGAAAAGAGGCAGAAAACGTCGCTGATTTATTTAACCATACCCAAAAGGCAGAGCAGATCACCGGAAGAATAGCTTACGCAGGAAATGCACGTGGCATCGCCAAAGTGGTAAATACGGCACGTGATTTTGGAAAATTGAAGCAAGGCGAGATTCTTATAGCTCCGATGACACGCCCCGATTATCTTCCATTGATGAAAAAATGTGCAGCAATCGTGACAGATGAAGGAGGAATAACATCGCATGCTGCAATTGTCGCAAGGGAGTTGAAGAAGCCGTGCATCATCGGAACGCATAATGCCACCAAAGTGCTCAAGGATGGAGATATGGTCGAAGTTGATGCAACAAAAGGGATTGTAAGGAAAAAATGAACATCAAAGAATCAAAAATAACAAAACTCTAAGTCCCTTCCTTCCAGCTCTCGCCATACTTCCTCTGCTCCAGAGTCAGTTCATCAAACTCAACACCCATCGCTTCCAACTGCAGCCGAGCAACCTCATCATCTTTCTCTACGGGCAACGCATACACCTGCGCTTTTAGCTTTCCCTTATGCTGAACCAAATATTCGCACGCAAACGCCTGATTGATGAACGACATTGCCATGATTGCAGACGGATGCCCTTCAGCTGCAGCAAGATTCACCAGTCGAGCTTCTCCAAGAATGTACAACTTCTTCCCACCAAGCACATATTCATCCATAAACGGCCGTATCTTCCGATAAGAGGCCAGTTCACGCAGTTTTTTCACATTAATTTCCGCATCAAAATGTCCTGAATTTGCTAAGAGGACACCATCTTTCATCAGCTTCAGATGCGGAACATCAATAACATTTTTATTGCCAGTTACCGTGACAAAAATGTCTCCAAGCGCAGCAGCCTTTTTCATAGGCATCACCTGAAATCCATCCATTGCAGCCTGTAATGCGCGAAATGGATCAACTTCGACAACAACAACCTTGGAATCCATTCCCTGTGCCCGTTTCGCGACACCCTGCCCGCATGGCCCATACCCGCACACCACAAATGTCTTTCCTGCAAGCAGCACATTGGTTGCACGCAGAATGCCATCAATCGTGCTTTGCCCTGTTCCCTTCACATTATCCATCAGC
Source organism: uncultured Methanosarcinales archaeon (assembly GCA_964364045.1). Classification (GTDB taxonomy): domain Archaea; phylum Nanobdellota; class Nanobdellia; order Woesearchaeales; family JAGLXL01; genus CAYIKL01. The sequence continues at coordinate 8,040 of CAYIKL010000033.1, forward strand.
CGTTTTGTCTTTGACTCATTCACCGCAACCATGGGATACTTCAACGCTTTATCCTTCTCCATAGCTCGAAGTCGGATAACACCCGTCGTGGTTTCCTCACAGCCTCCAATAATGGAGGAAATAAGCTCAGGATATTTTTGATGGATTAATGTAACTAAATCACACCCATCATCGATCGTAATGTGAGGCTTAAATTCAACAACTTTCCTGAGATTCTCGTAATATTCTTCATTGTTTTCTCCTTTCCAGGCATAGATGCGAACACCTTCCTTTGCAAGCGCAGCAGCAACATCATCTTGCGTTGACAAAGGATTGCATGCGCAAATCGCAACGTCTGCCCCACCAGCAATGAGTGTCTTCACTAAAACCGCCGTCTCCTTTGTCGGATGCAGCGCAATCCCAATACGCAGCCCATTCAACGGTTTCTCTTTCGCAAAGCGTGCTTTCACTTTCATCAGCGCCTTCATCTCCTGCTCAGCCCATTCGATGTTCCTTCTGCCCTGCTCTGCTAAAGAAAGGTCTTTGACGTGGTAGTGTTCTGTTTTGTTCATGAAAAGTTACGAATGGAGATGCTTTATAAATACATATGGTAAAAAGGTGTTTATATCACGAAGACGCATACTGAAGTATGGTTAAACGTGGGGACACATAAATGCATATTTTTTTCTTAACTTTGAGCATCCACGTCCAAAAACTCCACTAAAGACCGTTAGGGCATTGCTTTACTTTGAGGCACAGTCCGCATCTGTTTAATATGGTTAAACAACTGAGTTTCAAGATAGTTTATTCTTCTTTTGTACTTTTTTTGACCATACAAATCCCGCTCCTCAGAAGGGTCGTTATCAAGATCATAATAATAGGCTTGCAGCCCAAGAAATTTCTGTGAGGGGGTATCTGGAACGAATTGTGGCGAAATGACAAAACCAAAAGAAAGGCATCGTGGATCATCAAAAAGACCAAAATCAGATAACCTTGTGCAAGGTGAAAGCGCAAAAATACGGAGTGTTTGGGTATGCGCAGGAAGATCAACAGGAACAGAATCGGGTCCAAGCGTTAAGACGGTAAACGGTTCACCATTGACTTCAAGGCTGACATCACGGGTGCCATAAAATGATTTAAGAACGATATCCGCATTACCAAGAGGAGACCCAGTAAAGCTGAGAAGATACCCTGATTTAACCCATACAAGGCTTGAATAATTTAAAACAGGTTTAAAGCCCGACTCATTAGTTTGGAGAGTGTTTATTGTAAATTTTCCGTGTCTGTTCCGTGCCGAATAAGAGGAATAGGCCTTTTCTCCAAAGGTATAATGGGTATAAGAATAGGTTAATACCTCAGGCTCCCCGAAGACATTAATACCGTCAAATTCATGAAAGGTGGTATCTATTCCAAGCAAAGAAAGCAACGTCGGCAGCACATCAATTTGAGCCACTTGTTTTTCCACGACAGTCCCTGCACCAAATCGATCGGGCAATTTGAGTATCCAAGGGACTTTAATAAGGTCGTCGTAAAGATACATTCCATGAGAAAAGAATTGGTGAGCGCCAAAAGATTCACCATAATCGGATACGACGACAACTATTGAATTGTCATACATTCCCTTATCTTTTAAGGTGCTGAGGAGCTGATTCAAATGGTTATCTGTAAAAAGAATTTCATCATCATACAGATTGACAAGATGTTGTGCTGCTTCTTGACGAGTTTCCGGAGCTTCTGACAAATTTAAAAATTGTTGAGAGAACGGATTTGTTATATCATTCCAGTCAGCCCGGTTCTGTTGAGAGAAGAATTTTTCTTTTGGAGCATAGTCCGCATGCGGATCTTCATAACGAATGAATAAGAATTGCTTTGATTTTTTATCCAACTTTTTGATAAATGGAAAGATCTCCTCATTCATCGCATCAGCATATTCATAGGTGAGGTTAAAGAGATCAAAATAATTATCAAAGCCGCGATCAAAGCCCAGTTCAGCACCCGCCCGGTTTGAGGGATTAAACCCATGGGTATCAAAGCCATGCTCTTTAAGAATTTGTGGGAGGAGCTTGACATCTTCACCAATCCTCTTCCCAATCCGGTAAGCGCCATGTTTCTCAGGATAAAGCCCGCTGAGTAAAGTT
>CAYIKL010000034.1:0-10156 GCA_964364045.1 uncultured Methanosarcinales archaeon
GAATCCCAGAAATGTTATCAAATGCAGGATTTAGTACAGTTGCAGAAGTAGAAAGATGTCGTTTTAACATTGTGTTTTTAGAAGCAGTAAAATAGCCCCCAACTCCGTTATGTTAACTTCTTGAAAAATTTTGATGGAACGAAGTGGAATCGTTTAGTTGTTGTTAGTGAAAGTTTCAATTTTCGATTCTTGTGTTTTTATCTGACTAAACGAAGAGAGCAACCCTAAAGTTAGATGTTTTTCCGTCAGGAAGTAGTCATTCTAGGTAACTAAAATATTGGATTTAACGTATGCCGTTAAGAGAAGTTTTCCGAAGGGAAAATTTCCCCGAGCAACATACTGAAAAACTAATCGATAATTGCGAGGGCGAGCGAGTGCAACGAGCGGAGTCTTAATGGCTGTTTCACGACCCGACTGAAAGGAGAGTGCAACGGGGCAAGCAAACCGCAGTTTGCGCAGAGTTTGTCGTCGACATTCTCAAAATAATTTATTCAAATTGATTTTTATCGACGACAAATTTTGAGAAACACCTATTTAACGCAGTTTTGTTTGCGTTAAATAGACTGTTTGATGGTTAAAGCGAAAGTTTTATGAATTTGGAGTTAATCTAAGTGTTTATGGAAGGTGGAGATGCTTATCTCATAAAACTGTCTGAGGAGTTGCGGCTGCGTAGACACTCGGCACAGACCCAGAAAGTGTATATTTCAATATTAAAGAATTTTTTGAATTCGGGGTGCAGCGCGAGAGATTTTTTGCTGAGATATTCTGACAAAAGCAACTCAACGATGCGCACGGTCTACTTTGCACTGAAGTTTTTTCATGAGAACGTGCTAAAGCAGCCGTTCCATGATGAGCTTCCGCTGGCCAAGGGTACAGGCAAGCTGCCGCAGGTGCTTAACCGGGAAGAGATAAACAGGCTTTTTGACGTGACGCTGAACCTGAAGCACAGGCTGGTGCTTATGCTTCTGTATTATACTGGAATAAGGCTGAGTGAGCTTCTCAGCTTAAAATGGGAAGATTTTGATTTTGAGCGGGGCACAATACACCTGAAGACTACGAAAGGGAGCAAGGACCGGATAGTATTCCTTCATGAGAGGCTAAGCGGGATAATAAATGCATTCAACCTGCGAAAAGAAGGGCTTGTCTTCATGTCAAACCTTGGGAAGAAATACAACAAGCGGAGTATCCAGATGATTGTCAAGGCAGCAGCAATAAAAGCTGGCATAAACAAAAGAGTGACGCCGCATACACTCAGGCACAGCTTTGCAACACATCTGCTTGAAGCGGGCGCTGACATAAGGAGCATCCAGGCGCTGCTTGGGCACAAAGACCTGAAGACGACACAGATTTATACGCACGTGGCAAATAAAGATATTAAGAAACTGGCTGAATTGCTTTAGTCAGAACAAATAGAAATTTTACTGCAGCCTATCATGCGCTCTTCTGCTGGGGCGTGCTTTCTCAAAGCCTTTCCCTTTGCCGCGCATGCCGCGCACTTTCCTGCCTGCTCGTGTCCTGCCATGAAACACACGCGAGCGGTTGTCAGCAACCCATCGAAGCTTTGCATCTGCCTTGATGACCGGGTGCTCTGGATCCACAAGAATAACTTCAAACCATGCGTGCAAACCATCTTTTGCAAGAGGATACGAATTGAGCACAACCATATTCCTGTACTTCCGCTGCGCACGCTCCTCTGCGATCATCTGATGGTTTTTTCTGAGCGTGAAATGCTGGTGATAATGTCTTGAGCGCCTGCCTGCGCGTATTCTTGGCCGCATCCGTCCACCGCGGAGAACACGCTGCCGCACAACAACAAAGCCCTGTTTTGCTCGATATCCCAATGAGCGCGCACGGTCAAGCCGTGTCGGATGCTCAAGGCGTGTGGTTGCATCTTCCCTTCGCCACCGGATTAACCTTTCTTTCCATAATGGGCCAAGATTTTTCTTTGGCGTTGTCCAAGTGTTGCGAATGTACTTGTATATCCCCATACAGCGGAAAGAATGCGGACTGTTTAAAAGCCTTTTGGTTCAAACCCCAAGCGTTGCGCGCAGTTCTTCACTCGGCTGCCACGGCGGGTCAAACGTGACTTCCACATCAACAGAAGCCCCTGTTCCTTCTTGAACCTGTGTCCTCACATCCTGCAGCAGCATCGGGCCATACGGGCATGTTGGGGTGGTAAAAGTCATTGTTATCATGATTTTCTTATCTTCTATTTTTATGTTATAGATGAGTCCTAATGTCCATATGTCGACCTGAATCTCCGGATCATTCACCTGCTTTAATATCTCGATGACCTGTTCTTTTGTAATCATACATGCATATAAGCTGAGATTGTTTATAAGTGTTGCGTGAAAAGGTATATAAACTGTATATAGATTGTGCGCTTCATGGACAATGAGAACTTTGCAGGCGTGCTTGACTATTTCCCTGAACAGATCAGAGACGCTTCCAAATTAGGCAAAGACATCAAATGTACGCCTTTCAAGGATATTCTCATGTGCGGCATGGGCGGCTCAGGACTGCCGGGTGAGATTGTCAAAAGTGTTGTCAAAGACATTCCAATCACGCTGGTGAAAAGCTATACATTGCCTGCGTTCGCGAACGCGTCACTTGTCTTCGCCGTATCATTTTCGGGCAATACAGAAGAAACCCTGCTGCTCTACGAGCAGGCAAAAAAAAGAAAATTGCAGGTGATTGTCATCGCAAGCGGAGGGAAATTGCTTGAAAAGGCCGAGCGCGATGGAACACTGCATGTCAAAGTCCCGGTTCCAAAAGCAGGAAAAAGCGGCTTTCAGCCGCGCATGGCATTTGCACTCCAAACAATACCTATTCTCAATGTGCTTGAAAGCCAAGGAGTCATAAAACATATTGGCTGGCAGCGTGTCGCGCGTTTCATTGATGACAACAAGGAGCGCATCAAGCAAAAGGCAAAAGAGCTCGCGCAGAAGATAGGAAATAAGATTCCGTTGATCTATGCATCAGAAGCATTTTATGTTGCAGCATTGAAGTGGAAAGTGAACTGCAACGAGAACTCAAAGCTGCATGCCTTCTGCAACTTCTTCCCCGAGTTTAACCATCACGAGATAAATGCATTTGCGCGTCCGAACGGTGAATACATCGTTTTCATTCTGAGGGATAAAGATGATCATCCGCGCATCAAGCAGCGGATGGATGTTTTTGAGGATATGATGGGAGAGGTCATCTCTGTTGAAAGCGAAGGGGCTGATTTTATCTCGCGCCTGTTCTGGACAATCTATCTAGGCGACTGGGTGTCGTATTATGCAGCAATTAACCGTGGAGTTGATCCGACGCCGATTGAAATTGTCGAGAAATTCAAGAAAAGGCTGGATGGTCGTTAAGACCTTCCGCATTTTTTCTTGCATACGTTAATGCAATTCTTTCCAGTGATCGAACCTGCCGCGCTTCGAGCTTTAATTTTTCGTCTGAGAATCTTACCTATATTTCACACGCTGTCTCAGGTGCTTTAGGCGGATATTGAAAATGAGGATTCATTTCCTTTGTGAGCTGAACTACACGATCGTCTTCAGGAATTTCAAACAATTGGTAAAAAAGCGCGAGCCTTTGTAGATGAAATGATAAATGCCGTTTTGCAATTGGATCAAGATACGCTCCAGATGAAAATCTTTCAGGGCTTGGTCCCCTACAATAATTATAAACTAAATGAAGTGGATTACTTATGTCAACAAGCGCTGAAAAAGCCCGTGCTGCATCTCTTTTTGCATGGCGCCTTGGCCCAAATTTATCAAGAACACGACGCTCTAACTCAGCACCTATCTCCAGAGAACGTGCCTTATCCTCATCATATTTTTTAAAATTCGTCATCCTCAAAAAATTTTTGATTGTCATTTATAAAGTTAATGCTTAAACTCTATGTTCAACCATACAAATCATTTTAAAATTACATTTCTGTGCATCAACCATGCTCATCAAAAAGATAAAGCTCCACAACATACGGAGCTATTCTAACCAAGTAATTGAGTTTCCTTCCGGCTCGGTGCTTCTCAGCGGTGATATCGGCAGCGGCAAGAGCACCATCCTTCTGGCAATCGAATTTGCACTGTTTGGCAGCGATACCGAACGCTTAAGCGGCAACGCATTGCTGCGGAAAGGAGCAGACGAAGCAAGCGTCGAGCTGACACTTGAACTTGCCGGCCAAGAGATCATCATCAAGCGTGGGCTAAAGAAGAGCAAGAATGTCATCATGCAGCTGCCTGGATGGATCATGAAAAACGGCAGGCGGAAAGACGCAATGCCCGTTGAGCTGAAAGCAGAGATGATGCAGCTCTTAGGTTATCCCGAAGAATTGGTGACAAAAAAGAGGAATCTGATTTATCGTTACACCGTCTACTGCCCCCAGGAAGAGATGAAGCTTATCCTAACAGACGAAAAAGAGGCGCGTCTCGACACGCTGCGCAGAATATTTGGTGTGGACAAATACAAGCGGATAAAGGAAAACGGCGCGATTGTCGCACGAGAGTTTAAAACCAGACAGCGAGAGATGGAAGCGCGCGCTCATGGTCTTGATGAAAAGAAGATTCTTTACAAAAACAAAAAAGAGCGCCTCACAGCGGTAAATCAGCGCCTCACCGCTCTCGTGCCTCTGGCTCAGCAGCTTCAGGCGCAGGCAGCACTCAAGAAAGAACAGTTGAAAAGTGCTGAAGAGAAAATCATTATTCTGCAGAGCAAGAAGCGTGAGCTTGATGCTGTGCTCGCGCAGCAGAAGTTCCGGCGTGAGCTGCTCGAAAAGAATGAATTGAAAATAAAACAGCTGGGAACAGTGCAGGAGCTTGAACCATTGAACGAGCTTGAGCAGCGTGAAAAGGAGCTGAATGAGAAAATCACTGAACAGCGGACATCGCAGCAGAAGGTAGCGCTGCTTTCATCGCACCTGAAGACGCTGGAGAAGGAGATGCCCATTGACAATGTTGAGCAGAAAAGAAATGCTGTACGCGAATTGGCACATGAGCTCGAAGGCAAGAACAACATTGAACTAAGGAAAGATGAAATTGAACTTAGCATAAAGAGCCTGAGCGGAACGATGAAAGAGTATGAGGTGAAGAGGACGCAGGCAGATGACCTTCGGCAAAACATCCTGCAGCTTGCCATGTGCCCCACATGCCTCCAGCCGGTAAGCAAAGAGCACAAAGCGAAAGTGCATGCGAAAGAAAAAGAAAAAGCCGAGCTCTACGCAAACAAGATTCAGGAATACAGAGAAGAGCTTGCTGCAAAAGAGCAAGAGCTTCGGGAAAACGTGAAGAACGTAGAGCGCCTTCGTGAGATTGAAAAGCAGCATGCGCTGCTGGTTGCAGAGCTGAAGCATCTTGAGGAAAAGGACGCAGCATTTCGGGAGAGAAAAGCAACACGCGACATTCTCAATTCCGAGCTTGAGAACACAAAGAACGCACTTGCACAGGGTATTGGCCTTGAAGCAGAGATGAAAACGCTGAAGCAGCGGATTGAAAAAGTGAAAGAACGCGCACGCGCAGAGAAAGAGCTGGTCGAGTTGAATGAGAGAGGCAAAGCCTTGACTGATGAGCTGCAGCAGCTGGAGCACAAGGCAAACGCGCTGCAGCACGATATCCTCTCGCTAGCGAACGTCGAAGAAAAGCTGAAACTCCTTCGTCAGGAGATTGAGACCATTATGTCAGAAGAGCGCGAGACTTCCATACAATGCGCACAGCTGATGACCGAGCGTGAGACCGCTGAAGAAGCGATTGAAGCCCTTGAACGTGAAATAACTGAAAAGGAACAGCTGGTGAAAGCCGCTACCCGACTGCGACAGCTGCGCAACTGGCTTGAAGAGTATTTCATTAATTTGATGAGCACGATAGAAAAGCATGTGATGCTGCGCATCTATCAGGAATTCAATGCACTGTTTAAGAATTGGTTCGCGGTGCTGATCGCAGATGAAAGCATGAGCGCGCGTGTTGATGACAGCTTCAATCCGATGATCGAACAGAATGGCTATGATGTGGATGTGGAGTACTTAAGTGGAGGCGAGCGCACAAGTGCGGCCTTGGCATACCGGCTTGCGCTGAATAAAGTCGTGAATGATGTCATCGAAACGATTAAGACAAAAGACGTGCTGATATTGGACGAGCCGACCGAAGGTTTCAGCACTGAACAGCTCGACCGTGTTCGTGATGTGCTTGACGAGTTGGGCGTGAAGCAGGTGATTATCGTCAGCCATGAAGGGAAAGTGGAGAGCTTTGTGGAGAGCACGTTAAATATAGTGAAAGAGGAAGGAGTCAGCCGGGTTTTCTCATAACAGATAGACAACAACCGCCACTGCCACGCCTAACACAACACCCACCGCAACCTGCTCAGGCGTATGCCCCAGCGAATAGTGCGGCTCTCTGACTTTGAGTTTCGTCTTCTTCAGGAGAAGATGGAGCAGTCTGCCTTCTTCGCCTGCAGTGCGGCGCACGCCCAGCGCATCAACGATGATGATCATGGTCAGCGCCAATGTCACAAAAAAGGCTGTTGTCAGCCCTTCAGTCAAGAAAATAATTGTTGTTAAGCCAGCCATCAATGAGCTGTGCGAGCTCGGCATGCCTCCGGTTGCAACGATGTCAAGCGGATGCACGCTGCCAGACTTCAGGAAGAAAACAGCGATCTTTATCAGCTGTGCCCCAAGGCTTGAGATGATTATTGTAAGGAAAACTGGGTTTGTGAGCAGCTCTTTTATCATGATGAAAGGATAATTTTTGTGCTTAAAAACCCATCGGTTCTTGACACGTAAAATAGGAAGCTTTTTATGCTGAAAAAAGTTCCTTGAGCCATGGCACAAGTATTCTTCGGCCGCCCAGGCTTCGTTCCTGCTGCATTGTTCAAGATGATGCGCAGCGTTGGCTTCCAGGCGGTCGACATGCATTTTCACACCGAATACAGCATGGACGCAGTGTCTGACATACGCGCGGTGCTTGCGCGCTGCAGAAAGCGAGGCTATGGAGTTGCGATTACTGACCACAATGATATCAGAGGCGCGGTGAAAGCATGGCAGATGAAAAAAGATGAGTTTGTTGTTCCTGGCATGGAAGCAAGCACAAAAGAAGGCGCGCATACGCTCTATTACTTTTATGATATCGACGACCTCAAGCGATTTTATGCTGGTGTTGTGCAGCCATTGAAAAAGGAAAACCCTTTCTTTCTGCCAATCAGCATCGACCAGTTAATGGAAAAAGCTAAGGGCTACAATGCGGTTGTTTCAGCTGCACACCCGCACGGTGTGGGAAAGATTGGCATAAAAAAGATCCATGTAAAAGGAGGCATGAAGCGTGTGAAGAATTACTTTCAGCTTGCAGAGGGGTTGAACAGCGCAAATTTACGAAGGTTGAACAAGAAATCAATCAGCTGGGCGCGGTTCATCGACAAAGAGCTGACTGCAGGCTCTGATGGGCATATGACGCGTGAATTGGGCAACGCCTTGACGGTTGCATATGGCACTGATGTTGATAGCTTCCTGAAATCGGTGAAGAATGGATACAGTGTGCTGCTTGGCAAAGAGAGAAATATTTTCCTGACGCTTATCCGTGAAACAAGGAAAGAGAAGAATTACCTGAAGCGCGCGCATGAGACGGGAAAAGGCTGGTTCTGGATAAAAACGCACATCCAAAAAGCAGATGAAGAGGTTGAAAAGCTGCAGAAAAAGATTGCGCAAGGCGATGTCCAACAAAGTTATGTGCTGCATCATCTTGGCATGTCCAAACAGGATTACAAACATTACCTCAAGATAGGTGAAGGGTTGTTTAAGTAGGGCATTACTTGCGTTTAGACATTCTGTTATACGCCGCCCAAATCAATAACATTACAACGGCAAGAATAAGAACAACAAGAAGAACATTGCTCTGCTTTTCATCAGGTACTTCAACCGTTTCCGATTCAGTCTCAGGCTGTTCAGATTCATTAACTGAGATTTCATGTGCTGTATCTGACTCATTCTCAGCGCTTCGCGCCCTTTCAACAACAATATTTTTTGAATCTTTAAATTTCTGCCCGTGCTCCGATTCGTATTCGATCTCAACAGTGTAGAAATAACCCTCTGCGGGGATTTCAATATCATCGTTAAACAGAAGAATCGTGTCTCGTTTGCTTAATGTTGGATACTCCTTTTCAACTTCTGCGTTGGGGATATCTGTGGACACATGAACATTGACGTTGTTAAACATATTGTTGTAGCTTGGATTAGATAGATACGCGCGCAAGTGAGCTGTATCCTCATCTTTTCTCAATAATTTGTGCTGGATCAGTGGACAATCACAGGCGATTTGAAACGTAATCTGCTCCATCACATTCCTGTCGCTTTCATCCACATATTTTTCTTTGATCTCAATCGTAAAATTTCCTGCTTTCTTCGCATTCAGGCTGAATGTGACGTTTTTGCTTTCATCACGTTCAATTACTCCTTTCCATAACAAGCGCTGCCCTTTTTTTTCAAGATCGCTGCTCCCACTAATAATGCCCAACCCTTCAGGAATGTTTATTTCAAAAGAGCGCACATCCAGATTGCCCCGGTAAATGTTTTTGAGAGCCAATACAACATCAACCTGTCCACCTATCCCTTGAGTGATGTTCACATAAGGTGCAACCATCAGTGAAGAATTCTGCACCCGTATTTTGACTTTATTTGAGTATGCCTGCTGCATTGCCTTGCCGTCATAATAGCTTGCTTCCGCGCGTGACATATACTCTATTCCTCCCATTGCTATTAAGCTATAGGTACACAACTGCCTTGAATTTTTGCCGACTATTCCATGCCACTCAAGTGCATTATTGCTGAGAAAACATCCTTCGACATCAGTTACCTGCAGCTCCGGTGGATAGGCATCTTTAAATTCAATATTTTCTATGGGAAATGCGCCGTCGTTCAGGATGCTGACTTCAACTTTTGTTCTCTGACTGATAAGAAGGCGCACCTTTTCCACAGTTTTGTTGATGTCGAACCCTTTTCTTTCCCATATGTCAACATCAACCTGGTAGATGTCTTCCCAGGTCTCCGGATCCCTGCTGTTTGTGAAGACCGGAGTGCCGATGCAGAATTTCACATTGCCGTCCCATTCACATTCATCTGCCTTCACGAGAAATGTTTTGTTTGCATAGCGCACTGAAGCGCCGACTGTTCCTGCTATCTTGATTTCAAAGACATGATCTTCTGCTTCTATTATCTGTCCGCTTTGGACAGTTCCTGTGTAGAGCTGCTCTTCTTCTGACGCAAATGTATATGGCAGGAGAATGAAGAATAGTAAACAGTACAGCCCCTTTTTCATAAGAACCGGGAAATGGTGTAAGATTATAAATGTTTCAAAGCATAAGCTTCTTAAACAAATGATTATTTCGCTGCAGTCGATGGGGTCGTCGGCTAGCTTGGTAGGCTTCACCCTTGGGGTATCGGCAAACAAGTTTGCTGGAACTTCGTACCGAGTCCGAAGTGGGTGCGACCGGGGTTCAAATCCTCGCGGCCCCAGTTTTCTTATGTCTTTGTACAAAAGATTTATATATAATATATAATTTTGCCACTCGAAAATAGGAGGTCATTACAAATGTCACCAGCTTATTCACCAACCGCGGAGAGAACGTATGCGCCATCGTGCGAGGAAGTTATTGCAGTTTTAGCGTCAGTAGGTCGAAGGATGAAGAGAGATGGTACTGAGGTGGTGCTTACAGGAATCACATTTGGGCAGAATGGTGGCCTTGCTGTGCCACGGACTGATGCTGACTGTGGGACTGTTGAGACGTTTCGTGATTTTGTCCGGCAATTGGGGAGCGAAGGTATCGCTGGAGCGGTTGAAACAGAGGTGACTCGGCCAGCTATAGCCACGGGTACGCATAGTTATCTTGTGAGAGAGCCCATCGTCGATGGTGGTGACATGGGGCAGTTTGCTCGTCTTGATATTCGGGTTACACGTGAAGAAGGAAAAGGAGGGAGGCTTCACTATGAAGCGACGTTGGCGCATTCTTGTTCACGGGACGAACGTAAAAAAGCAAAGAATGGAAGAGAAACCGATCCGAATCTCTGGGTCGAGTTGAGCAGTGTTTTTTTAGGTTAATTTCAGTTAACTATAAAAACCAGCTTACTCTTTTTGATTTTGAGGTGGAATGAATGTTTACTTTACCAAAACTACCCTACGCATACGAC
>CAYIKL010000035.1:0-9747 GCA_964364045.1 uncultured Methanosarcinales archaeon
CTTGACAGCGCGCGAAAAATCATGTCGGAACATAAGCCCAGCAAAGAAGAGTTTGTTGACCCCGAGCGAATGCGGGAAGTGTTCAGCAATGTCGGGCGAGACTTGATAGAAGATCTTGTGCAAACGCGTGGCATGCAGCTGACGAACGAGGAGATGGATGAGCTTGCAGAAGTGCTGCTCCGCTACACGGTCGGCTTTGGTCTTATCGAAGTGCTCTTAAGCGATCCAAAGATACAGGATGTTTCAATCAACTCGCCCATGGGTGAAACACCTATCTTCATCGTTCATCAGGATTTTGATGACTGCACCACCAACATTGTGCCGACACGAGCTGAAGCAGAAAGTTGGGCAACGAAACTTAGGCTGATCTCAGGACGGCCGTTAGATGAAGCAAATCCTATTTTAGATACTGAATTAAAAATTCCGGGCATGACCAGCAGAGTCGCTGCAATCACTCAGCCGCTCAATCCAAGCGGTTTGGCGTACTCATTTCGGCGACATAGGGACAAGCCATGGACGCTTCCGCTATTTATTGAAGCAAAGATGATGAATCCGCTATGTGCAGGATTGCTCTCGTTCCTTATTGACGGAACACGATCGATGCTTGTTGCAGGTACACGAAGCAGCGGCAAGACAAGCCTGTTAGGCAGCATTTTAGTTGAAATCATGCCGCGATACAGAATCATCACGATTGAAGATACGCTTGAGCTGCCGACGGATGCATTACGGAAAATGGGATATAACATCCAATCGCTCAAGGTTGCAGGCGCTCTTGCGGGCAAAGAAACATCAGAAGTGGGAGCAACACGGGGCATCAGAAGCACATTACGATTAGGCGACAGTGCGCTGATCATCGGCGAAGTGAGAAGTGAAGAAGCGATTTCATTGTATGAGGCAATGCGCATCGGCGCGGCAGCAAATGTCGTTGCAGGCACCATTCACGCTGCATCGCCCTATGGCGTCTATGACCGTGTGGTGAATGATATCGGTGTGCCGCGCACCAGCTTCAAGGCAACTGACATTATCATTATAGCAAATCCTGTGCGATCGGCAGCAGGATTGCGAAAACAGCGCCGGGTGCTTCAGGTGACTGAGGTGCGGAAAGAATGGGAAGAAGATCCGTTGCGTGAGGGAGCGTTTGTTGACCTGATGAAATATGATCCCACAACCGATGAGCTTCAGATAACCGACAGCCTGAAGAATGGTGATTCAGAAGTATTGAAGACGATTGCGGCAAGTATCAAGGATTTTGCAGGCAACTGGGATGCAGTGTGGCAGAATATCCAGCTTCGTGCAGATGTGAAGGAAGAAGTAGTGAAGCTGGCGAGCAAGGATAAAGAGCTGCTGGAGGCAGAGTTTGTCACGAAAAGCAATGATCGGTTTCACATGATCATCGACAAAGTGAATGAGGAAACTGGTGGATTGGACTCAAAACGCATCTTATTTGAGTTCAAGGACTGGCTGAAACGCGAGGCAAAGTTGCGTCGCACCAAATAGTTTTTATTCACCAATCAATTACGAGGACGCATGGACGAAGAGCTGATTGAAAAATACAAAAAGAGGCTGCGGGAAGAGCTGGGTGTTTCGCTCACCGAAAACGTGACACCGCAGGTGCTCTCACGGGAATATAAAGAATTCAAGTCCGCGTTCCTGCCACGGCATCTGACTGCATATGAACATCTGTGCCGGTTTGCCGAGAAATTTCTTCGTGTAAAACCCGACAGCAAGCGCGTTGTGGATCTGGAAGAAGCCCTAAAAATAGCGCATCTCGAAGCAACACCGGGCGGCACCACTTCTTTTGCAGTGCTGGTCGCACTCATTGCTTTTCTCATCATCATGGGATTGGCATTTTTTGCTAACCGGGCTTGTTTTCTGTCTGCATCAAGCCTGAGCAGCTGTTTCGTTCCAAGCGATGGAATCCCTTCCGAGCTGAGCAGTTTTCTTTTATATCTTATGATGGGGCTTATTGCAGCTGTTGCGCTGACCTCGCCATTGCAGCGGCTGCCGGAGTTTATGGCAAACAATTGGCGCCTGAAATCAAGCAACCAGATGGTTCAGTGCATTTTCTACATTGTTACCTACATGAGGCACACCTCAAATCTCGAGCGAGCGATCGAGTTTGCTGCAGATCATGTTGGTCCGCCATTGTCGCTTGATTTGAAGAAAGTGTTGTGGGATGTGGAAACGGGAGAGTACAGCACGATCAAAGAATCGATTGAGAATTATCTTAAAACATGGGAGAAATGGAATAGAGAATTTATCGAATCGTTCCATCTGATTGAAGGATCGTTATATGAGCCAAGCGAAAGCAGGCGGCTTGACGTGCTCGACAAGGCACTTTCAGTCATGCTCACCGAAACGTATGAAAAAATGCTGCACTATGCGCATAACCTGCAAAATCCGGTCACGATGCTGCATATGCTGGGAATTATCCTCCCTATCTTAGGACTAGTTATCCTTCCATTGGTTGTCAGCTTTCTTGCGAGCGATGAGACATCGCCAAGCAAGCTTGCAATCATCATCGCAGTGCTGTATAATCTTATCCTGCCGGTAAGTGTCTACTATCTCAGTAAAGTCGTGCTCTCCAAACGGCCAACAGGGTATGGCCAGACTGATATTACCGAAGAAAACCCTGAGCTTGCAAAATACAAAAAAGTTCTGATACACATTGGACATGCGGAGATAAAAGTACCACCAGCACTTATTGCAGGCAGCGTGGGGCTGCTGTTGCTTTTTTTTGGTTTGAGCCCATTAATCATCCATTCCCTCGATGCAACGTACGATATATCATTTCATGATGATGCATTTGACTTGCTCGGGTACGTCTGCCCTGAAGGGCTTGAGTGCAAACCAGAGGAGCGCATCGGGCCATACGGGCTTGGAGCAGCAGTGCTTTCGTTGCTGGTGACGCTCAGCTTTGGCGTTGGTGTGGGGTTGTATTTTGCGCTTCGAAGCAAAAATGTAATCACGATCAGGGAAAATACGAAAAAGCTGGAGACTGAATTCGCCTCGGCACTGTTCCAGCTGGGAAACCGCTTAGGAGATGGGTTGCCGGCAGAGATCGTATTTGGAAAAGTCGCAGGCATCATGCAGGGGACTGTTTCAGGCGACTTCTTTTCGCTGGTGAGCAGTAATATCACGAAAATGGGCATGAGCGTCCAGGATGCTATATTTAATCCAAAGACAGGAGCATTGGTCTATTATCCGTCGAAGGTTATTGAAGGCTCGATGAAGGTGCTTGTTGAGAGCAGCAAGAAAGGACCAAAAGTAGCGGCGCAGGCGCTCATCTCAATGTCACGCTACATCAAAGAGATCCATCGTGTGGATGAACGGCTGAAGGATTTGCTTGCAGACATCATCGCATCAATGAAAGGGCAGATCAAATTTTTAACGCCTGCAATCGCTGGTATTGTTATAGGCATCACGTCAATGATTACCACTATTTTGATTAGTCTCAGTGAGAATATTGCGCGGATCACTCAGGAAGGAGGAGAGATTTCAGGCGGGCTTGGTGGCATTCCCGATCTCTTTGGCAATGGTGTTCCAGCATACTTCTTTCAGATCATTGTCGGGATATATGTTGTGCAAATCACATACATACTCACTATTTTAAGCAATGGGATTGAAAACGGCTCTGATAAATTGAACGAACGCTATCTCATTGGCAAGTATTTGCTGAGCTCAACGATATTGTACTGCATGATCAGCCTTGTGGTGATGTTGATGTTCAATTATATTGCAGCACGGATTATGCCGGGGTTGGCGTAAGGTATAAAAATAGGCAGGATTAGTGGGGCTTATGGCGCATCCCGGTGAAGGGTTAATCGATCTTGATGATCTTGCCGTGAGAGACGGAAAAGATTATAGCACTGATACACTTGATGTCTATGCAACATGCATCCCGGAGTCAGGAAATATTTCTGGTGATTATGTTGGGATTGTTCGAATGGGCAATAATGTACGTATTGTAACCACTGACGGTATGGGTAAAGGACTGCTGGCGCATAATCATGCGCATCGAGTGACGCAAGAATTCTTTGTTCGAGCACATGCCAATGGAAATGAACATGCGCTGGAAGATTTGTCAAGAAGGTTTGCAAAAGAAAGTGGAGAAAGCAGAAAGATGTTTTTCAGTGCGTTTATGTTGGTTGATGTACAGCAGGGAACGAAATTTCCTTTTGATGCCATATTCTACGGGATGGGACAGCCTTCTCCGCTCATCTATCGAGCAGGTGCACGGCAAATAGAAACGCTTCCTTCTCTTGCAGGAGTTGCCATTGGCCTTCCTCTTCGGGAAGATGATGAACAAAAGCCATATTCGATATTCTCAGCGTCGCTGGATGAAAGCGATGTATTGCTCTTGTATTCGGATGGTGTTACTGAAGCAAGAAGTGCAAGAGGAAGGCTGTTCTCTGAGGTGCGAAACGGGCTTGAGCAAACATTCCGGCGCAGTGTCAGAAGATGGAAACCAGCAGACGAGATTGTGCAGGACATTTTATACAAAATTGTGGAACACTGTGGCGGAAAAGCGCAGGATGACATCACTCTTGTTGTTGCGCGCGTGAAAGAACAGGCATAAAAATGTGGGGACACTGGGATTTGAATTCCTGTGTTAAATATTAACATCCCAGGACAACCACGTGTCAGAATGACTCTTCAGCGTGGTGCTCTCCCAGTCTGAGCTATGTCCCCAGCAACGTCAGAAAACAGACAGCGCGTTTATAAGGCTTTTGATTATTTTTCGTCATCAACAACTTCTTCATCGGTGAAGGGCTCATCAAATTCCTCTGGTTCAGAATCTTCAGGCTCAGCAGTCTTCGGCTCATCCGCTTTGCTTTTCTCAAGAACTTCAAGCGTGCCAAACTTGCCGGTGCTTAATTGCAATTCACCCTGATATTCACCGACCCAGCCGTTCTTAATCTGAATTTTATCGCCGACAGCCACTTTATCAACGTCATCGTTCCATAACGTGAGACTGATTTTTCCGGATGAATCGGTTGCAACTGTTGTGCAGACTTTTCCTGATTTGCCGAACTTCTCGAAAGTGCGGACGTCACCTTTCTCTGTGATGTTCAAAATAATATCTACATTGCCCATCCTTGGCTGAAGGTCTTTTATTTCCATTGCATTCATTTTGAGAGAAGTACTATATAATGGTTTCTACAACCTGTCGAGCTCCTTCTGAATCTTTTCGAGCGCATCATCGTATGCACCAGTCTTCACCTGTTGAAGATCTAACTTAATTCGAGGCTCAGTCTCAATTGGAGGTGGTTCTTCAAGAGATTCTTCAGTTTCTGCTTCTAATTCCACTTGCTCACTGGGATCCGGGCGCTTCAGACGGTGTGCAATATAACCAAGCACTGCAAGCAGGACGCCCATGACCACAAGGATCATCGCCTGCCCTCGTGTTGGGATTGCTTTTACTATGTATCCTGTTATCAATGATTGTACGCGCGATGCAGTGGTTTGCTGGTGTGTTTCAGGCTCTAAACTAAAATAACCGAAGCCAGTCAGCGATGGAGAAAGAAGGATGGGAACAGCTGCAATGATAAGGAGCAATGCTATGAAAATGAATGCAAGCTTTGCGTCACCTTTCATGTTTCATCTCAAAATCAATATACCATTTATCTGTTTCGATATCGTACTTGAACAAGACATTATATTTTTTGCTTTTTAAATCAAGTTTGAAGAGCAAGGGCATGGGGATGGTGGTTTCGTAAGAACTGCCGCGTGTATAGAGCTTTCGCTTAAATTCAGCTGGCATAGTTCCCTTGCTCCTCAAACTGTAGGAATTTACTCTGTTTTTTATATTGTGAGAATTTTTCGTGATTGAATAATTTCATAGATTTTATGAGGGAGTATTCAGACAATTTATCCTACTTATATATATTAACTATTTAAAGCTTACTATTCTTGTTTTATTTATATTAATAAAAATACTTATTATTGAGCTTACATTGGGGAAAGAAAGATTTATAAGAGGATGGTTTTTCTCAACTAAAATGGTAATTCTTGAGCAGAAAGTGGAGAACAGATCTGGACCACTGGTCGTTACGGTTCCACAATTCCAGTTAGGAAGTTGGAGGACAGCAGCTGAACTGCAAGCAGAGCGTAGGACGCGTAGGGGGCTTCGCGGTGAAATCTTCTATCCGGCGAACCTTAGCCTTTATCGGGTTGATAGTGAAGGAAAAGTATGTATAGGTATTGGTGGGAAACAAATATTCGGAGCGATTGCTGCAAGTAACATAGAGGCTTTCTGTCAAGAGTTGGTTAATACAGGTAATTATCTGTTGAAACCTGCTCAGGTCGAGGAGCTTAGCAGACTTGAATTAGATATTACCTGGGTTGATGCGTACGGGCTCAGACTATCGTCCCAGCTCGGACTATACAAGCACGACGATGAGATAGCCTCTCTTGAGATAGATACACTTGGCTATGAAGATTCTTTATATGACGATGAGAGAACAATCGCAGAAGCAGTTCATGGTTCGGGTGATGATTTTATCAAAACGATGAAAGTGCTTGCCCACGCAAGAATAGGGGTGACCCACGTGTATGTTCTTGATCCTGAATATGTTAGAGAGCATGTAACTCAGAATGGCGTAATTGCTCGACCCCACCTACTACACACTTTCACAGGCCGTTCAGATTTAGAAGTCATTGGTAGTCTTGTTTGTGCTGAAGTGGATGTGCGTGGAATCCCGAAGCCAACAGATAAAAATTAATTCATTAGCTTTCCACACTTCTCAAACGGCGTTCCTGTCATGATCTTGGAGATGATATCTTTTAACTCACTTGCTTTGACGTGGATCTGCTTTGTGGTGTCACGGTTTCTAATCGTCACTTTCTTGTCTTTCAAGGAGTCAAAATCAACAGTAATGCAGAATGGGATGCCTAATTCATCTGCACGCGCATATCTCCGCCCTATCGAGCCGCTTTCGTCATAGGTTGTTGTGAAGTTCTGCTTTAGTGCGTTAAATATTTCTCTTGCTTTTTTCACGATTTGTTTTTTATTTTTAACCAATGGAAAGACACCAACTTGGATGGGCGCAAGTTTCGGATTGAGTTTTAACACAATGTTGCCGCGCTTTTTGTCATCGTTGTAGGCATCAAGCAAGAGTGCGAGGAAGGTTCTTCCAACACCCCACGCGGGCTCGATTACCGATGGCAATATTTTCTGCTTTGTATCTTCATCGAACACGGAGAGTTTTGTATTGGAATGCTTTTCATGCTGTGTTAAGTCGTACATGCCGCGGTTTGCGCAGCCCTGCAGCTCTTTCCAGCCGAAGGGGAAAAGGTATTCAATGTCAAAGGTCGCGGTTGAGTAATGGCTGAGCTCTTCTTTCGTATGTTCACGAATGCGCAGGTTTTCTTTTTTCAAGCCAAGCTTAAGGAACCACTGATAAGCCTCAGCCAGCCAGTAGGCATGGGTAACAGCCAATTTTTTTGACGCAAGCAATTGTACAATCGTTGTTGCTTCCGTCTTTGGAGATTTTTTATGCTGCTCTTCCTGCGATAAGAATGTGAGCTTCAGGTTTTTTGGCTTTAATTTGCTTGCTGTTGCATGGTCAAAAAAATATTCCAGTTCCATCATCTCAAATTCTCTCACTCTGAAAAGGAAGTCACGGGGGGATATTTCATTACGAAAACCCTTGCCGATCTGTGCGATGCCAAAGGGAAGTTTTAATCGTGATGTTTCCTGGACCGCTTTGAAATTAATGAAAATGTTTTGTGCAGTTTCTGGTCTGAGATACGCGGTTGATTTCTCATCTCTTATCGAACCGATGTTGGTATGGAACATCAGGTTAAACTTATTTGGCTGTGAGAGAGGATTGCCTTTGGGTGATTTTAACTCATGCTTTTGGATGATCTGCCAGAGCTGCTCGACTGACATTCCATCTGTTGGAATCTTTAATGCGTCTTCCACCAGATGATCTGCGCGGTAGCGCTCCTTTGTCTTGACATCCTCAACAAAAATATCCTCAAAGCTGTCCAGGTGTCCTGATGCTCTCCATACTTTAGGATGGGTGATGATGGAGCCATCGATGCCAACAACATCTTCCCTGCTTCGGACAAAATGATGCCACCAATGTGCTTTGATGTTAGTGCTGAGTTCGACACCTAATGGTCCAAGATCAAAGAAGCCTGCGAGACTGTTGTATATTTCAGCAGAAGGGTAGACAAAACCTTTCTTTTTGCAGAATGTGGCGAGTTCGTCGATGGTGGGCATAGTATGTTAAATTTTGTTGGCGTATTTAAAGGTTATCCGAGATTCGAGAATTGCCATACACTTCACGTATAAATGCAGGAATGTTTTGAGCAGGAGGGAAATAAAGTGGATGCTTCTCTGCTTCTTGCTGTAAAAAAGCGATTGTTGCTGTCAAATTGTCCGGAAGCTCAGGGCGCAATGTACGGGTAATATCTGCAGCTGGGTCAGACAGGGATGCTACTCTGTAATTCATAGGTTATGGAGAAGGTGTATCCTTTTTATGCTTTTCTACTGCGCCAGCCACGCAACCTCTTCCTTATTAAAATCAAAAAAATGGATAATGGGAGCTGCAGTAATCCTACTCTTAAACATCGGCTTGAGGTAGGGCAATGTTGCATGCAACGCGACTTTTGTGCTGCAGTGGGTCTTTGCTGCTATCTTTTCTGCAATTGCTTTGCGCTTTGCGTTTTTCATGTTTGCGCGCCACACTTTGAGAAAGCGCTGTGTGGGAGAGTAGCGCACAAATTTAGGATATTTTTCGTCTTTGCTTAATGCAATGCCGGCGCTTAAGAGAACGTTGATGATGGCCAGAAAGTGCCAGTGCTGGCGCTTGATGATTCTTCCCCGAAAAACATCGGCACGCGACAGCTTTTCATAGGCGCGGTAGATATCATACGGCTTGGTATATTCTTTCGGCAAATTTTCATCGATCCACTGCTGCACTTCTTCCAAATCTTCATCGATATCGTTAAACGCAGTGCGTGCAATAAATGCATCAGTGGTCTTAAAAATTTTTAACAATGCATTGAACATCGTGTCAAGCTGCCGGCGCTGGCCGAGAAGCTCCAATTGGTCGAATGTGAAGGTATTGTTGTTGCTTAATGTTTGGAGGTCGATCAGTGCGCCGCGAACGTCGCCGCCTGCTCTTCTTGCCAGAGATGCCAATGCCCTTTCTTCGTAGGTGATGGTTTCTTTTGTGCATATATCTCTCAGGATGGCAAGAACGGTTTGATGGCTTAATTGCTTGAACTCGACCATGTCGCAGGCAGAGCGAAGCTTGGAGAATTTGCTGTCCCAAGGATTGTTTGCGGTGAACATGATAGGAAACGATGTGTTTTTGATGAGGTTGACGAGCGTTGGGACTGCACCACGGTCTTTTCGGTTGAACAAGCCATCAATTTCATCGACTAATAATAATTTTGATTGGGCAAATAATGATTGCTGCTTGCTTGCCTCGCCGATTGAGGCGCTGAGTTTTTTTTCGTCCCTGAAATTGGATGCGTTCACTTCGAGAATTTCAAGTTTTGATTCTTTGGCTGCGGCGTAAATGGAAGAGGTTTTTCCTGAGCCTGGAGGGCCGTAGAGCAGCAGTGCTTTCTTTCTTTGCGGAAAGGTCTTGATGAAATGGTTGATTGTGAGAATTGCACGTTCCTGTCCAAGAATTTCTTTCGTGTTGTTTGGAGCGTATGTGAGGGTGTAGGGGAGCATTTGGAATTTTCTGAGGAGCGGGTTATTAAAGATTGTGGCGTTTGAGCCGT
>CAYIKL010000036.1:0-9418 GCA_964364045.1 uncultured Methanosarcinales archaeon
TAACGAGAAAGGCAAAGAGCCCAAAGCACGGCATTATTGTCAACCATCCGGTGGTGCAGAACGCGAAACGAGAAGACAAAGGAAAATCTGCGCGCGCATTGGCGGATAAGATAAGTTTGTGCGCTCGGTTGGATTATTTTAAAGGCGAGTTTAAAGCGAAGGAGTATAAGGAAGAGCTGGAGAAGAGGTTTAGATGAAACCCAGCAAAATCTTCGAAGTCTACCAGGACAGGAGCAGCCTGTACACTAAAAACCTCACGCCGGGAAAGACATTCTTCGGAGAGCGAACGGTCAAAGAGGACAACATTGAGTATCGGGAATGGGATCCTCATCGCAGCAAACTTGCCGCAGCTATCATCAAAGGCTGCGCTAACTCATTCATCAGAAAAGGCAGCGTTGTGCTTTACCTTGGCGCGGCACACGGCTATACTCCTTCATTTATCTCAGACATTGTGGGCAATGAGGGATTTATCTTTGCACTGGATAATTCACCACGTGTGGTGAGAGATTTAGTGTTCCTTGCAAAAGAGCGGGAAAACATAGCGCCGATGCTTGCTAATGCCAATCATCCGGAAGAATATGCAGATATTCCAAAAGTGGATATCATCTATCAGGATATTGCACAACGAAACCAGGCAGATATCTTCCTCAGAAACATCGAACGCTTCCTCAAGCCAAACGGCTATGCGCTCATCGCAGTGAAAGCGCGAAGCATTGATATCACCCAAAAACCCAAAAAGTTATTTAATGACGTGCGTATGTTACTGGATAAAAAGATGAAAGTGATTGATTTCCGCATCCTTGATCCATTTGAGCGTGATCATTGCTTCATGGTCACAAAGAGGTGATTGTATGTCCATCAGAACCCATATTGCAGGTGTGTATCAATACACCGCATCGCTCCGCGTCCAGTCGTGGTATATCAGGAAATACGGGAAGCGCGTTGCGCGGCTGAAAGAAAAAATCCATCAGCAGCATCACCCAAAGCGGCGCGAGAAGCTTGAGCAACGATATAAGTATCAGATGGAAAAGTTAAATGAGGCCATCCAGCAGTATCAAACATACAAGAGGCACGCGGAACATCATCTGGCATCACTCAAGACAGAATATTAAATTTCATTCACCAGAGGCTTCTCTTTTACTTCTTCTTTTATCTCATCGACATGAATGATATTCACCGGACAGACGTTCGCCGCTTCTTTGTTATCTAAGACTTCAGATTCGTCAATGATCCGCTCTTCATTTTCGCCATTCATCGTGCAGCCCTTCAGGTCTGCAAGGCCATCTTTTTCGCTCATCTCCCAGTGTTTCGGTGATATGGTAGCACAGCTTCCGCAGGCAATACACTTCGGCCGCTCATGGGTTATTTTAAATCGAGACATATGCTAGTATAAAGAAGCTGCCTTTTTAAGCTTTGCCCATTAGAAACGGATTATTCTTGCCGTACTCTTGCTCTGTTTTATGGTCATTTTGTCGCCTTTGTCTGCAACAAGCACGTGTGGATTGTTGTCCGCAGCAACGTGCGCCATTCCTCGTGTGAGCTGTATGGTGATTGTGGCATCTGCATTGACAAGCAACGGCTCACGTTTTTCTGTAATATTATTGAATGCTATCCCAAGCCCTTGCTCAAAATGTCTTTTCGTTATCGATCTGAAATAACCCTCAGAGCCGAATGATGTCGAGACCACAACACCATCCCCAATAAAATCTCCAATCTTTTTGTGATCTACCAACAGCCTGAACCGTATCGCATGCGTTGGATGCACATTTCGTACAACAATATCATTAACCGCTTCGAGCAACGAACCCTTGAAATCAGCCTGTATCTTGTGAAATGTCTTTATTGAGAATTTGCTTTCAAGCAGGCGCTTCAACCCTTCATCGAGATTATCCCAGTCGCACTTGTTGCAGATGCTGCCATCGCGCACAAGAAGCTTTGGTGTTCCTGGATAATATCGTTCTGCTGCAAGGAATGTGCCATCACCACCAACTGCAACGACGACATCGGGCTTATCACTGATAAAACGCTTATATTTTCTGATAGTTTGAAGATTATTTTCAAGGCGGTTCTTGCTCCTGCTGACAACTGCAATCTTCATAGGTAACCAAAAAGAAAGAGAGATTAAAAGCTTTACGAAACCGCTTCCTGTATTGCGTCCTTGTCAAAGCCAATGATGATCACTGGATCTCGACCGTCTCTCTCAATCTCAATCACAGGAACACCCATCTGCCCAGACTTTTCAATCATCTCATTCCTGCCCTTCTCGTCCTCGCCAACATTGACCTCAGTAAACTTGATGTTCTTCATCTTCAAAAAATCTTTTGCCCGCACGCACCATGGGCATGTTGACGTTGTGTAGACTTTTACATTGACTTTTGCCATAATAACCCCTCCGGGACCATTTGAAGCGTCATCTTATTTAAACTTTTTCATTTCCGGAAGAAGCACTCATCTAACTGTGATTATTGGCCTCAGCATTTCTAAAAAATATTGATGGACTCTCGTGTCGTTGGTCAGCTCGGGATGAAACGTCGAGACAAGAATGTTATTCTGCCGTGCAAGAATTGTTTTGCCGTTATGCTCTGCCAATGAAACGACTTCTTTTCCAATCGATTCGATCATCGGAGCGCGGATGAATATTGTATGAAGATTGCCATTGAATGTGACCTCAGCTTCAAAACTATCCTGTTGCGAACCATAGGCATTGCGTTTCACCGTGATGTCGATCAATTGGAGAGGAGTGATTTCTTTATCTGTTTCATTTGCCAGCACAATTGCTCCCGCGCACGTTCCGTAGATGGGCATGTCGTGCTGTGCTGCTTCTTTTATCGCATCATCCAAACCCGTCTGCTTGAGAAGTTTTATCATCACCGTACTTTCACCGCCGGGAATGATCAGCGCATCGACAACGTTAAAATCTTCAACTGTTCGCACTTCTTTTGCTTCAACATTGAGCTTCTTCAGAATATTGATATGCTCAATAAATGCACCCTGCAGCGCAAGAACGCCAATCATCTTACCATCCGCGCTGCGCCATCTGCACGTCAAGCGTTGCTATTTCATCTCCCTTCATGGGCTTGCCCAAATTTTCAGAAACTTCCGCAAGTAACTTTGGATTTGCAAAATGTGTTGTTGCCTGAACGATTGCCTTTGCCATCGCTGCAGGATTTTGACTTTTGAATATGCCTGAGCCTACGAAAATGCCATCACAGCCCAACTGCATCATCAATGCTGCATCAGCAGGAGTTGCAATGCCACCCGCGGCAAAGTTGACCACCGGCAACCTGCCCAACTGTGCGGTTGCCTTGACCAATTCAACCGGAACGCGATATTCCTGTGCTTTCTGTTGCAATGCTACTTCTGATACTGCTTTCAGGAGCGTGATTTCTTCAGTGATTTTTCTCATATGTTTTACCGCTTCGACAACATTCCCTGTTCCTGCTTCGCCCTTGGTGCGGATCATTGTAGCACCTTCATTGATGCGCCGCAATGCTTCGCCCAGATTGGTTGCTCCACAGACAAACGGAATGGTAAATTTTGTTTTATCGACATGATAACGGTCGTCGGCTGGCGTCAATACTTCCGACTCATCGACAAAATCAACGGCTAATGCTTCCAGAATTTGTGCTTCAACAAAATGGCCGATGCGCACTTTTGCCATGACGGGAATGGTGACGGCAGCTTTTATTTCTTTGATCAGTTTAGGGTCAGACATGCGTGCAACGCCGCCTTCTTTCCTGATATCGGCGGGAACACGTTCTAAAGCCATCACTGCGCATGCGCCTGCTTCTTCAGCTATTTTGGCCTGCTCTGCGGTGACAACGTCCATGATGACACCGCCCTTGAGCATCTGTGCAAACCCTTTTTTCAGTGCAAGTGTGCCGGTTTTACCGTTTTGAGTCATTATTCATTCCCGTGAAAAAGCCTATTTATAACCTTTATGAAGAATAAGCCTAAAACACATTCTTCCAATCTTCTTTATGATTCTTCCAAAAGAAATACACCGCCACCACCACCATCACCAAACTCATCCATTGCCCGGGCGTAAATATCCAATACGTGAACTCATCCTTAAAAAAGTCAAGCAAAAACCTTCCCAACCCTTCAAAAAGCACAAAGTTCCAGAATATGAAGCCTGCAGTAAACGTCTTTCTTCCTAAAAACAGCAGCCATCCAAACAACACAAACCGCTTCACGCCGTCATACAACTGATAGGGATGCCTGCACAGCGTTCCTCCATCGGACGCATGCGGAAACGCAACACACCACTTCGCATTACTTACTGTCCCCCACAATTCGCCATTGATAAAATTTGCAATTCTTCCCAACGCAAGCGCAAGCATGAGGGGAGCAGACAAGATATCCGCCATCCGCAAAAAAATCAGGTTCTTTTTTCTGCAAAACAAATAGCAAGCTACAACTATTCCCACCAACCCGCCATGAAAGCTCATGCCGCCTTCCCAGAATGCAATCATCTTCCACGGC
This sequence comes from uncultured Methanosarcinales archaeon, assembly GCA_964364045.1. Taxonomy (GTDB): domain Archaea; phylum Nanobdellota; class Nanobdellia; order Woesearchaeales; family JAGLXL01; genus CAYIKL01. Next base: position 4,486 of record CAYIKL010000036.1, read on the forward strand.
TGGCTGAGATAATAGGATAAATCGTAAAACAATATAAGGAACAAGCGCGAGCCAATCAATACACCAACCAACAGCCACACCACAAAATCAGATACTTCTTTTTGGCTTAACTCAAGCGTTCCTTTCTTCCGTGCATATTCCAGCATCCAATAGACAAGCAGTGCACCAAACACGTACACTAACCCATACCATCGTATCTCTACCGGACCAAGATCAAGAATGGTTGGATTAATGTTGTTTACCCACATTACCAGCTCACTCCAATGAGAAAACCATAAGCAACAACGCCAATCAGGAACCAGACGATGCTTTCTGCTCTCCTGCGGGGAACGACTTCACGCGCTTCAACAAATAACAAGATGCCTGCGACCAGACCAAGGAGTAATGCGTATATGACAAGTGGAATCGGCACTACCAGTGCAACCAGTACACCGAGTAACGGCGCAGCTGAAAAAAAGGCTTTGATCCATTTTCTTCTAAAGCGATGTGCATGCGGTAGTGCATTAATAATCACCTGAAGCGACACGGGAACTAAAAAAAGTATACCATCCCATCGTGATTCTCGCATGAGAGTCAAAAACACGATGCCGATAACAAAATGATAAAAAAATAGTGTCATCGAATGCTCCAGTTCTATATCATTAATAACATCATCACGCCTGATGTATTTGTAGATTAATTTCTCAATGGCGTGATATGCAACAAATCCGATGAGCATCGAGAGGAATATGAGCCGTGGGACATCATCCACTACTGTGTACACCTGGGGGAAGAGATGAAGAAAAAGATACGATACCGACAAACCTGCTGCGAATGACACAAGCCGCTCCTTAAATGGCCCCCGCTTGCGCATGAAATGCCCTTCGGAAAGGTAATCAACAAGGCCGAGTAATAATGCGAGGCCGATGGCAAGCTGGATGTTGGAAACCATTAAAGCAGGTAAGGAAAAACACTTTATAATTTTATCCTATTTCCGGCACGTTACTATCTCATCATTATTTCACTGAAGACATCTTTTTTAACTACGTAATTTCTAAATCGGCGACCTTCCTTGGCACTTCTCCTTCCAGTGTACTTTTTGATTGTCGCAGCACAATACTCCGACCACGCATTATCCTGGCTTCCCGTGAAGCGCGGTCCAAGCTCGACACTGCGCGATGTAATAACCGCAAGTTGATAACCTCGCGTATACTTTCCTTGCGCAAAACCTAAGACAAAGCGAATCAATTCAACAGCCCACTCAAAAGTAACAAGTGCTGCTGGGACATAGAGTTGTTCAAAGATGCGCTTCGCCCATTTTTCACTCTCTCCAATGGAGACGTACGTCATGGTCGCTCCATTGTCAAGCTCTCTAGATGTTCCATCCTCAGCAAAGCTCCATAAACCCGGGCCGCCACTCCTGCCCGCAGCCAATAAAAGACTAATTTGATCCGTGAGACGACGATGTTTCATCGCCAGTCTGGCGACAGGTTCAAAATGAGTACGAGTTCCTTCTACAAGTTCATCCAGCTGCATAGTAGTCTGCAACTCGCGTTTAAACGATCCAACTAATTCCCTATAAAAGCGCTGATAATGAGGTGTCTCCCACCCTGAATAAGCCATTATCCATGGCGCACCTTCGCGGTGAATAAATTTTGTGCATGTTCCATTGCCCACAAGGTTATTGTGGTTATCATAATAAACTCGGCGAGTGTCAGCACCCATCACCACTGCATCAACACTTCCAGAAGTAGTTTTAATACCTATGATAGTAGTCATATGCGTACAGGTTCAGCAATTTTCTTTGCTACCACCCGTACGTCTAACTCCATATGCCCGCAATACTTGTCATCCACCACCTTCTGAGCAGATATAATTTCCAGCTTCTTGGTAAATAAATGGCAGTCAACAACTAAAGAATCGTAATACCCGCCTTCGCCGCCGGAATGAAACCCAAACTTCACCGAATCTTTCAATAGCGATGGCAGGTTCTCCTTGGTAATTTTCTTCCCCAGCCACTGCATCAATCCATCGGAAGCAACTTGTGTAATGACAAATTCAAATCCTTTTGCAGTCATCTCTTCCATGACATCCGCATGCTCCAACCCTGCGTGCGCCGCAAACACTTCAATGCCCAATGGCCGCAGCGCATTCTGTACGCTACGCAATTGTGTTTCTTGCAACCCTGTTCCGCCAAGGATGACCGCCTCAACGGGATCATTTTTCTGCATTCGTTCAACTTCCTTTCTGACAATATCTGCTTCAAGAGCAGGATCAGCAACATGACAAGGGACAAGAATGTGCTTTAAACCCAACATCTCTGCAATCTTCGGCGTATGCTCGACGGTAGCAAAATGGAACAGGAAGCAGTCTTTTCGTGTTGGCTTGACGCTCAGTAAATACTTGACATTCCAGCCTTTTTCTTTGGCAAAATCAAGTGCATATGTGCTGTCTTTTCCGCCTGAATAAAGAACTGCAACGTTCATGATAAGCTGCGAGAAATGGTGTGTTTATAAATGTTTTTGTGATTTTTTAATTTCTCCAACAATCTCTGCCTCACTGAATTTCTTGTTTATAGACTTGCGCAATTCCCTGAAATCCTCCAGCAGTTTCCGTTTATCTATCCGCTTGAAGACAAGGGTATCTTTATCTATCAGCACAACACTAAAAATCGTGCCTTTCGGCGCCTGCATCTGCTCCCGTATGGATTTAGGAATAACAGCTTGACCGCGTTCTCCGAGTGTGGTAAGTTCAACTTCCATTCATATAAGTATGATTATCATATTTATAAGCTTTTCTAATGGCGGACCCTCATTAGAAGTTCTCTTAAAAATGAATCTTTAACAAAAGATAGATAAATGTCGTTATTTGAGGTGTCGAAAATGACATCAATACCAAGCACCCTCAAAGTTTATCTCACCGCAGAGCTGAACTACGCATGCACCAATGAAAGCCTCCCATCCATCATTGAAGGCATGGAGCCGCGTGAAACTGACAGGATTCTTGCTATTTGCGGCTCGGGTGATCAGGCATTTGCATTGCTGGAATCAGGAGCGCATGTTGTTGCTATAGACAACGATGTGCATCAGGTGGAGTTTGCGCAGAAACGGCGGGAGAAGTTAAAGAGCAGCGATTATGCCGGATTTTTACATGCGCCGCCTGCACGTAATTCATGCGATCCCATCGCTAGGGATATTTACTTCAGAGAAGGCGAGAGGATGAGAAACATACGCGCGCGATTAGGCAATCTTGACATAAGATCTCAGGATATAAGAACACTCAATGAAATGGTTGATAAAGCATACCTTTCAAATGTGTTTGATTGGATTAATGACCAGTCAACGGTGGAGCTTGTTCAATTACTTGCTGCCCATGTGAGTCAAGGCGGTCTCGTTTACCTGGCGGATAAGGCACCAATCAAGGAGCGCAAGACCAAATGGCAAGAATTTGAAGTTGACGCACGGTTAACTGAGCGCGCAGCGTCTCTTACTTATTATGGCGATACGAGCTGGGTTCCACGAGTGATGAGAAGATGTCACTGATCCCTTAAATATCCCCACGTGTGCAATTTGTCGCTGTCTTCAAACCACCGCTCGCTGATATCATCCCTGTAGTACATGTGCGGTATAGAAATGTTCTTGATGCGCTGGTATGCCTGCTGGCGCGCCTGCTGCATCGTTTGTCCGCAACCACAGACAACCAATATCACACCTGAATTTCCCGTCACGATCCATTCGTCATTCACGAGCTTGACATCTTCGATATGCACCCCTTCTGTCGGCTTCTTAAAGAACACCACTGAGTCTTTGGATTTCACTTCAAATGTTTCTTTATCTTTAAATGGAAAGGGCGGCACAACGATGCGTACGCCTACCTGGAATCCTGATTTCACCCTCAGCTGAGGTGCTTTTCCTTCCGCAAGTTCAAATAGAAAATCGCCAATGTTGCTCAGCATGCCTTCTTCCTGGATGAAGATGCACGGATAGCCAAAGCGCGATGTAAATTCAAGCGGGTAAATGCCTCTGCTGTTTACTATGCAGTTGAGATCGATATAGCCAACATAGCCTTCTTCAGCGAGTTTTGCTTCCATCTTCTTGAGCGTCATGTTAAACAGCTTGTTTTGGCCCGACCAGAACATCGATGTCCCCATCTCGCCCGTGCTTGGCCCCAAATCGCCCGGAAATAATTTTTTGTGCTCAAAATTAATATTGATAGGGTAAGTAAACTGCTTGCCGTTGAAAAAAGCTCCAACCGCGATTTCTACACCGTAGATTCTCTTCTGTAGCTGGAAAGCAGGGATTTTTTTTGCCCAGGCTTTGCTGTAATCGTTCAATACCTGAATGACATCCCTCCCATCATCTTCCTCGCCGATGAACAGCAAGCCTTTCAGGTTTGCTGCTTCGCCGCACGGCTTGAGCACATAGCGCTCTGGATTGTCTTTGACAAACTGAATTGCCTCGTCGAAGTTGGTGAATGTTTTTGAAGGTAAAATGTTTATCCCTGCTTTCTTCAGCTCTTCCTGTCCAAAATCTCGGTCATCTTCCAGCTTGTCGGTGTACGGTGTCCCGCCCACAACCAGCTTTCCCAGCTGTCGGAGTTTTTCAGCTTTTGTCCCTTGGCCAAGAACGTCATCAAACACAATAATGTCAGCCCAATCTACTTCTTTATGCCAGTCGTCTACGATGTCGACAAAACCCATACCTACTTCTTTGTCTGCTTCGTTCTTTATGTAATACTTGACCTCGTGTCCTTCAAGCTTTATTCTCCATGCGATGTCCGCAATGAGGCTGTCGATAGTGACGAATAAGAATTTCTTTGGGTTCTTTGTTTTCTTGCTCTCGACGCCATTCTTCTCTTCTTTCATGGAGAATGATAGTCATCATAAGTATTTATACCTTGCGACTATGCTACAATCCCTTCCCTCTTCATCACCCAATAACAGTATCCAACGGTA
>CAYIKL010000037.1:0-8036 GCA_964364045.1 uncultured Methanosarcinales archaeon
ATGCCCGGGAGGAGCTTGATGAGCTCATTGATGTCAGCATTTGCGTAGTCTTTCGCTGTTTTGTACTTTTTGAATAAAAAAGGAGTTGCCGCGTTGACGACTGTATCTCTTATTTGGGCAGAAAGGATGGTTGCAATGGCGAGTTCTAATGGATTGGAGAAGTTGAGGTAATGATGAAGGTTTGGGTAAGTCTTGTGAAGAAGCTTAAGGGTTGGCTCAGGCTGTGCCATTACTCAAATAAAACGAAACACGTTTAAATAAGTTTGCTTGGCTACGCTTAATGAAAGTCTCGATCATCGGCTGCGGTAATATTGGAAAAGAATTAGCACGCTTTATCGATAATGATAAGCACTTTGAACTGGTTGGATTAGTTGACATTGACGAAAAAGCCATCGTAGACACAGAGGCATTGCTCAAGCGGAACGTGCCGCGCATGAGCATTCGAGAAGCAGTGAAGGCAGATTTAGTGATTGAGGCAGCGGATAAAAGCGTTGTTGAGGAAATCGTGCGGTTGTGCTCAGGAAAAGTGCTTGTGCTGAGTGTTGGCGGCTTGATCAACGTTGGATTGCATACTTGTAAGATTTATATCCCATCAGGCGCGATTGCCGGGCTGGATGCGATTAAAGCAGTGAGGGGTAAAATAACCTCACTCACGTTAACAACAACAAAGCATCCCCGGGCATTTGGCATTCCAGAAGAGAAAAAAGTATTGTTCAGCGGCAATTTTAGGGATGCGGTGAAAAAGTTCCCACAGAACATCAATGTCGCAGCGAGCTTGCATATAGCATCACAATTTGAAGATATCCATGTGACGATTATTGCTGACCCTGCAGCAACACTTAACACGCATGTGATTGTATGCACGGGTGAATTTGGAAAGATAACCATTAAAACGGAAAATAAACCAAGCAAGAACCCCAAAACAAGTTACTTAGCCGTGCTCAGCGCGATTTCAGTGTTGAATGGCTTTCATGAATCATACAAATTTTAGGAAGGGTGCGCTTGTGATGACTTTTTTCCATTAACTCTTTGACTTTTTTTACTTTTGCCGGCTGTTTTTTATCTCCCTTCAATATGGCATCCAGTTCTGCGTAGCTCATGCCTAACTCATCTTCATCGGTCTGGCCACGCCATAATCCTGCAGTAGGAGTCTTGTCAATGATTGCTTTTGGAATACCAAGATGCTTTGCCAGCTTAATCACCTCAGTCTTATACAAATCAGCGATGGGAAGGAAATCAACACCACCATCGCCGTATTTGGTAAAGTAACCGGTCAATAATTCAGACTTGTTTCCCGTGCCTGCAACAAGATAGTGATGCATGTTTGCGTATGCGTACAGCAAAATCATCCGTGCGCGCGCTTTTGCGTTGCCTAATGTTTTTTTGTCATCCAGCGGCTGGCATTTGATGATAGCACTTAAAATCCCATCAATGGGATAGATATAGCAGCGGATGTTCAGTTCTGAGGCAAGCTGCTTTGCGTCGTTAACATCGCGCAGCATAGTCACTTCATGCTCAGGCATGATTAATGCGGTGACACGCCTGTTGCCCAGAGCTTTGACGCATAAGGAAGCGACAACCGAAGAATCGATACCACCCGACATGCCCACGACGATGCCTGAAGCTGACTTGGCTTCTGCCCTAATGAAGTTGATGATTTTGTTTTCTATTTTCATAGGATATCCATGCTGATGTCAAGCGATTTTGCAGAATGGGTGATCGCGCCCACTGAAATGTAATTGACACCGGTGTCAGCGATTTTTTTGACATTGGCAAGCGTGACATTGCCTGATGCTTCGAGTGGAAACTGCCTGTTGACTATCTTTACTGCTGCTTTCATCTGGTCGATGGACATATTATCAAGCATGATGATATCAGGCTGTGCAGTCATTGAATCTTTCAACTGCGAGAGGCTTTTGATCTCGACTTCTATCTTTTTAGTGGTATGCATTCGTGCGAGGCTTACCGCTTTTGCAATGCTGTCGGCTGCCTTGATATGATTATCTTTTATCAGCACCATATCATACAATCCCATGCGATGGTTTTGCGCTCCGCCCATTCTCACCGCGTACTTTTCAAGCTTGCGCAAGCCGGGCGTTGTTTTGCGTGTGTCAAGGATAATTGCTTTGTTTTTTACTGCGGTGACATATTTGCTTGTTTCAGTTGCGATGCCGGAGAGATGGCGGAGAAAGTTTAATGCAACACGCTCGCGCGAAAGAAGGTAGCGTGTATTGCCTGAGATTTCTGCCAGTCGCTGTCCGGCTTTTATCCTGTCGCCATCTTTTACATGATATGTTATGCTTGCTTTTGTGAATATGTCGTTCAGAATGTTCAGCCCAGCAATGATTCCCGGCTCTTTTGATGTGATGACCGCGGTTGAAGTGCTGTGCTTTGGAACAATTGCTTCTGTTGTGATGTCACCTGTTCCGATGTCTTCTTCCAGTGCGCGTTGTATGATGGTTTGTTTAGAGAAAATCATCGCAGATTCTTTTCCAGCTTTTCAATTGCTCAAGCTTCATGATCTTATTGCTCACATCCTGCACTGCTCTAATGCCTGTCGAGTTGTTTTTCAGCAGCCAGCTGTTGAGCTCAGCGGTCTTTTCTTCAATGTGCTTTACTAAATCTTCTTTGCTTTTGAAGCCGTATATCCTGATTTCATCCTGGAGCGCTTTGTAATCTACAAGAGCATGTATGTCACCTGAGGTTTTGGTGTTGACGTAGTCTTGGAAAGTCATTTAAGCATTTTTTATGCAGTACTATTAAAAGGTTACTCTAAAAATAATGGGCCCGCCCAGACTTTCGTTCTTGTTTTCGAACTGGGGACCTCAACCGTGTGAAGGTTGCGTCATAACCGCTAGACCACGAGCCCAATAGCTCCAAAAGCGTGAAGGATTATATAAAATAAACGGTCAATTTGGCCTGCTCACAAACTTGCTGCCTTTCACATAAAATCGCCATTCCAAATCCGCAGCACTGCTGATGCCCACGCGCCTTGTTTTCACAATGTCTTTCTCCAAAATGATTTTATAATCATAGATCCCTATTTTTTCATTTATTTTCGTTGCGTTATGTGATTTGTCAATGCTCAATGCGGTGCATATTTTGCCGGGGCCTGAGCAGAGGTTGTAAATGTTGTCGTTTTTTCTTCTCTTTTTCATGGTTTCTATCCCTTCCAATGGCTGCAATGCTCTTATCAAAACAGCACCTGGCGTATCAATTCCATTTGTTGTGATGTTTAAGCAATGGTACATCCCATAGATGAAATAAATATACCAATGCGCATAGCTGGCATACATGATTTCGCTTCGTTTTGTTCTTTTGAACGCATGTGATGCAGGGTCATCCTGATATGCTTCGGTTTCGACGATCATGCCGGAGCAGGCGTTGTATTTGATGATTTTACCTAAGAGGTTCTTTGCCACAGTGACTGCATCTTGCTTAAAGAAAGATGGGGGGAGTTTCATGCAAAATTCACGCGAATAAACTCAGCAAGCTCATGATAGCCAATCTTTTCGTATATTAATGCAGCTTTCTTGTAATCGGCTAATTCAACGCATTGCTCAGCGATCGGGCGGAGCATGTCAGCATAGCGCTTTAAGTCAACGAATTCGAGGATTTCAAGCACTTCGGTTGTCTTTCCCTGTCTTAACAGCTGTTCTGCAGCATCCTGCAGGATAGCTTTGCGCTCAGAATCAGTGAACATCGACAAGTTGACGTTCTTGACGCCCTTGTTCACTATTATCTTCACAACCGCTCCTGCGTCCATGTTATTACTTGGAAGAGGATGAGCTTATATGTTTTTTGGTGGTTTAGGGGGAATTACGTTTAACGTTTGTTAAACGTAATTTTGCGCCAAAAAGCTTAAATACTTGTACTAACATATGTTATAACTGTTGTTAAATGGATGTAAAGAGGCTTGACAGGGCAACAGCAGAGATAACATTTGATCCCCATTTGTTTACGCGGCAGCTGGAAAGGAACTTCGACATAGATTTCGTTGAGGAGACTGTCCGCACCGGTGAAGTCGTTGAAGAAAAGTGTGAGACACATAAGATGTGCTTTCGCAAGTACCACGGGAAAGAAAAGCAGACCTATTACGTCATTGGAATATTTCATGATAATTTAATTGAGGTGAAAACAACATGGCTCATCAAAGGAAAATAAAGTGTGACTGCGGTCACTATTTAGGGGAGAAAGAAGCTGAATTAGATCATATTGTGACAATTGCGATGGTTTGTCCCAACTGCGGCTTTACGACGCTGACGAAGGAACAGGCGAAGGAGTTCAGCAAGCGCCTGGAATTTCACCGTGCTGTTGACCAGGAGAAGCGTGTCATTAAAGTAGGCAACAGTATGGGCATCACACTCCCTGAAAAACTGAGAGATTTCGGTGTTGTTGTTGGGAAGAAAGTGAAGATTGAAGCGATTGACAGGAAGTCATTTAAGGTTGAGCTTGGGTGATCACCCCATCTCCTCAACTTCCTTTGTTGTCGTCGCTTGCTCTGCTGTCTTATCATCCCTGAAGCGCAAGAAGCGAGGGAATCGCAATGCTAAGCCTTTGCCATTCTTTTCCGCAGCGGTGTGCAATGGGCTTCGGGTTAATTCCGCGCCGGTCACTTCAACCACAACGTTTGGCTCAAACCAGACATCTGGCTTCATATTTTGGTGAACTTTTAAGTGTGCAGGCTTGTTTTTTGTTTCGTATTTTCTTAGTATCCTTGGCATTTCTTTTAACTGCTTATCGGAAAAGCCGGAGCCGAGCTTACACAATGTCTCAAACACATCATCTTTTTTGTTATAACAGGCACATAACACCGCTCCATAGGCAGATGAGCGCCTGCCTTTGCCTGCAAATGCGCCCACAATGACCAGGTCAAATGTGTCTCTCAATTTCTTCACATAATCTTTCTTCCATTTAATCCAGTTGTAGCCGCGCGTTCCGGCTTGGTAAACACCGTTAATGTTTTTTGCAATGATCCCTTCGGTGCCTCGTGCAATGCATTCATTGAAGAATTCTTCTACCTTGTCGATGTCTTTTGTGATGATATGCCGGGCGAATTTTAATATTTGATTTTCTTTGAATAATTTTTTTAGCGCCTCCCGCCGTTTGTGGTAGGGCTCATCCAGAAGGCTTTTATTGAAGTACAAGATGTCAAAAAAAAAGATAACGACCGGGATTTGCTGTGCGTATGATTCAACATCATGTTTTCTCCTGCGCTGCATGAGTGTCTGGAAATGCAACAAGTTACCGGACTTGTCAATTGCGATTATTTCCCCCTCTGCAATGAAGTTGTGCTTTATTTTCTTTACCTCTTTTAACAAATCAGGATACTGGGCAGTGATGTTGTCCATCCGCCGTGAGAAAAACGTTATTTGATCTTTCTTCTTGTGTATTTGTATGCGTTCACCGTCATACTTCTCTTCCGCAACAATACCGTCAGGCATGCGCTGCTGTATCTCTTTCAGCGATTTTGCGCGTTGCGCCAGCATAACACTGATTGGGCGGCCAATGACAGGTGAAATGTGTTTGATGTCTTTTTTTGCTAGTGCTTTTGCGATGATGCCTATGTCCGGGCAGACGTTGTAGGCTTTTTCCAGTTCGTTATTCTTTTTATTTCCGGTAAATGCGAGCGCTAAGCTGTCGAGCAGAACCTTATCACCTGCACCCAGCCTGAGCATGCCCACTGCAATGCGCGCGATATATTTCGCTTCCAAGGGTGTTGATCTTTGGAAAAGGGTTGATAACAGCTTTTTTTTTTTTCCTTGGCTACCGCTGCCTGTTGTTTGAGCAATCGCATGGAGCTGCGTGAAGACATCGTTGACGGTTAATGTTGGTGTTTTGTTTTTGATTTTTTTTTCCGCGACTAAGCCGACGTCACCGTATTTTTTGAAGTCAGATTTGATTATGGCAGGTTCTTTTCGTGAGACTGCTGCAATTGACTTAAGCACCATCTGGTCAGCCATTCCCAAAACTACGCTGTCATAGGGTGATGAGATCGTTCCTAATGTCAGATAGCAGACTTTGTCGATCTCTTTTGTGACTTTTTTAAGAAATGACGAGAGAATGTCACGCATGGCGTTGCCTGAAGAAGTGTGTTCAAGTTCGGAGAATGTTTTGGCAAGGTGATGGAAGAGCATGATAGAATAATGAGAACTGTATTTAAAAAGTTTTGGTGCACGCTGCCTCTAAAGAGCCGCCAGTCAAATAGACTGGTGGGATCAGTACTCAGATTTTCCCGTTGTGAGAATAACAGCCCACCAGTGATACATTGGATGGAAAATGCTGGCATTTTATAACCCTCTCAATCATGCTTGAGAATCTTCTTGGCCCTCTATTCTTATTCCCTTTGCATTAGGCAGTTGCGACAAACTTATTGCGCCATGGTAATGCATCTCAGCAAGTGCTGTTGGAAGATCTTTCCATTCCCTTGTGCCCATCAGTTCATATGTTCGTCTGCAAGCTTCATAAACAGGTATTTCGACTGTTTTAAGCCACCAACCTATAGGTTTCAGGTTTTCACTTGGCGGATATGGAAGAAAACCAGATTGATTCACTACATCGTCAATAAAATCCTTTGCTGTTCTTCCATCTGTGCTATGGACTGCGATAAGTGCATGCTTGCCTTCCAGAATTTGACTTATCCGGCAGTAAATGTATGGCACACTCCTTCGGAACAAATAAAGTTCTTCCACTTCACCATGATCGAGTCGAAAGCTTGACCCAAATTCTTCATAGCATCCTTGAATTTGTTCTAATGGTGGTACGAGTTTCCCTTCCACTGCTACTACACGCAGTATGCCATAATGCCAGGTTACAAAATTGCATTTTACTAATCGTCGCAATCTTGCCCTTGATTTTCTCATAAGGCTTCTTCACTAGTCGGTATTTTTATAATTTTCTATACTCAACAGTAATTTTAGATAACTGCAAAAGTTGGATTTTTATACCTCAATCCCAATAAACCTTCTCACAATAAGACCTATCAGAAATGTAAATGCTGCGACTCCCAAACTAATGAGGAGCATCTCTCCGAAGAGCCTGCTGAATCTTTTCCCACTTGTTATTGAAGTGTAAAATGTGAACATAAGGATAATCAAAACAGCCAGTCCAAGTGATATTCCTAAATCAACAAATGGATTTGGAAAGAGCAGAAAAGGCAGGATAAGGATGAACACGGTGACAACGTATGCAATCCCTGTATAGATAGCTGCTGTTATCGGGTTGCGCTTGCTCTTTTCAGTCTTTGTTGACAAATACTCTGAAGCAGCCATCGATAATGATGCAGCAACCCCGGTAATCAATCCGGCAATTGCTACCAACCGCGTGTTTTGAAAGGCAAGTGTCAGTCCAGCTAATGCACCCGTTAATTCAACCAGTGCATCGTTCAATCCAAGCACCACCGAGCCGAGATACTGCACGCGTTTTTCTTTCAGCATTGCTATAACTTTATCTTCATGCCCCTCTTCTTCCTTCAAAATGCTTTTTAACTGAGGAATCTCTTTTGTCAATGAAATGTACATCTTCTGCGCATTCTGCTCCTCGTGCTCCATCAGCTTGACGCCAAACGTAATGCCTATCAGTCTTGAAAGAGCATAGTAAAATGCAAGTTTGATGCGAAAAGGCTTCACATCTTTTCCTGTGTATTGCTTGAAGAATTCATAATGCTCCATCTCCATAGCTGCTATTTCATTGAGAACTTTCCTGTTGTTTTCGCCTACGCTCGCTGCGAGCCGCTTATAGAGCAGATGTTCGGTTATTTCCAACCGCTGTGCTTTCTCCACCATCTTTTGGGCATTTGGACTGAGTGTTTTCATTGCTGGAAGGAATGTTTTTTGGTTTAAAAGGTTATGGTTTCAACGTTCCAAGTGGCCCTTTGCAACGGCATCATCAATCATTTCTGTGAAATATTCCCAGAGAAGCGGCGAGCCGAGCTCAATCGGCTTGTTGCGCTCAACAACACGGTCTTTCCGAATGCCATATTTTTTCCAGACACTGCCCTTGTTATGGAAGTTGGTGATACAAGGATGCAGCCGGTC
>CAYIKL010000038.1:0-7924 GCA_964364045.1 uncultured Methanosarcinales archaeon
GATCTGCCTGTTGCATGCAAGAAATTGATTGAGGAGCATCAATGCGACATTGTTCTTGCCCTGGGTTGGGTTGGGAAAGAAGCGATTGATGAGACCTGCGCGCATGAGGCAAATATTGGATTGATCCATGCTGAACTTATGACCAACAAGCATATTCTTAAATTGTTTTTTCACGAGAGCGAAACATCTGATAAAGACGAGCAGAAGAAGATATGTATTGACCGTGTGAAGAAGCATGCGCGGAATGCACTCGAGCTGCTCAAAGGAAAAGATGCATTGCGCCAATTTGCGGGGAAAGGGAGAAGGCAAGGGTATATGGATGCGGGGGGCATATGAAACTCGGCATCGTCGTCTCAACATGGTACTGGGAAGACATCACCAGCAAGATGCTTGAGCTTGCGGTCAAAAAGGCAAAAGAGCATCACGTTGAAACCGAGATAGTGAAAGTTCCGGGAAGCCACGATATTCCATTAGGTGCAAAAAGACTGTTAAAGAAAAAAGATATTGACGGTGTTGTTACATTAGGCGCAGTGATTCAAGGAAAAACATACCATGATATAGTTATCATGACTGCACTAACAAAAACATTACATGAACTTTCTTTGGTATTTGAGAAGCCGGTGATGTTAGGGGTTAACGGCCCACGGATGACTTGGGAGCAGGCGGTTGAGAGAATAAATCGTGCAGGAGATGTGATGGAAGCGTGCATCAAATGGCTGCAATAGATGAACAATTCATGAAGCGTGCATTGCAGCTTGCCTATTCTAACCTTGGCAATGTCTCGCCGAACCCTTCTGTGGGAGCTGTGATTGTTAAGAATAGAAAACTAATTGGAGAAGGAGTTACGCGATCTGGAAATCACGCAGAAGTTGAGGCACTGAGAAATGCAGGAGATGCGCAAGGAGCAACACTGTATACAACGCTTGAACCCTGTTCGCATTCAGATAAGAAAACACCGCCATGCATCGAAGCGATAATAACGGCGAAAGTAAAAAAAGTTGTTATTGGCACGATCGACAGGAATCCAAAAGTGAATGGCCAAGGGATTGAAGCATTAAAAAAAGCAGGCATTGACGTTATCACTGGCGTCATGGAGAAAGAAGCACAGAAATGCCACGAATTCTTCTTCACATGGATAACAACAGGGAAGCCGTTTGTAACAATCAAAGCTGCTATGACCTTGGATGGAAGTGTTACCTGGGGCGATGGTGTGAGGAAGAAGATTACCGGTAATGAAGCCGATAGAGCTGCACATCTCTTGCGGAAACAGTACGATGCGATCCTTGTTGGTGTTCATACGGTGTTGAAAGATAATCCAGAACTCACAACGCGACTGGTCGAAGGGAAAAGCCCAGTCAAAGTGGTGCTCGACTCACAATTAAACATGTCACTTGATGCAGCTGTTGTGCAGGAGGGGAACACAATCATATTTTGCTTGAAAAATGCAGATAAAGAAAAGAAACAAAAACTCAAAGCAGTATGCGACGTGGTTGAGGCCAACGAAAAGTATGGAATGGTTGATGCTGAAGAGGTGCTCAGTGAATTGGGAAAGAGTGGCATCACCAGCCTGTTGATTGAAGGAGGTGCAAAAGTGATCTCAACATTCCTTAACGATAAGCTTGTTAATAAAGGAGTATTTTTCATTGCACCATTTACCGTTAAGAAAGGAAAGAGCTTTTTTGAGCTGCTGAAAGGAAAAGTTATTATTCGAAAAGACCTCTCTATATATAAAGAGGGAGAAGACCTCATGGTTGAAGGGTATCTATGAAAGATATCATCAAAGATGTGCGGAAAGGAAGCATGGTGATCATCACAGATGACGTGCTGCGCGAGAATGAAGGGGATTTATTTGTTGCAGCAGAAAAAGTCACGCCGGAAATCATTAATTTCATGGCGACACATGGGCGAGGGTTAATATGCGTGCCCATCACCAAGAAACGAGCAGCCGAACTGAACATTCCGCTGATGGTAAAGCATGAGGAAAACACGGAAAAGGAACGTTGTAAATTCGGCGTGAGCATTGATGCTGTTGGCACCACCACAGGTATTTCTGCATTTGACCGCGCATTGACAATTAGAAAAGCGTTAAACGGAACAGCAGACGATTTCAGAAGACCAGGCCACGTATTCCCTCTGATTGCAGAAGAGAAAGGGGTTTTTGTGCGAAAAGGGCACACAGAAGCTGCAGTTGATCTTGCTCAAATAGCAGGGTTACAGCCTGCCGGCGTTATCTGCGAAATCATGAATGAAGACGGCACAATGATGAATGGGAGTGATTTGGTCGATTTTGCAGCCAAGCATCACCTGAAGATTGTCTCGATTGAAGAAATCATGAACTATCGGATGCAGCACGAAACATTAATTGAGAAAGCAATTGATGTGAAGCTGCCAACCGTCCACGGCGAATTTACATTGCATGCGTTTGTGAACAAGCTCACGGGAAACGAGGATCTCGTTTTGACGAAAGGCGATGTCTCAGGCGAGAATGTGCTCGTGCGATTGCACTCAGAATGTTTAACCGGCGAGGTGTTTGGCTCATTGCGCTGTGATTGTGACGAACAGTTGCATACTGCGCTTTCAGTTATCGAGCGCGAAGGGCGCGGCATGGTCATTTATCTGCGCCAGGAAGGCAGAGGCGTTGGCTTATCGAATAAGTTAAAAGCATATAAGCTTCAGGACAAGGGCATGGACACGGTTGAAGCGCAAGAAAAGCTTGGCCTCGTTGTGGACGCGCGCAAGTATGGTATTGCTGTGCAGATATTGAAAGCGTTTGGCGTCCAATCCATTCGTCTATTGACCAATAACCCGCAGAAGAGAATACAGCTCGAGTCAGGCATAACAGTCAATGAAGTGTTGTCACTTGAGACGATACCAAACCGATATAACCTGCGCTATCTCAAGACAAAAGTAGAGAAGATGGGGCATGTGATGGATATTAGAGATAAATTGATTTTTAGTTAACTGCAGTATACACAATCGCGGGTGGAATGTTTTTTACCACCCACTTTTTGGTGACGCCCGAAAAGTGTTCTTTCAGGTATTTCTCGCCATACGAAGAATAATGAAACTGGATATACTTCTTTGTCATGTTCTTTATGCTGTGAATGACTTGTAATCGCTCCGCTTTGTGAAACCCATTCAGCGGAAGGCTGCTGATGACGTAATCTGCTTTTCCCACCGACATATACCTCACATCACCATTGATAATAGTCATGCGGTAATCATTGATGGATTTGAGATTTTGACAGAACACCGGATTGAGCTCGATAACCGTAAGTCTTGCATCCTTTCTCATGCGCTGGAGTATCAATCGCGTCACGACACCTGTCCCTGGCCCTAACTCCACAATGTGCTTTGCCTGGGAGAAATCGACCGATTGCAGCATCGCCTGAGCGAGATTTTTGCTGCTGGGAACGATCGCTCCTGTCCTTCGAGGATGAATGATAGATTGTTTTATGAACTCAAGCATGCCGCACCCCAAAAATGAGTCTCACCTCTTTGATAGGAAACGGTGGTGTATTATTTAAAGCTTGCTCCATAATTATATAAAATAGCCGTTTATTGTGCACAGCATGATTGTTATGGCCATGGGCACGTTTGACATGCTCCATCCCGGGCATGTGCACTATTTGCAGCAGGCGAAGAACTACGGCGATTACCTCATTGTTGTTGTCGCACGGGATAAAACCGTTGAAAAAGAACGGGGAAGAGCACCAGTTGTAGATGAAAAAGACCGGTTGACGATGGTGCAGTCATTGAGCATTGTTGATAAAGCAGTGCTGGGAAACGTTGCAGATAAGCTGAAGATTGTGGAAGAGAAAAAGCCTGCTGTCATTTGTTTAGGATATGATCAGAGAGTTGATGAAGAAAAATTGCGAGAAGAGCTAAAAAGACGTGGATTGAACATTGAAATAAAGCGTATGAAAGGGTATAAAGAAAAGCAATATAAATCGTCTATCCTCAAAGAACGAGGGATGCTCGATTAAACCACATCAATATCCTTCAAACACGTTGTTACCAATAACTGACAATTTTCAAGCGTTGCGACCAGCTCTCTGTCATCACTGGCCTTCTTCAGCTGCCCAATCCTGTCCATAATCTGGCGGAAAAAGCGGATAAGATCGCCTTCAAGCAAATTTATATTAGGGATAATCTCAAAGATGCTTTTGCCATGATAGCAGGGATAAATCAGCGCGGTCAGCTGTGCCATAAACTGGAACAGCTTTTCCTTGTTCAGCAATGGATCGTGCGCAATCAGCCGCTGCAGCTCGTTCATCTCTTTTGAAGGGAAGCGCTTGAAAAATTCGGTGCGCTCGCGCGGCTCATAACAGAGGCAGGCAAGAATTAGAAGTATTTGATATTCGTTGAGTTTTTTGTAAAATCCGGTTGCAAATATTTCCGTCATCATGATTTCGTCAACGTATATCTTCGACGCAAATAGGCCTTTTGGCGTGAGTGTGTCGTTTTGGATGTATTGGAGATGCTGCAGCTTCTTCTTGAGCTTATCGAATTCGTGATGGCTCCTCGATTTCTTCTGCCGCTTTTTACCATATTTCTGAAACACGTAAAAGCTGTTGTTCAATATCTCGTCAATCTTTTTCTGGTCATGCTGATCAACAAGATTAAGGACTGTATTGACTGAGAGCTTAAACTGTGAGAGGATTGGATCGGTATCGGAGGCAGTCACTTCTTTCATTTTTTGATGATCAAAATCCCGTCGGTCAATCATGACATAAACAAATCCCTCCTTGTCGATCCCTCTTCTGCCTGCTCGCCCTGCAATCTGAAAGAATTCCTTCGAATTGAGAATTCTGAAATTTCTTCCGTCATATTTTCTCAACGCTTCAATACATGCTGTTTTTGCAGGCATGTTAATCCCAACGGCGAATGTTTCGGTGGTGTAGAGCACTTTAATCAGCCCCTGCGCAAATAATTCTTCAACGAGCTCTTTCATGATGGGGATCAATCCGGCGTGATGAAAGCCAATCCCAAAAGGCAGAATCTCACGAAGCAGCTGCGCTGAAGAAAGCTGGTTGATTTCCTGCGGCGCATTTTCAAGCTTCTTTCGGATGAATGTCGTTATTCTCGGATCGTGCTGGAAAAAACTCTTTTTGGCAAGCTCTTTTGCTTTCTGCTGGCAGCCTTTCCTGGAGAATGCAAAGAACAAACAAGGGGTTTTATCTCTGATCTCTTTAATCAGATCAACGTGAGAAGGGGCTTTTACGGTTGGGCGGCGCTTGTGCTGCTTGCCGCGGATGTAATTGTAATCGGGAATGCTATCTGCCTCTTTTATTTGATTCAACGTAGTAATGCCAAGTTCAGAATCATAGAAGTTCAGGTGCAATGGCACGTTTCTCACATCATGACGGATTACTTCTACTTTATGCCCTTTGATGTGCTCGATCCATCCGGCAAATTCTTCTGCATTAGGAATGGTGGCGGACAGGCAGAGCATCCTTATTTCAGGTTTGGAGAAAATGATTGATTCTTCCCACACTGTGCCGCGCTCGATGTCGTTGATAAAATGGATCTCATCGAAGATGACGTAAGAGATGTGCTCTAGATCCTCATCATTGCTCAGCACCATGTTGCGGTAGACCTCGGTTGTCATGATCAAGACAGGGGCATGAGGATTTTTGACGGTATCACCGGTTAACAAGCCGACGTTTTCATTGCCATAATCAGTAGAAAATTCCTTGTATTTTTGGTTGGATAATGCTTTGATGGGAGCAGTATAGACGATGCGCTTGCCGATTTTGATGTCTCGGTTGATGATGTAGTCTGCTATGAGTGTTTTTCCAGAGCCGGTTGGTGCTGAAACAATCACCGACTTGTTGTGGTGGATGGCGTTGATGGCGTCTTCCTGGAACTTGTCTAAGGTGAGACCTTTGTATTGCATATGAGAGAAATAAGAGCGATAGTATAAGAAGGTTATGCTGCATCAGCAAATTCTTCCAAGAGCGGTTTTAATCTTTTCTTGCCGTAATGGACTCGTGACTTTATTGTTCCAACTGCCACATTCATTGCGCTTGCTATTTCTTCGTAAGACTGGTCCAATAAATAAAATAACTGGATTGGAATGCGCTGCTCTTCGGACAGAGCTTGAAGCGCCGCACGCACTTTTCTATTGCGATATCTCTGCTCCTCTTCATTTTCAACCATATGAATCGGATCGTCTCTTCTGTCTACAACTGATGTGAAATCCGGATGGACCATTCTTAAGCGCTGTTGTTTTCTCCACACGTCAATTGCCACATTGTTTACTATGTGATAAAGCCATGTTTCAATGGTACTTTCACCACGAAAACTCCCTTCTTGCAGTCCTTCATAAGCCTTCAAATAGGCCCCTTGTACAACGTCTTCGGCAGTATCACGATTGCGCGTGATGCTGTATGCAAGCTGAAGAAGCCTTGGTTCAGTGGTACGGACAATCTCATCAAAAACATAATTCCCATTCTTTATCTCAAGAGAATGCTGATAACCTGCTGCCTCACTCATCCTCTTATGGAATCAGAAAGCATTTTTAACCATTCCGACCAAAAACAATACCTTTTTAAAAAAATGACATATTTTGTCTCGAATGGACGGCGACTTGACAACCGGGCACATTCCCACACTCATCAAAAAAATCGCCATACCCGCAAGCGTCGGCTTCTTCTTCCACACCATGTACAATGTGGTTGACACCTACTACGCTGGCTTTATATCAACAGAGGCATTGGCTGCGTTGTCATTATCTTTTCCCCTATTCTTCATCATTTTAGCGATGAGCTCAGGAGTCAGCACCGGCACAACTGCGCTCATCTCAAACGCATTAGGTGAGGGCGATAAAGAAAAAGCAAAGGATTACGCTGCACAGGCAGTTTCATTTGGCGTGCTGCTGTCGATTGTGCTTACCATTGCCGGCATCGCAGCATCGCCGCCACTTGCACGGCTGTTGGGCGCATCAGGAAACTATCTTCACATCACATTATCATATATCAACGTCATATTTTACGGCACGATAACATTCGTGCTCATCCAGGTGTTCAACTCGTCGCTTGTCGCAATGGGCGACACGAAAAAGCTGCGCAATTATCTCATCCTCGGATTTTTTCTGAACCTGGTGCTTGATCCATGGTTCCTTTTTGGTGGTTTTGGATTGCCGTCACTAGGTTTTGAAGGG
Source organism: uncultured Methanosarcinales archaeon (assembly GCA_964364045.1). Taxonomy (GTDB): domain Archaea; phylum Nanobdellota; class Nanobdellia; order Woesearchaeales; family JAGLXL01; genus CAYIKL01. The sequence continues at coordinate 7,166 of CAYIKL010000038.1, forward strand.
ATTGCGCTGGCAACCATTATCATCCAATTGCTTGGTGCAATATACATCGGCTGGAATGCCGTGAAGCTCGGCATGCTCTCAGGCGATTTCTGGAAAAGAATGATACCAAAGAAACGCTTTTACCGCGATATCATGTATCAAGGGCTTCCGGCAAGCCTGAACATGATGACGGTTGCTATCGGCATCTTTGTCATCACATATTTTGTGAGCTGGTTCGGGCAGAATGGAGTTGCAGCATACGGCATTGCAGTCAGAATTGAACAGATTGCGCTGTTACCGACCGTCGGCTTGCATATTGCTGCGCTTTCCATTGTTGGACAGAACAATGGGGCGAAAAAATTTGGACGCATTGCTGAAACGTATAAGAAGACAATAATTTATGGCATTTGCGCAGTGACAATCGGTTATCTTTTTGTTGTTTTCTTTGCGCGCCAACTAATACAGCTGTTCACTGCTGAAGCTGAGGTGGTTGCTCTCGGCATTCAGTACCTGCACATTGCATTGTTTATCTCCTGGTCTTACGTGCTGTTGTTTGTGACGGTGAGCACGCTGCAGGGAATGAAGAGGCCGATGTATGCCGTATGGATTGGTGCATACCGGCAGATCGTTGCGCCGCTCATCATCTATTATGTGCTTGCATTGGCTCTTGGGCTGAGTGGGATATGGTTGGGAATCTTGATCGTTTCATGGAGCGCTGCCCTTGTTACCGTTGGATACTGTTATTGGGTGATGAAGAGGGAAGGGATTGTAGCATAGTCG
>CAYIKL010000039.1:0-7620 GCA_964364045.1 uncultured Methanosarcinales archaeon
AACTTCAATAAAAATAACCTAGATAATGCCACTTCGCCCTACTTACAGCAACATAAAGATAATCCCAAACATCGGCTTATGATTTCGCTTCTCTATGCGGCTGGGTTGCGGGTGTCTGAGCTTCTTCACTTGCGCCTGAAAGATATTTCATTTGAGAATAACTATGATTTTGTTCGCCAGGGCAAAGGCGCAAGGGATAGGCTGTTTATTCTTTCTCAGAAAATACGAGAGCCACTGATGACTCTTATCGCGGATGAGTGATTGACATTTGGGAGTTTTGTTTTTACGAGCAACAGGGATATGAAATATAGTGTGCGCAGCATCCAGCAGATCCTGAGAAGAGCTTCAGAGCGGGCCGGCATTCAGCGGGTCAATCCCTACGCTCTGCGCCACAGTTTTGCAACTCATCTCATCGCCGATGGCTACTCTGTTTCTGAAGTCCAGGCATTGCTCGGGCATAAAAACCCTGATACGACAATGATTTATGTTCATATGGCCTCGCCGACGCTCATTAAAGTAAAGAGTCCGTTTGACAGTCTATAGGCCAGTAAAGGAAAACGTTTATATTCTCTTCATCCATTCTTATTCTTAAAAGAGGTAGGCATGCTCCAGTTCAAAAATTACATCAACGGTAGATGGGTTAACTCCAGTTCTGGTAAAACACTCAAAGACATCAATCCTGCAAACCAGGAAGTCGTGTGTGTTGTGCCGCAAAGCAATGCGAAGGATGTTGATCATGCGGTGAAATCAGCTCGAGCAGCATTTTCAAAGTGGAAAGCAACACCTGCTCCCGTACGAGCAACCATCCTGCAGAAAGCTGCACGATTATTGGAAGAGAGAAAGGAAGCGATTGCTCGTTTAATGTGCAAAGAAATGGGAAAAGTTCTTGTCGAGTGCAGAGGCGATGTGCAGGAAGGCATTGACATAGGCTATTATATGGCGGGCGAAGGAAGAAGATTGTTTGGCCAGACAATGCCCAGTGAATTGCGCAATAAACACATTCGCACGGTCAGGGAGCCGGTGGGCGTGTTTGTTCTTATTACCCCTTGGAATTTTCCGATTGCTATCCCTTCCTGGAAAATATTTCCGGCATTAGTCTGTGGGAATACAGTCGTGTTCAAGCCCAGCAGTTATGTGCCCGCGTCAGCAAGCAGGTTAGTTGAGATTTTTGAGGAAGCAGGGTTGCCACCAGGCGTGTTAAACTTAGTCCATGGAACAGGAAGCGAAGCAGGTGATGCGTTAATCACGCATGATAATATTGATGGGGTATCATTTACCGGCTCGACGGCAGCGGGCATGAAGATTGGCGAGCATTGCGGAAAGCATTTAATCAAGCACAGCCTGGAGATGGGTGGAAAAAATGCAGTCATAGTCATGGATGATGCGGATCTTGATTTAGCGGTTGACGGCTGCGTCTGGGGCGGTTTTGGCACGACAGGGCAGCGCTGCACCGCGTCAAGCCGGGTGTTGGTGCATGAAAAAGTGTATAACACATTCAAGAGCAAGTTTGTTGCACGGGTGAAAAAATTGAGATTAGGCAATGGATTGAAGAAAGGTGTCGATGTCGGACCATTAATAAATGAAGATGCGGTGAAGAAAGTCGAGCGATATATGAGCGCGCGTGGGTTGAAGATTTTATGTGGAGGGAAGCGCGCGGTTTCAGGCCCGCTAAAGAAAGGATTTTTTTTCGAGCCAACGATCATCGACAATCCACCGCGAACGCATGCGGTTTCATGTGAAGAAATATTTGGACCAGTTGTTGCTTTGATGAAAGTACAGAATTTTGATGATGCGATTAAGGCTGCGAACAGTGTTGATTATGGGTTAAGTTCTGCGATCTTTACGCAGGATGTCAATCTTGCTCATCGTGCTGCTGAATTGTTAGAAACGGGTTTGGTGTATATTAACAGTGCAACGATCGGAGCTGAAGTGCAGTCGCCCTTTGGCGGCATCAAAAATACCGGCAATGGGCATCGTGAAGCGGGCGGCTTAGGAGGAGCGTTGGAAACATACACTGAGATGAAAGTCATCAATATTGATTTTTCTGGTTCATTACAAAAAGCGCAGGGGATTGATTGGTAACCATGGACCGCGACACTGTTCTCCCAAAAGTAAAGAAAATTCCAGGCCCAAAAGCACGGAAATTTACTGCATTCTCAAAGAAGTACATGGCAATGTCAACACTTGACGAAGGCTTTGTGTGGGCGAGAGACAAGCCGGCAATCGGGCCCTGGTGTACGGACATTGATGGCAACATAATTCTCGACTTTGTCAGCCATATCGCATCTGCTCCGCTTGGCTATAATCATCCGCGCATTCTTGAGGTCATGGAAAAGATTCGTGCGATCGATCCCGACAGGTATGCAGGAACTGATTTTCTGGCGACGTATGAACAGTTAGATGTTCCAACACCTGCTCACCTGCACCGAAAAGTGGTTGAAATCACCAAGCGATTTGGATTTGACATGGCATTTTTCTCCAACAGCGGCGCGGAAGCGGTGGAAAATGCAATCAAGATATGTTACAGCGCGCGCAAGAATGACGGCTATGGCATCTGCTTTGAGGGAGCTTTTCACGGCAGAACGTTAGGAGCGTTATCATTAAACCGAAGCAAGGCCGTGCAGCGCACCTGGTATCCGCATGTGCCAAACATCGTTGATTTTCCGTTCTGCCAATGTTCAGGGAAGTGCTTGTGCGGATGGAATACTCTCAGCAAAAAGGGCAGGGTTGAGAATGTGTTGAAACAGTTTTTGGATACAGAGATTGGTATTGCGAGGCCAGAGGAAGTTTCGTATGTGATTATCGAACCTGTGCAAGGGGAAGGGGGCTACCGCTTTCCCAACAAAACATTCATTCGCGAGGTGTTTAAGGAAGCACAATCACGTGACATTCCTGTCATTGCAGATGAAATACAGTCGGGCATGGGAAGAACGGGAACATGGTGGGCGTGCGAGCAGTATGGCGTGAAGCCTGATGTTCTGACATCAGCAAAAGCGTTGCGCGTTGGGGCAACCATCAGCAGGAAAGAGATGTTTCCTAAAGAAAAAGGAAGGATATCCTCGACTTGGGCGGAAGGGAATGCGATTGCATCAGCGGTTGGTTATACAACGATTGAGATTATACAAAAAGAGAGGCTGTTACGGAATGCGCAGCGCGTTGGCAATTATTTCCTGAAACGGCTGCGCGAGCTGAGAAGCAGAAAGATTGTTGATGTGCGCGGCATCGGGTTGATGGATGCAATTGAATTTGATACACGGAAGATGAGAAATGCGGTTGTTGCACGCAGCCTGAAGAAAGGAGTGCTGCTGGCAGGTGTCGGGTATAAATCGATACGGTTCTTGCCGCCGCTCAATGTGACGAAGCGGGAAGTTGATGTATGTGTTGATGTGTTGAGGAAAGTTATATGAAGATTGTTGTTGCGCTTGGCGGGAATGCATTTGCCGGCAATGGCACCCATCTCGATACGCTGAGAAATCTGAAGAAGGTTGCTCCGTTTCTTTGCGGGCTTGTTAAAATGCATCGTGTTGTTATTGTGCACGGTTCTGGGCCGCAGGCAGGTGCGCTGCTGCTGCAGACTGAGTTGGCAAAGAAGAAAGTGCCTGCCATGCCATTAGATGTGCTGGATGCAGAAGTGCAGGGGCAGCTTGGCTATATGATTGAGCAGGTGCTGATGAATGAGATGAATAAGCAAAAGCTCCGAAGGCATGTGGTGACAGTGATTACACGCGTGGTTGTTGATAAGAATGATAGGGCATTTAAGAATCCGAGCAAACCGGTTGGGCCGTTTTATTCCAAGACGCAGGCACGAGCGTTGCAAAGAAAAAGTAGAGTGTATAAAGAAGATGCAGGCAGGGGATGGAGGCGCGTGGTTGCAAGCCCTTTTCCAAAGGACATTGTTGAAATTGACACCATTCAGGAATTAGTGAATAAGAGCATTGTTGTAGTTGCGGCAGGGGGCGGGGGAATACCGGTTGTGAAAAAAGCAGGTAGTCTTTTTGGTGTTGAAGCGGTCATTGACAAGGATTATGCTGCTGCGCTTGTTGCACAAAAGATACATGCGGATGTTTTACTTGTTATTACAAGCATCGATCGGGTGTATCTTAATTTTAGGACAAAAAGACAAATAAATTTGAAAAGAATACATTTAAAAGAAGCGAAAAAATACCTTGCACAGGGCCATTTTGCAGAAGGGAGCATGGCGCCTAAAATACGAGCGGCGATTACTTTTTTAGAAAAAGGAGGACAGAAAGTGATCATCACCGATGAGGCGCATGTTGTTCAGGCACTGCAGGGAAAGAGCGGGACAACGATCGTATGAAAAAGAGGGTTATTATCGCCGGTGCTGGAGGACGGGATTTTCATAACTACTTGGTTTATTTTAAGAATGATTCCCAGTATGAAGTTGTTGCGTTTACTGCGACGCAGATTCCGGGGATAGAAAAGAGGGTATTCCCAAAAGAATTGACGTCGGGAAAAAAAGATATCCCTATTTATTCAGAAACAAAACTTGCTGATCTTGTGAAGAGGCTTCGTGTTGATCATGTCTATCTTAGCTATTCTGACCAATCACATCAGCAGGTGATGGAGTTTGCGTCACGCGTGCTTGCTGCGGGGGCAAATTTTGGTTTGCTGGGCACCAAAGATACCTATGTTCGGTCGCAGAAACCGGTTATTTCAGTCTGTGCAGTGCGCACGGGCAGCGGGAAAAGCCAGACGTCGCGTGCATTAGCTGAATTATTTCGGAAAGCTGGGAAAAAAGTCGTAGGCATCCGCCATTCCATGCCGTATGGAAAACTGATTGAGGAAACCTGTCAGCGGTTTGCAGATGAGACTGATTTTAAAAAATACAAGACAACGATTGAAGAAGAAGAGGAATACCAACCGTGGATTGACCATGGATTTGTAATCTATGCTGGATTTGACTACAAAAAGATTGTTCAGCATGCGGAGCAAGAGGCGGATGTGCTGATCTTTGACGGCGGGAACAATGATATCCCTTTTATCAAACCTGATTTACACATAGTTGTTGCAGACCCTCATCGTGCAGGGCATGAAATCACTTATTATCCGGGCTTTGTCAACTTTCTGCTGGCAGATGTAATTGTGGTTAACAAAGTTGACAGTGCCAAGAAAAAGGATGTTGAGGCGGTTGTGCAGAATGCGCGGACGTATAATCCTCATGCAAAGATTATTCTCGCGCGCTCTGAGCTTGTTGTGAAGAATGCAGAGTTGATCAAAGGAAGAAAATGCCTCGTTGTTGGCGATGGGCCTACATTGTCTCATGGCGGCATGAGTTTTGGCGCTGGCAGCATTGCGGTGAAGAAGTATAAAGGCAGGTTTGTCGATCCGCGGAAATATGCGGTTGGTGCGATTAAGGAAACGTTTGAAAAATTTCCGCATCTTGCGTATGAGGTTCCTGCAATGGGGTATGGGAAGAAACAGGTCAGTGATTTGGCTGCGACCATTCATAGGGTACCCTGTGATGTTGTTGTTGATGGAACGCCAGCTAATTTAAAGCGCATGATACAATTCAAGAAGCCATTGGTTGAGGTTGATTATGAGCTTGGGATAAAAGCTGTAAACGAGTTGCAGAAGATATTACGAAAACGAGGATTTTTATGAAACATTTGCTGACATTGCGCGACTGGAGCAGGGAAGAGATTCTTGCTGTTATTGAGCTGGCTGCACGTGTGAAGAAACGTCCGTGGTGGTATCGGCGAAAGTTAAAAGGCAAAACGTTATTGATGCTTTTTGCAAAGCCAAGTTTGCGTACACGGCTGAGTTTTGAAACTGCGATGCTTGAGCTCGGTGGGCATGCCATCTTTTATGATATTGCGACTAGTCCATTAGGAAAGAAGGAAAGCATCGAGGATGGCGCGCGGGTTTCGGGGTTGTATGTCGATTTTATCATGGCACGGTTGTATGAGCATGAAACCATTGAAGAGTTTGCACGCTATTCACCTGTGCCTGTTATTAACGGATTGACGAACAGTTATCATCCGTGCCAGATTTTGGGTGATTTGCTGACGATAAAAGAAACATTTGGTCATCTTAATGTTCGGCTTGCGTATCTGGGCGATGCGAACAATAATGTCACGCATTCGTTGATGATTGGGTGCAGCAAATTAGGGATTCCCATGACCGTTGCTTGTCCGCGGAAAAAAGAATTTATGCCGGATGCGCGAATTATGAAAGAGACTGGCGTAAAGGTTGTTTCTGTACAGGAAGCGGTGAAGGACGCTGATGTGATTTATACTGATTCCTGGCAGTCGTATCATATCAAAGATTCGGCGATGAAGCGGAGGAGGAGAGCATTGATGCCCTTTCAGGTGAATAAGAACAATTTTAATAGCACAGCGTATTTCATGCATTGTTTACCTGCGAAAAGGGGCGATGAAGTGACTGCGGACATCATTGATGGAGAACGAAGCCTGGTATTGCCGCAGGCGGCAAACAGAAAGCATATCGAAAAGGCGATATTGCTGAAACTCAGATGATTGTTCGCGAAACGCTAAGTCATGGTGCAAGCAATGCGACGTTGAGCAGGCAGGCATTCATCGACATGATCACCAACGCGGTTGAGGTGTATAAAAAGGAGTCATTTGGCATTTTGATCGGCGTACGGCATAAGAAGCATTACTTTGTTTCGGATGTGATTGCCTATCAGATGGCGACAAATGAGTATGAGACGGTTGATGTTACAACATTTCGCGTCAATCGCATCAACTTTGCGCTCAGCCATCTTACCAACCAGAAAGTCATCGGCGATTTTCATTCTCATCCGGAAGGGCCGGACAAGTTGAGCGCGACGGATGTTGCTGATCTGTTTAAAGGAACGCCAACGCTTACATGCTTGGTAAGCATTTATAAGTCAAGAAAATGTGAGCAGTGGAAACGCAATCCTGACAATTCGATCAGCGGAAGCATTGGAGGAAAGTTCTTCATCCGCATCGCCGCATTTGAAGTTGTGCACAAAAAGAGCCAATTGAGACGGCTGAAGATTGTTTGTCCTTACTTAAAAAGGATTAATAAGCTGAAGCTGCATAAGAAGGCGTTGTGTTGAATTGTGGGTACAATGAACTCAAAAATAGGTTATTTGATTCTTGGACTATTATTGATAGGAATTATTCTCATGAGTGGTTGTGCTCAGCAATCACACGAACAGCCAAGTGCAGCAGTAAATAAGGCTCCAGCTGCACCAGTGAGCCAAGTGTCTAACGTGTCAGAAAACGTAAATACAGCGCAAATTCAGAGCAATGTCGAAGCCAATGGCAAAAGAGATCAAAAACTAGAAGAGATGTCAAGAAGGCTGCTGGAAATAGGTATAGACTGCGGCCATGAAAATACCTACGGGACAAGAAACAGCCTAGTCATCGATCCAAAAAATCCAAATATAATATACATTGGAGTGGAAGGCAGAGGAGTCTACAAATCAACAGACCAGGGCAAAACTTGGAAAAAGATTATCAAGGGATTGGTAGCGTACCCTGATATGAACAATAAGGAAGAAATCTGCTTCCCAGATATAGCAGCAATATACATTGATTCTGAAGACAGCCAGAGGTTTCTTATGGTAACTTCAGATATTACCACCGCATATGTCGATTGGCCGTATGGAGA
>CAYIKL010000040.1:0-7581 GCA_964364045.1 uncultured Methanosarcinales archaeon
ATTGGCGGAGAATACGGTCAGCGCAATGGTTCTCACCACCACTCCATGTTACGACCTTGATATGACTGAACTCATTCAGGATTGTGCAAGCGTGCGTGAAGTAAACTGTCATGGTCTCAATTCATGTGATTTTGTTGAGGATGCTGCGGATGAAATGCTGAGCAAGACGCTGAAAGCATGGGGAAAAGACTATGAGTTTTCTATTGTTAGCGGGACTAGGCAACTGATCCAGCCGCTTGTTAATGAAGGCTGTCCCGGTGATAGAGATCCCGGGCATGCAGTCATTCCTTCAAAAGATATCGGTGGGGACAGGATATTTGTGCGGCTGGTGGTGTGTTGATGTGTTAAACCTTTCAAAAGGTTTAAATATTAAATCAGAATTAGAGGGTGTATGAAAAAGGGTCAGGGATTACCACTCAATACGATTATCATTGCAATTATTGTTCTGGTTGTGCTTGTCATTATCATTGCTATTTTTACCGGGAGAATTGGGATTTTTCAGCAGCAGGTGGATGAACAGTCAAAAATAGAGCTCATCCGCTACCGTCCAAGCTATGGCGTGTGTCATCCAAGTGCCAGTGAAGAGCAGAGCTTTTTGAGCAAGCTGGATGATGGCAGTGGAGACGTAGATGAGCAGGCAGCTGTGCGCTCTGAATTCCAGGAGCTTATCAGCCAGTGCAGCGCATTGTCAGAGTCAAACTGCAGGGGCGGATGCACGACGGTGAGAGTGAGTTAGTTTTAAATCTTTAAATAGTTTTTTAGAAAATAAATCTATTTTATCTAGTCTGATTTTAATGCTCTTTGTCGCTTGTTGCTCTTATTGCGTGATTTACCCAGCCCCTTCATTTTCTAAAATCTTTTGAATTTGTTTCTTGAGGGATGGAACATCTTCTTTCACCACGTTCCATACACGTTCTAACCGTATCCCAAAATAATGGTGGATGAGTTTGTCGCGCATTCCTGCGATATCCTTCCATGGGATTTCTTGGTATTGATTCTGAAATTTGACGTTAATGTTCTTAACTGCTTCGCCAATTATTTCAATTTTCCTAATAACAGCATCCTGCACCATCTTACTATCACTAAATTTTTTCTGGCTTAGACTTTGAGTATATTCTTCAAGGTCATCCATAGCGTCTCTCATATGCTTGAGAAATACAATCGGATCCTTATTCATAATATAGGTACCTCTTCGCTGAGTATTCTCCTCTTAATATAGGGATGAATCTCTTCATACTCTAACAGGTCAACATTCCGTCCAAGTTTCTCTTTTAGTTCTCTTTGCAAACGCACAACATCCAATAAACTTTTATCCCCTTTTATCTTAACCAAAATATCGACATCACTCTTTGGCTTCGCTTCACCTCGTGCGACAGATCCGAAGATGCCGGCTCGCACTACATCGTTCTTTTTTAAGATGGGAATTACTGTCTTTGCTATCTGCTTTATTGTAGGCTTTATCATGATTTCAGATAAGGAGACAACCTATTTAAAGCTACCTGCGTTCAACTGGTGAACAATCCATCCACTATCGTCAAAGCTATAGTGTACGTCATCCGGGCGAAGAGCTTTTTGAATATGCTTGAAGTGAGAGCGAGATGTCAATGAGCAGGCAGTTCGCTCCGATTTCCAGGAGCTTATTGGCCAGTGCAGTGGATTGTCAGAGTCAAACTGCAGAGGCGGTTGCACGACGGTGAAAGTGAGTTAGAGTTTGCAAAAATAGGCTTGTTTTCTCCTAAATATTTAAATAGTAGTTTTACCAAAAGAGTTTTATGGAAACTGAGAAGGGCACGGCCTTAAAAAGAGGCTTTGCAAGAAGAATGCTCCCTTATGCAGTTGCTCTTTCATTATTAGGAGCTGCGGGCGCTGGCGCTCACTATTATTTTACTGAAAAGACAGATCAGCTCAGCCGCACACTGAAGCGTATTGAGGGACAAAACGCTTATCTTCAACGCCAATTAATTCTCGCTCAACAGCAGTTGCGGGAAAGTGATGAGCGTGTTCATGAGCAGGAAGGAGCTCTCGCGAAAAAAGTACAAGAGCATAACACGGCACTTGCAGCAAGGGTTCGAGAGCATGAGGCTGGGCTTACTGAACGTGTTCAAAAGCATGAAGCAGTCCTTGCAGAGAAGGTTGACAAACATGAAGCTGCACTTTCGGAGCGTGTCCGACAACTTTCGGGACAAGTTGATTCTTTTGGTGCAACAATGGCTGTTATTACTACCGAACATCAGCGGCTTCGCAGCGCCCATGCTGCAATTGAAGATGAAGCGCGCAAGTATCATGCGAAAGCAGAGGACTCACTTTCTCAGCTCATTGATGATGCAAATCGGTTGGTTTTTGAGCCGGAGAAGCACTATGCACTTCTCACGCCGTCAGGGCTCAGCGTGTATCCTATTGTTAATCGCACTGAAGGCAATGTGCATTCAGAAAGAGACAAATCTTTGAGAAAAATGCATCACATTTCTTATTCTATTAATGATGATGTTGATCTTTCTGCGTCACTTACTGACATTCTCATTTCTCTTTCACATTCAGCTCAAAGGCCAGCAACTCAACGCGGGAAAATTATTGTTCATCCGGGGCGCACCTATGGGCGTGTTGCCGAACTCGTTGATAAAGAACAAGAGGACTATGTCGCTCGTCTTCTTGATGCTGCCCGGCGTGATACTCCTCCATTTCCCAGATCTGATAAAGCACCTCTGTTTGTTCGGCAACTGGTAGCCACGTTTAACCAGTTAGCATATGCTTCATTTATCACAGAGGAAGCACATGATTCGGTGCTGTCGTTTCTGCGTTATGCGGAAGAACCCGAGGAATTTCTAGGTTCACGCCAGCAGATTTTCATGCCGCATGAGGCGCTTGCTGTTGTTGGTGCTGAAACACTCTGTTCGGTGCATCGCGATGATGCTCGTGCGGTATTTACTGCATTCTTTGATGTTATTTCCGATCAACAGGCACTTGGTCTTGGGCATTACAATAACTTTGGAGGAAGCTCATTTGCCCAGCGGGCTGCTTCGCTTGCAACTCTCAGCAGAAAAGAGCTTGCGGATGTTGCTGCGAAAGCGCTTGAAACTTACAAGGTAAAATGAAACGTCTCATTGTACCTGCACTTGCTCTTGCTGGTGCAGTAGGATATGGAGCGTGGCTGCATCATCACCTTGATGTGCGTGCACGCTTAACTGAGGCAGAACAGCAAAATAGCATCGCTTATGCTGCGTCATTGAGTGATTCTCTTGCTCAACAAAACGTTACTCTTCAGGATCCCACTAGTGCAGTACCTGCACTTGTAGGCTCTATTGATTTGCACACGCCAACACTTGATGATCGACTTGCTGACACGACTATTGCTCGCGATGCGAGTCTTATCGATCAGCGACTTGAGAGATTGGGTTCTGATGCTGCTGATGCGCGCAGTGCACTTGAGAGTTATCAGCAGAAACTTCGAGAGACGCATGAGATGTTTGAAATATATAGATCTAACATTCGAACTTGGGAATTAGAGATACATAAGCTTTCCCAGAAAGTTCCTCATATTCTTCAGCTGCGAAGTGTAAGACTTTTTTATCAAAACAGAGACCAGCTTTATAGGCGGGCGCTGGACAAAGTACATGCCGTTGCTGCACGGCGCGCTACCGAGGAAATTGAGCCGCCATTATTTGAATATAAGCATTACGTACCTGAAGACCAAAAACGTACACATCAGTTGGTCGTGAACAGAAAAATTAGAGAAGAGCAAAACTATGCGAGAGATGAGGTAATTATTCAAGCGATTCGAGAGCGAGATGTGGAAATGCTAGCTCTTCTTCATATCAGAAACCCTTTGGCGACATCATATGAAGCATTTCAGCAGGAGCTTGAGAGATATGGGCAGCTATGCCTAAGTATCGATATGAAGCCCTCGACAAATTATAGATTATGTATCGAGCGCGGCAAAATGGAACAGACCTCAGTTCTTGGTCCGAAAGGTACGGAATACACTTCGGAGTATTACCTTCTATTTGAAGACCCATTCCTTTCACGGGAGAAGTGCGGAGTTTTATCTATAAACGGTATTCACCTCGGCGGCATTCAGTATATACCGCCTAAGTCTTAATTTTTAAAACAGAAATATATAAACAGCAGGGGAAAATATCATTTTTATGAAGCACAGAAGAGGTGACGGAAATGCATTATGGATAGTGGTTGCGGCAGTGATTGCGCTTATTGTTCTTGGGGTGGTTGTGTTTATCTTTAATAAGCAAATAGGAGATTTTGCGAATGACACAAAAAGCTGTCCGCTTCGTGGTGGGAAGTGTTTAAAGACTGAATGCAATCCTTCATATCAGCAGGAAATAAAAAATACCAACTGCGTTTCGCCTGAGAGTTACTGCTGCATTGATGTGGGGTAAACCTGCCAGACTCGGGGTGGAACATGCAAACAATCCTGTGAAAATTCCGAAAAAGAAGTGACTGTGGCTGGATGCACAACAGTTCATAAATGTTGTGTTGTGAAGTAACGCAACAGTTAAAAATAATAATCACCTGCCTTCCATAACAATATATTTGATTTTATTCTTATCATTTGAAAGCCATACTTCTGTTTGCCGTCCGCATTTCCAAATTAATAAGTCGTTCTGTGATGTGGGTGCGTTCTTCCCGAGGCGCCTCGCAACTTTTGTTGCGATATCCTTAAAAAATTCCTTCCTCTCACCTTGGCTTATTTTATAACTAATGTTCACATCAAATCGCAGAATTTTTTGATGATTTCCAAAAGGCCCAGGGGACCTCTCCACATACAATTCTACAGCCGTACTGGCTTTTGCCCCTTTAATCTCTCTCAAATCCGTTTTAAGCTTCTCGGGTGGTATCCCCACATATAGTGCTGTTTCTCTTACCACCTGCTCATCAGTGATTAAAAAAGTAAGACCAGCATTATCACTCACATTGCCCCAATTAGTAGCCAGCACACCCTTATTCTGCTTTGCCAGCGTCTCTACTCGTTGCACAAGACCTTTCCAGTTGAGTTCTATGCCTCCCAATAGCGGCGGCAAGTAAGGATGCCCCGGTTGATCCTGCCCCAGCATTGACTGCTCTAGGTCAAATGATTTTAACTTGCTTACTTCGTAGCGCATTGCACCCATATCATGAAGTGTAATTATTACCTTTTTTTCCTCACACTTCCACCAAAATTCTTTAGGGTTTCCAGTGCTCGGTCCCAAACGTGAGCTGATTGTTCTTTCCACTCCATTAAATATGTCATAATTTTCCTGACCACGCCTGACAGGTATGCTGTAAAATGCTTGTAATAGGAGAAATGTTCTGTCTGCGCCTTCATGCCCTTCGTCTATATCGCCGAGCTCTACTTGTACATAAGTCACCTTATCCCTTGGTAATCCTAGATACTGGACGACGTGATCCAAAATTTCTCCACTAAACTTCACCACCTGCCTTTTACTTCCACTAACAGTATTTATCGAATGAGTAACAGTACTTCCTTTAGCGGATAACTCGTTGACACAGACATCAATACCAGCTCGTGTAAAATCAAAGTTTCCTAGTCCTGGTGGCAGATATAGGTGTACGTCTGACACCTTCATTCTACTCCCTCCCTGTGAAGCTGGCGCACGCGTATTAACCTGCTTCACTCTTTTTTCTTCTAGATACGCCTCCAATTTCATAAATCCTTCTTCAGATCCTTTCAGCTTGTCCAATCGTGAATAAAAATGCTCGCCATTTTTCCCCCATTCTTCTGCAAATGCTTTTGTTGCCAACATACCATTTTCGTCATTTATCCTACGCTCTTCCCTGACCACTAACACTCTCCATTCATATTGTCTCCCTAGTTCAAATAGAGTTTGCTCTCCAGCACTCTTTGCGAGATGGTGCATATCATCCAACATTTTCTTTAACTTCGAGCGCCATTCTTTCAGTTTCGTTTTTATTTGTGCGGCATCATTTTTATCCATCGCTTCCTGAAGCTTGGAGAGATGGTCATACGCTTCTCTTGCCGTCCTGATGACTTCTATTCGGGCATCATCGATTTCACCTGGCGCATGAGTTACTGGGCGCAGTCGTTCTTCCAATGCGCGTCTAATTGTGGCGTCTGCAAGCTGCTGCGCTGTGATAACAGATTCATGCAGTGTCTCGACTTTCGCCTTTGCCTGCTCGTATTCTTCTGGCTTTGATAGCGTTGCGATGCGTCCTGCTTCCTTCAGTGCATTTGTTCCAAGATCGACTAAATCATCAAGCTGTCTTCCGTAATCGAGAACTCCTTCTTTCTTCAGCGTTTCGCGAATTTCATCATTTATCCCTTTTGAGACAACTCCTTCCCTGAATCCTGCTCGCAGAACGGTGTGATTTGGAACAAACATATTTCTTCGCAATGCATCAATGGCATCGTCGTATACGCTCTGCTCTTCCGTAGGAAGCATTTTCCGATCATAAGCAGCGAGAAAATCACGAATATTTTCAAATGCCTGGTAATACTTGGAATCCAGATCAGCAGAAGCGTTTTCAGGATCAAGGTTTGAAATGCTGCCTTTGCGGAAATAGCCGTTCCTTAACTTGTATTTGTGTTCCTCAAGACTTTCTTTTTGTTTTTCAGTGAGTTGAACAGGCTGCTTTTCATCCGCATGGGCACTAATGGGTGCTCCAAGCGCACCGGTCAGTGCAAGTGCATGTGCCATTCTTTGTGCGAGTGACATAAGCCTGTTTTTGATTTACGCTTATTTAAATCTTTCTTTGTTTATTACTTTGGTGTAATAAATGATGAATTCCAGCTCATGAGCAGAAACCTATAAATAACCCAAGAAAATAAGTGGTTTATGATTGAAAAAAGAGGGCAGGGGCTGCCGATTAACGTTATCATTCTGGCAATCATTGCGCTGGTGGTGCTTGCAGTTCTCATCTTTATATTCACTCGAAATGTCAATACATTCAGCGGTGATACTCAACGCTGCTCATTTCGCGGCGGAGAGTGCAAAGAGAAGGCATGCGATTCTAATACACAGCAATTGATTGAAGGCACCGACTGCAAAGCGCCGAAGCCGAACTGCTGCCTCACCGTATTGCGTGGAGGCAAGTAATGGATTCAAGCAGTTTTCCCTTGAAATGGATCATAGGAATTCTTGTGGTGCTGTTGCTCCTGCTCGTTATGTTTGCAATTGTCGGTGGCTGGGCAAAGCAGGTTGTTCCGTAAGAATTCTCAATGTCGCTCCCACAACAATGACATGCGCTCAGGTCCATGAACCAAGCGGTCATCTCTTGTGCCAATGATACACTTCAACAAAGTTCACTTTAATGCGTGTTCCACTTTCGCCTCAAGCTTGCCCTTCCAGCCATCAAAATTCAGCTCATCCCATTCATCGACCAGATAATCAAACCAGTATACTGGCTCTTTGCGTTCGGGAAAGGGGTAAACTATTCTTCTTGCTCTAGTTCCCACATCAACCACCGTTCGCGTAATGGTGTCAGGGCCAACCAATGCATGGAGCATATCAAAAAGATCGTGAAATCGTCCGATCAGTTCTTTCGTCTGGTGGGCAACTTCAACATCGTTGCGGTCTCTCATTCCATCTGCGATGTTTTGCACATTGTCAA
>CAYIKL010000041.1:0-7390 GCA_964364045.1 uncultured Methanosarcinales archaeon
TCTTTGCTTAACCTTTTTGGATCAGCAACGATGCCCGATTTCGCGCCGCCAAACGGCAAATCTGCAAGCGCACATTTGTAGGTCATCGCTCTCGCCAAGCGTGCAACTTCATTGATTGTCACTGATGGCGTCATTCGGATGCCGCCCTTTCCCGGGCCGCGCTTGGTGTTGTCGATGACGGTAAAGCCGTGCATGCCCGTCTTTGGATCATGCACTTCAAGAATCTTTTCTGGGCCGAGTGAGTCGAACGTGACCATTATTTTTTTGATAGAGGGATGGGGTTTAAAGCTTTTGTGTTTTACCCAAATATTTATTAATGAATGAAAATTACTAGGGAACGTGAAAAGAGGACTGTTGATTGTTTGTATGTTTCTTTTAGCACTTCCTATATCGTTTGCAGCTGAAGCGCAGCATACGGTTGCAGGGAACAAAGTAACATTTGACGTTGTAGGCACCGGGCCTATTCTGATCAATATCCGTGCAGATGGAACCGTTGGAAGCGCAGGCGGCTATGCATGGATTAAGGTTGATGGTCCACAGTATACGATTGATTTACCTTTCGCTGCGAATAAACCCCTCACTTATGGCGTAAAGGAAGCGAGTGCAGCGAATGAGGTTGCTTGGGTATCGCCTCCAAGTGCAGTGACTGTCAGCCCTACAGCTGCTTCGACGGGGAAGACTGCTGGGTTTGATGCTGCACGAGCGGCAAGTGGAGGCGCTGCAGGTGGCTCAGCCGGTTCAAGCGGAGGAGCAGGCGGCGGTTCTGGCGCTGGTGGATCCTCAGGAGGAACCGGATCTGGTACGGGCTCAGGATCAAGCGGCTCAACTTTGACAGAAGTTACTATCCCACCAAACACAATAGTACTCGGCGGTGATCTCTTTGACGTAGCAGAATCACCCTTTGATTTCATAAATTCGTGGGTACAAATCCAACTAAGATTTAAAGGAACCGATCCGAACAGAATCGCTGCTAAATCCTTCCCAGCAAGGCTTCAAATCCCCGAGATTAACTACGATAAGAGTATTACTGTCACCACTTCACAAACTGTTGATTTAAACGCTGCCTCCCATATTGGCATGAGCTTTAGTTTCTCGCAACAAGAAATAGACTTGCTGAAGACAAAATTCCCAAATGCGATAGTGCCTTACACATTTACTTTAAATGAGGGAACACAAAAAATATTCGAGGTCAATGGATACGTCAAATTCCTTTTCGTCACTGACAATTTCGAATACAAAATTGGCGTGGTCCAGGTAATTCCTCCAGGACTCAATTTTGATACAGCCAATGGCTGTCTTTTGCAGTTCGTTGCGGGCGCTGGCTATGAGCCATTAGGTGGGTACGCTGAAGACTGTTCTACGCGAGGGGGTCCAACGCAGCCCGTTCGCTCCTTTAAAATTAAAGACTATATATTTTCGGATAGTCCAACAGGTTATACTACCCTGGATGGCATAACTACTATCATGGCAAGGAGTGGGGGATTAGCTTCACAAAAAATATATTCATTTAAGTTTGCGGGAAAATACTGGGAAAGCTTGTTATTGAGGCATGGAATAAGCAATACGCGGCTGAAAAAAAATCCGCGTTTTTCTATGGTCTTTCTTCCGCCGGTGCAGGAAGCTCGTCTTGACTCGAATGAACGAGGGCCAGTGAAAGCCTATTTCTCAAATGTGGTCAAGAAAAATCAGATTAATTTAGCACCATACGATTTTATTATATACATGGAATATAAGTCCACTACTGATATCACTTTTAGTAGAGCATTTGTTGCCGGAACACGTGCCTATATTCCCGTAAATTTTGCAGAGACGGGTGAGATTGTTTTAAACAAAGCATTTTTAACATTAGTCCACGAGATGGGTCATCAGCTTTTTGGTTTGCAGGACTTTTACGATGGATACAAGTTACTCTATCCTCAAGGAGTACCTGACCCAAACAAGGTGACACAAACGAAGGCTTGTATTATGGCGAAAGGTTTTGGAAAAGAAATACTTTCTGGAACCTGTTTTGATCCTGGAGCACAGCAAACGACACAATGTGCGACATCTTATTCCATAGGGGCTGCGGGCTCAGATATCACTACTCCAGAGAGCATAGTATTTTTCCACGATCCTTTGAACTATATCCTATGTGCAAAAGACATCGTTGATATCCAAGGAGAAAACTCTAACTGCCCCCTTGTTGACTTTTACACTAAGAGATGCGGGACAACATGCACTTCCGAAAATTATTTAACCTCAGCATGTACTAAACAGCCCTAATATTTGCCTTAACCACAGCATACATTCTTAATCCTTGTGATTGCGCCTATTCTTTTGAGATAATCGAACACAACGGGAGGCACATGCTGTTCTATCGTATGATCACGGCAAATCGCATTTCTCACCTTTGTCGCCTCATACGGATCAATCTCATGAATCACTTCAACCGGAATATTCTTCTCCCGAAACAGCCGGACAACCCAGTCATTGCCCGAATGAACAACCTCAAACTTCCCGACAATCTTCTGTATATGATCAACCCATCGCTCATCATCATTGATGTCGGGGATAAAGTAAATCTGCGCATTTGTAATATCCTGCTTCCTCAGCACCAACTCAAGCATCTCCTTTCTTTCGTCTGCAGACAACGGATTGTCATGCGTGTGGCTCAGCTGTGAGCTGCCAATGCCTATCTTGAGCAGCTTTGAGTTATCAGCTATCTGTTTTAAGACGATGAAATGGCCTATATGCAGCGGCTGAAAGCGTCCGATGAAGAGGCTGATATTATGCATGCATTTTTGCTTGAAGTGGAAGAATATAAATATTCTGTTTAAAATGTGATATAATACAGCATTGCAATGCCTAATGCAATGAGGAACAATCCGGTCACCAAGCGCATCACGCCGCGATGCTTCTTTCTCCATGCTTCAAGCGTTGTTGATGACTTGCCGAAATACGCGACGCCAATGATAAAAAAGAGTGGCAGGATAAATATCAGGTTGTAGAGTAAAAGCAACGGGATGCCACTCGTAAAATCTCCCTGCCCCAAAATAGCTAAAATAGCGAGATACGGCGCACCCGTGCACGGCAGCTCAACAAGCACCACAAAAATGCCAAGAATGCCTGCAGCAAAATAACTTAATGCAGGATGCATCTTCTCAACTTTCTGGATGTGCTGGGTATACATCTTTATTCTTTCTGCAGCGCCAGGAATCATCTGCAAGCTGAAGCCGCGGCCGTACCAAAAGAAATCTTTCATTTCCAGCAGGCCGGCAAGGATAGCGATGATTGCGGCGATCCAATACACGATCACCGAGAAGCCGAATGAAACGGTGAACTTGAGAATTCCCAATCCAAGCAGGAAATAGGTGGCATACACTACGCTTGTGTAAATCATGCCTCCCAGCAGCATCCGGTTTTGACTCTTGAATATCTTCGTCATTACCGCTATCAAAAAAATCAGCACGCCGAAGACGCAGGGATTAATGCTATCCAATATTGCTGCGCCGACGATAATGGGGTAGGTTAATCCTTCAGGAAGCACTATGGGCACCCTGCAAATTCTTTTAACTCGTCGACGGACAGGAAGCCGGTATAGCGCTTCTGTTCTACCCCATCGGGCTCCAAAATCCATGTAGGAGTCCCTTCTATCTTCTTCTGCAAGCATAATGCAGTCTGCGCATTCTCACCCTGCGGGTGGCATTCTATCTCGTTGATATACTGGAACGAATCACCAAACATCGCTCGCGTTTTTGCACAGACGCCACAGCGGAAGGATCCGTACATGTTGACTCCGTTGCCGGTGATGCATTGCGCGGCTTCGTCATAATTCTCTTTTTCTCCTCTTTGGAGATTAAACAAAATCAAAGGGATGAGATTGAGGAGAACGATTGCTGCAATCCATGGCTTTGCTGCTGTCACTAACTGTTTCTTCGTCGGTTTCTTCTTTTGTGATTTATAAAGGATAATTGAAAGCGCCAGAATAACCAATACAAAGACGTGAACGACAGTGCAGAACAGGCATATCGAGCGCAATATTATTTCTGCGGTAATGAGATAAATAACTGACAAAATACCGATAAATGCCCAGACAAGTACTGCAGCGGGCATAGATCTATCATTTTTCAGCCCTTTCCAGCTGAACGCAATCAAAACGAGGAACCATAAACCACCAAAGAGCGCAACCGGCACGCCTAAAAATTCCGAATAAACGCTTGTATTAACCAACGAGCATGAGACTGCTTCACCAAAGTCGCAGAGCGAACCTTTTGTTGGTGGTGCATAATGATTTTGGAGCAGATAAGCTGCAATGCCCAATCCTATGATGCTAAGGATGATAAACGTCTTATAGATAGTCTGAGATCTCATACGTCCTCTTTTTAATGGTAAATCGTCTCAGGATTAATAAATGTTTGGCAGTAAGTTTTATATAGGCAATTGGTATATCTCTTAAAATTAAAAGGTGATATTCATGAGCGATAGGCTGAATCTGGAACAGACCGTAGCGGTTGTGGTCGTAGTGGCGGCATTACTCTTTGTTGCATATAACGAGGCTTCTGATACTCTCAGCGGAGCTATTGTGTATTCAAATAAGAATCTGAGGAATTGTTACGATACCGACACTACAAATCTTCCCACTGTCCGGGGGACGGTAACAGCCGAACAATTAAATGCGCAAACAAATCAGTATTCTCCTATAACGCCTCTACTTGATACATGCGTGCCTGAAGGCGGCAATAAGGTGCAAGAGTATTCCTGTAAGAATAACAAGCCAATGCGGGAGGGGAGGACAAAATATTGTCCAAGTGGCACCATCTGCAGGGCAGGAGCATGTGTCTAAGCAAGATTTATATAGAACTTTGCCATAGCTACAAAAAAGGTGATGTACATGAGTGTTGAAAATTTGAATGTGAAAAAAACGGTAGCGGTTGTTCTTATCGTTGCAGCGCTTTTGGTCGTTGCATATCAAGGTTTCTCAAATTCACCCAGTGGGGCTTTTCTTTCGTCGAATGTGAAGTATGGCCCGTGTTCCGATAACGATGAAGGCAATAATCTTGCTTTTCAGGGGTATGTGAAAACCACAAAGGTAAGAGGAGGAATTGAAACGCCCGTTGAGAAAGCTGATACGTGCTTGGGCAGCTATAAGGTGACGCAATGGAACTGCGGAACTTTGGGCGGCCGACCTGGAACTTTTGGAGAGCCGAAGGATACAACACGATTCTGTGATGACGGCACTGTCTGCGTCAATGGTGCTTGTGTCTAAGCAAGAATGAACAAAACTAAAAGGTGATATCATGGCTGATATTGAAAAGAAAATTGCGGTTGTTCTTGGTGTTGTAGCTCTTTTATTTGTGGCATACCATGGGATCTCTGACATTACCGGAGCTGCTCTCTGGTCAAATGCGGAATATGATAACTGTCGTGATACCGACCCGGATGATTTTCTTGGCCTTCAAGGCGAAGTCACAACCACAAGAGTGTATGTTCTAGATGAAAGGGAAAATCCTTTTGGTAAAACTGATATCTGTTTAGGAGGGCATCGTGTGGAGCAATACTCCTGTGGAGATGGTGGACAGATCATTCATACAGCACAATACTGCCCGAGACCTACTGTCTGCAGAGAAGGTGCATGTGTCTAGCAAGATTTAAATAGAACAAACTATTCAAGACTAAAAAGGTGATATTCATGAGCGATAGGTTAAACCTGGAACAGACAACAGCGATTGTGATTGTTGCTGCAGCGTTTTTATTTGTTGCATACAGTGAGTTCTCTAATACATTAAGCGGTGCTGCGATGTTTAGAAATCAGATATACAAAAATGAAGGCTGGGCAAACTGCTATGATACTGATATTGCGAACGATGTTACTGTTCAGGGGAGGGTCACGGTATCAAGATTAAATGTTGAGACGGACAAGTATGAGCCACAAGCGCCATATGTCGATGAGTGCATCGGCCCGTCTCGTGTCCGTGAATGGAAATGTGCAGAAGATTACAATAAGCCGATAGCGGAAGAGAGAAACACATTCTGTGCTGTAGGGATGACATGCATCAATGGTGCTTGCGTATAAGATGGTTTTATATAGTGTTCTTCTTTTTTATTTTGAAAAGGTGATGTTTCATGAGTGACAATAGGCAGGTTGTAAAGATTCTCGCGGTTGCAGTTGTTGTTCTCGCTCTTGTATTTGTCGCATACCAGGAATTTTCCTCATTAAGTGGTGCTGCTTCTTTCAAGAGCACATATAAAAACTGTCGTGACACTGATCCACAAGATAATGTTGCCATCCGCGGTGAGCTGACTACAGAACAACGGCTTGACTACCTGACACAGAAATATGAAACGATAAAGAAAACAGATGAATGCATCGGTTCGGAAAGAGTGCGGCAATGGTCATGCCTGAAAAATCATAAACCGAAAGTAATAGAGTACAAATACTGCACGGGAAGGACAGTCTGCCGTGATGGTGCCTGTGTTATTCATTAATTTTTTAACAAACTATTTAAAAGCGTCGTATTCTTCTGCTGTTTATGGTGAAAATAAGCATTATCGGAGCAGGAGCTGTGGGAGCACAGACTGCATCTCTTATCGCACAACGTCAGCTTGGGGATGTTGTTTTAATTGATATTCTCGGCGACATGGCAAAAGGGAAAGCGCTTGATATTGCACAATCCTTGCCCATTTTAGGATCACCTGTCTCTGTGATTGGCGGAGATAATTATACGTTAACAAAAAATTCAGCGATCGTGGTGATTGTTGCGGGCATCGCGCGTAAGCCCGGCATGACACGTGAGCAGCTGCTGGAGACGAATGCGAAGATTGTGCGGGAAGTGACGAAGAAAGCTGTTGAGCACTCACCAAACTCCATTTTGATAGTGGTGACCAATCCGTTAGACGTAATGGTGTATGTTGTAAAAAAAGTTACAAGCTTTCCACGGGAAAGAGTGATGGGAATGGGGGGCTTGTTAGACAGTTCACGGTTCAGGTATTTTTTAGCGCAGGAAGCAGGTGTTCCAGTTGAAAACGTTGAAGCGCTTGTGCTGGGGAGCCATGGGGAAGCAATGATGCCAATGGAAAAGCTCGCGAAAATAAAAGGGTTGCCTGCTGTCGATGTGACGGGAAATGAGAGAGTGAAGAATGCATCTGAAAGAGCAAAAAACGGTGGCGCTGAGATTGTTGAACTTCTCAAAACCGCATCCACTTCTTTCGCTCCCGCAGCGGCAATCGCTGAGATGATCGAAGCTATTCTCAAAGATCAGAAGAAAGTCCTTCCCTGCTCGGTCTTTTTAGAAGGTGAATACGGCGTAAACGGCTGTTGCATCGGCGTGCCTGTTGTTCTCGGGAAGAAAGGAGTGGAGAACATTGTTGATGTTGAAATGACTGCAGAAGATGAAAAGAAATTTAAACTAGC
>CAYIKL010000042.1:0-6781 GCA_964364045.1 uncultured Methanosarcinales archaeon
TCCCATTCCAACATATATTTGTTCTTTCATATGTTCCAATTGCAGAATACTTAAAAAGGAAACAACTATCCTGTTCACTACAACTTGTGGTTGTTTTAGGGGTTAACCACTATATCTTGTGGTTTGAGTTGTTACTGGTGAGGGCTGAAAAATGATGAGAGGTAGAGGGTAGAATGCACTGTCCGTTTTGCTCGTTTGATGACACAAAGGTCGTTGATAGCAGGGTGAATGTGCTTGAAGTGCGAAGAAGGAGGGAATGCGACAAATGTACAAAGCGCTTCACCACATATGAAAAAGCAGAGATAGACCTGATGGTCAAGAAAAAAGACGGCCATTCGGAAGAATTCAGCAGAGATAAGATCAGGGAAGGCATTATCAAGTCATGCCATAAGCGACCAATCACGGCTGAACAGATTGAGCAGATTGTAAGCAAGGTTGAAAGAAAAGCACGGAATGCGGGGAATTGGGAAGTGAAGAGCTCTGCTATTGGAAGATTGGTCATGAAAGAGCTTATGAAAATCGACCCGGTTGCGTATCTGCGCTATGCAAGCGTATGCAAGGCGTTTGATGATCCACGGCATTTCAGCGAAGAGCTTGCCATGCTCAAGGTGAACTGATGCTGAAAGAAATAAAGAAGCGTGATGGCAGCATTGTTGCTTTTGACAGCAGCAAGATAGAAAATGTCATATGGAAAGCGGTTGCGGCTGTCGGCGGGCAAGACAGGGAAGGGGCAAAGAAACTCGCAGAGCAAGTCGCAGAGATGCTTGATAAGGCGTATGGCGACAAGAAAATTCCTCATGTTGAAGACATCCAGGATATGGTTGAGAAGGTGCTGATTGAGAATGGGCATAGCCAGACCGCAAAAGCATTCATTTTATACCGAAAGAAGCGACAGGAATTACGAGAAGCAAAGTCAGCGCTGGGCATTGACGATGACATGAAGCTGTCGTTTGAGGCGCTGCGCATTATGCTTCAGCATCGGCTGCTCAAACAGAAAACTGAAGGCAGGGAAACGCCGCGACAGATGTTTGAGCGCGTTGCAAAGGTGCTGAGCAAAGCTGATAAGAAGTTTGAGGAGAATGCCGAAGAAACGGAAAAAACGTTTACAGAGCTTTTGTGCAACCTTGAGCTGTTGCCGAGCACCACGATTCTTGCAAACGCAGGCTCAACGCAGCAACTGAGCGAGGGGTTTGTGCTTCCATTGGAAGATGATATCCTGAGTTTGTTTGAAACACTCAAGCAGGCAGCAGCATTGCATAAGCGGCGGCAGCATAGTTTTGGGTTAGGTTTGTCATTTTCGGCATTGCGCTCAAAGGGAAGCGCAGTGGGACAGAATGGCTTTGGCGAGCGGGCGGGCGGCCCAGTTTCGTTCTTAACATTGTATGATTACGCACTCTCACAGATTAACCCGTATGGCACAAATTTAGCTTTTCTCAGTGTGCATCACCCGGACATCATCGATTTCATCACCGCAAAAGAAAATCTCAAGCTACGCAGTTTTGGAACTTCTGTGCTATTGACACGTGGTTTCATGAAAGCGGTTGAGGAAGACAAGCCATACAAGCTTATTGATCCGCATACGCAGCAGGCAGTGACCACATTGCGGGCAAAGAGCGTCATGGACATGATCGCAACGATTGCCTGGCGAACCGGTGATCCAGCTGTCGTGTTTTTGGATAACCTTAACAAAGCACCGACAAATCCATTTGGCCATGAGCTTATTACCGCAACAACGCCTACCGGTGAGCATCCGCTGTTCAACTATGAGAGCTGTTTCACCGCAAGCATCAATCTTGCACGCCATGTTAAAGAAAAGGATTTTGACTGGGACAAACTTAAGAAAACTGTTCACGAAGCAGTGCATATGCTTGATAATGCAATCGAGATATCTCCATATCCAAGTGCATTGATGAAGCGTGCAATCGAGCGCACGCGACGTATTGGCATCGGTGTCATGGGATGGGCAGATTCACTGATTGCACTGGAAATGGCGTATAACAGCGAAGAAGCACTGCAGCTTGCGCAGAAACTGATGAAGTTTGTAAATAGCGAAGCAAAGGAAGCAAGCATAAAACTTGCAAAAAAGCGTGGGACATTTGAAGGGCACAAGGAAAGTGTTGATACAGAAAAAGTGCGTAATGCAAGCCGCACCACCGTTGTCAACAGCGGTGTCATCAGCATGATTGCAGGCTGCAGCCAGGGAATTGAGCCCTATTACGCCATTGGCTACATGAAACGCACACCAACTGCAGAGACATTTGAAGTCATTCAGCCGTTTGAAGCGGTAGCAGAGCGTGAAGGCTTTCATTCAGCTGAACTCATAAAAACAATTGCATTGGCAGGCAGCGTCAAATGGATAAAAGAAGTACCGATCAAATGGAGAAAAATATTTGTTACTGCACAAGACTGCAGCATTGATGAACATCTTGCCATGCAGATAGCGTTTCAAAAACATACGGACAATGGCGTGAGCAAGACAATCAATCTGCCCGCAACGGCAACCATACTGGAGGTTGAAGAGATATTCACCAAAGCATATGCAGCAGGCTGCAAAAGCGTTCATATTTATCGTGAAGGCAGTGCAGAACAGCTGATGTACGCACACAAGAAAAAGAAAGCAGTTGTCTAATCAAAAAGAGGAGGTTGGGAGAATGGAAAGTGGATTGGTGATTGAGAGGTATTTTACAGCAAAAGGGGAAGACCCCTATACAAAAGTTGACTATTCAAGGCGAAGCTCTGTGATACGAAATCCCGATGGCAGTATCGTGTTTGAGATGAATGATGTTGAGGTTCCCACGACGTGGTCGCAGGTTGCAACCGATATTCTCGCTCAAAAATATTTCAGAAAAGCAGGAGTGCCGTATCCTGATGGGAAAGGCGCTGAAAAAAGTATCAAACAGGTTGCACACCGCATGGCAGGCTGCTGGCGGTATTGGGGGGAGAAACACAACTACTTTGCGTCAGCAGATGATGCACAGGCGTTTTATGATGAAGTGGTGTACATGTTATTGACGCAGTCAGCTGCACCAAACTCACCGCAATGGTTCAATACGGGTCTGTCGTGGGCATATGGGATTAAGGGTCCTGCGCAAGGGCATTATTATGTTGATCCCGTTACCGAAGAACTCAAAAAATCAGACGACGCGTACACACGACCTCAACCGCACGCGTGTTTTATCCAAGAACTAAAAGATGATTTAGTGAATGAAAGCGGCATATTTGACCTGTTGACGCGCGAAGCGCGCATTTTCAAGTATGGCTCGGGTACAGGATCAAACTTCTCAACATTGCGCGGTGCAGGCGAGCATCTCACGGGCGGAGGAAGAAGCTCTGGGTTAATGTCATTCCTCAAGATATTTGACCGGGCAGCTGGTGCAGTCAAATCCGGTGGCACGACACGAAGAGCGGCAAAAATGGTATCGCTCAATCTTGATCATCCGGAAATTGAAAGTTTCATATGGTGGAAAGTGAAGGAAGAAGAGAAAGTGGCATCGCTTGTTGCAGGAAGTGCGGTAGTAAAAGCACATGTTGGACGAATCATCGCGAGCACACAGGAGAACTCGGACATTACACGGAACAGGCAACTTGCGCATGCAGTCAAAGCTGCAGCAAAAGATAATGTGCCCTTGAACTTTATAGTGCGTGCGATGGATCTTGCACAGCAGAATGTTGCGATGGAGCTAGATGTTTTTGACACGGCATATGAAAACGAAGCATATCTTACGGTCAGCGGACAAAACAGCAACAACAGCGTGCGCATCCCGAACTCGTTCTTTGCCGCATTGGATAGCAATAGCATGTGGCAGCTGACTGCACGAATGGATGGACGTGTGATGAAAGAAATTCCGGCACAAAACCTGTGGGATGACATCGGCTATTGTGCGTGGGCAAGCGCTGATCCGGGTGTGCAGTATGATACCACCATCAATGAATGGCATACCTGTCCCGAAGATGGCAGGATCAACGGCAGCAACCCTTGCAGTGAGTACATGTTTTTGGATGACACTGCGTGCAATTTAGCGAGCATCAACCTCGGACAGTTTTACAGCGATGAGACCAGGGAATTTGATGTAAAAGGGTATCAGCATGCCATCCGCATATGGACAATCATATTGGAGATTTCTGTATTGATGGCACAATTTCCAAGCAAGCAGGTTGCAATAAAGAGCCATGAGTACCGAACGCTTGGGTTAGGGTATGCGAACATTGGCAGCGTGCTGATGCGGATGGGCATCCCCTATGACAGTGACAAAGGCCGTGCAATCGCCAGTGCAATGACGGCAATCATGTGCGGCGACGCGTATGCAACCAGTGCAGAAATGGCAAAACATCTGGGCGTATTTACGTGGTATGAGCGAAATAAAGCACATATGCTTCGTGTCATCAGAAACCACCGCCGGGCTGCGTTTGAAGAGCAGGGCTATGAGGGATTAACGGTAACACCGCATCCCATTGATCAGAAACTCTGTCCAGCTCAGTTGCTTGAAGCAGCACATCATGCATGGGATAACGCGCTAAGGATGGGAGAGCAATATGGATATAGGAATGCGCAAGTGACTGTGTTAGCGCCAACGGGCACCATCGGATTGGTCATGGATTGTGACACTACCGGGGTTGAGCCGGATTATGCGCTGGTGAAATTCAAGAAGCTTGCTGGCGGCGGTTATTTCAAGATTGTGAACCAGTCCGTTCCAAAAGCGTTGATAAGATTGGGTTACAGCGACAGGCAGGCGAAGGAGATTGTTGCTTATTGCGTTGGCCATGGAACGCTGAAAGGATGTCCCGCAATTAACCATGAAACGCTGATGACCAACGGCTTTGGGAAGGAGCAGCTGGATGCAATCGAGAAGCAATTGCCTAATGCGTCAGAGTTGAAGTATGTGTTTACTTCGTGGGTGCTGGGGAAAGAATTCTGTGAAAAGCGCGGCTTTAGCGATGAGCCCGACTTCGACATGCTTGAAGCGCTGGGATTTAACGAAGAAGAGATCGAGAAGGCAAATGAGTATGTCTGCGGAACGATGACGATTGAAGGAGCGCTGCACCTCAAGAAAGAGCATTATGCAGTGTTTGACTGCGCGAACAAATGCGGCGCAAAAGGACAGCGCTGCATCGACACATATGGTCATCTGAAGATGCTGGCAGCAACACAACCATTCATTACGGGAGCTATCAGCAAAACGATCAACATGACGCGTGAATCAACAGTGCAGGACATCAAGGATGCGTATCGGTTTGCGTGGGAGCACATGATAAAAGCAGTTGCACTGTATCGAGACGGCAGCAAGTTGTCGCAGCCATTGAACACAACATTTAGAGACAATCCGGAGCTGCAGCGCGTGCTTGATGAGGAAGAACTCGAAGCAGAAAATGGTAATGTTCATGAGGAGGAAGAACCTCTTGTTGTGTTAAATCCGTCGATTGAAATAGCAGCTGCAAGCGTGGCACAGTCTGAACTCAGACCTGGTGAAAGTATTGGCGATACAAAAGCAGCAGGGTATATGGCGGATGAAAAATGTGGCGGGTGTGGGAGTAAGATGGTAAGGAGAAGCGGGGTGTGTACGATATGCGATGTCTGCGGCACAACGGGAGGATGCAGCTAAATGTTGGCTATGAAAATCTATACAAAGATAGGCGATCAGGGAAAGACAACATTTTTTGGCTGTGGCATGGTGGAGAAGAATGATCCGCGCATCGAGGCATTTGGAGCGCTGGACGAGCTGAATTCGGTTATTGGGGTAACATTATGCTTTGTTGAGGATGAGAAACTACGTGCCGTGCTCACAAAGATACAGAATGACTTATTTCAGGTGGGCGCGGATCTTGCGGGAAGCGAGCTTCAGGAGAATAGTCTGCCGCATATAACCGCGGAGCACGTGAAAGAGGTTGAGCTAATGATAGACGAGCTGGAAGACAAGCTCGGCATGCCTAAAAAATTTATTCTTCCCGGTGGCACCACGTCAAGCTCATTTTTACATTTGACACGGGCAACTGCACGACGAGCAGAGAGAGTGCTTGTTGGGCTGAAAGGGATCATGAAGCTGAATCCGGAGATGCTGATCTATGTAAACAGGCTGAGTGATTTGTTGTACGTGCTGGCACGCCAGGCGAATAAAGAGCTTGATGTGAAAGAACAGCAGCCGATCTATAAATACATGAATGAACGGAGAGAAGGAGAATGAAAATATTTGTTGATAGTGCTGATTTGGATGAGAGCGGCTAAAGAAATGAAAGCGATGAAGACAAAAGATTATGTCTTCTTTTATCTTTTTATATTAAATTTGCACAATTCTTAAATATGACCTCTATTTCCCCAGCCTAGGTGGTGTACATGGATAAAGTTGTGCGTTTCGAAATTCCCGTTGATAACATGGAGAGGGCAAAAGTGTTCTATGTAACCTGCTTTAAGTGGATGTTTGATACAAATGAAGAAACAAATTATACGTTCATAAAAACTGCTGAGTCAGATGGAAACGTGCCGAAAGAGCTTGGTGTCATCAACGGCCGCATGATACAGCGGGATGAGAACCAGCCCGTCCCAACCATTGTTATCAGCGTAGAGGATATCCATGATACGGTGGAGAAAGTAAAAGGCGCTGGCGGCAATGTCTTTACCGGTGTCTTTAACGTTGGCATGACGGGGCTATGCGCGCTGTTCAAGGATACTGAGGGAAACCTTATGGGGTTGTGGCAGAGCTTTTCACAGTAAGTTTATAAATAATCTTTCTTTCCTTTTTCTCATGAGGAAGCATAATCAGCACAAGCATAAGAAGCATACCGATTT
>CAYIKL010000043.1:0-5609 GCA_964364045.1 uncultured Methanosarcinales archaeon
CTTTTGCATGCCTCCTGAGAAAGATTCCGGGTTTATAAAAATGATGTTTTAATCTCAGGAATCTAAAACTATTTAAAGTGGTATTTTTACTATAATTCTCATGGGGGGAGAAATTGCGATTACTTTTGAGACACTGTACGATATTCTCATGCGTGAAAAGCAGCAGGAAGAACTTTTGCAGTTGGAGCAAAATTTTTTCCAGGATGTGATTACCTATCTTCAGGAAAAGATGCAGGTATGGGAGAAAATAAGCAAAGACACTGATCTATTTAGTTTGGGCGAGAGGGATAAAGTTGAGGCGGAGATCAAGAACATACGAAAAGTGGTGAAGGACATCTATGAGCGGAGGGAAAAGAAGATATTGAGCCTGGCAGTCAACAAAAGCAGGATTGGGCATGCGCTTGATGTAAACAACCTGCTCAAGGAAGAGAAGCAATTCCTTGAATCCATGGCATCGATTCTTGACCAGTACCGGCATGGCGTGCTGTTTAACTTGCTTCAGATGAAGCTGCCCCAGCTTGAGGAGAAAAAGATAATTGTGGAAATGGAGAAGCTAAAATCAACGACGCTTGTGCGGTTTATTAATGCGGTGCCGAAGTTTGTTGGGAGTGACATGGCCATTTATGGCCCATTTGATGAGAACGATGTGGCGAGTCTTCCAAATGATGTTTCGGAGATATTAATCAACAAGAAGAGGGCAGTGGCGGTGAAGAGTGCGTAGTTTGTACCACGTATCCCAACCGATTAAAAGCTTCTGCAACGTCCTCAAAAATCGTTGCTTTTTGGGACATTTAGTCCCCCTTTGGAAACCTAAATGTTTATAAACTACCCACTTTTTTGGAACACAATGAAAATACCTAAAGTAAAAATGCGCTATTGCCCGTTCTGTAAGAAGCACACGGAGCATAAAGTAATTAACCAGCATTCTAGGGGGCTGAATAGAACGCACACGATGAGCAGAGGCTCGAAAAGCCGCGTGCGAGGACGAGGAAGAAGACGAGGGATGGGCAACTGGGGAAGATACTCGCGTAAAGCAATTGGCGCATGGAAGATGACAGGATCAAAAGTCAGCAAGAAATCTGATTTCCGCTATCAGTGTAAAGAGTGCAAGAAAATGCATGTTCAGCGCGTTGGGTTCAGGGCAAAAAAGCTGGAGTTTAGTGAGCAATAATGGAGCCGCGAAGCATATTTGTAAAAGTGCGTTGTGACAAGTGCAAAAACGAGCAGATCATTTTCGGCTGTGCAAGCAGCATCGTGAACTGTCTGGTGTGCGATAGCAAGCTTGCAGAGCCTACAGGTGGAAAAACAAAGATTCTTACACGTGTTTTGGAGGTTCTTGAGTAAATGTTGTATCGAAGAGAAGGGTATCCAGCAGAAGATGAGCTTGTTCTCTGCACGGTCACAAAAGTGCTCGGCCATGCGATCTTTGTCAACCTTGATGAGTATGACAAAGGTGGTTTAGTCCACATCAGTGAAGTTGCGCCCGGACGCATACGCAACATTAGGGAATATGTTGAAATGGGAAAAAAGATTGTGTGCAAAGTGCTCCGCATCAACGCCGAACGCGGCCATATCGACTTAAGCCTGCGCCGTGTGTCGGACAAAGAGAAGAAGAAAAAGCTCGAGGCGATCAAGCAGGAGCAGAAAGCGGAAAAAGTCATTGAGATGGCTGCAAAACAGCTCGATATGAAGACAAATGAAGCCTATGAGCTTGTCACCAGCAAGGTGTTTGAGCGCTACCCTTTTGTTCACAACTTCTTTAAGGATTTAGCCGAGGGCAATGTTGAGGCGAAGGAGCTTATCATAGAGCCGCTTGCAGGAGCACTACAGAAGATTGTAGTGGAACGATTTAAGCCGGCAAAAGTCTCTATCAAAGGAACATTTACGGTGAAAAGCTTCGAGCCTAACGGTGTTGAGGTGGTGAAAGCAACGTTTACTCATGCGCAGAAAGGCAACGCCGTTGTCATCGTGTACATTGGGGGGGGAAAATACAAAGCCACCGTTGAGGCTGAAAACTATAAGGATGCGGAGCAGACGCTTGAAAAAGTCAGGGGGGGTGTTGAAGAATCTATCACCAACGGCGAATTCGCATTTGTACGGGATGAAGCATGAAACATATTCTGAGATGTGTGAAGTGCATGGAATATACGATGGATAAGATCCATTGCAGTGAGAAGACTGTTCCTCCTCAACCTGCCAAGTGGAGCCCTGAGGATAAGTATGGGAAATACCGGTTAGAAGCACGAATGGATGAGTTGAGAGAGAAGAGATTTGTACAAACATTTTTATAGGATACTATCTTAAGCATATTCTATGTGGCAGGTTATTCAGGAAGAGAAAAAAGTGCCGAAACTCAGGAACCCGGTGTTCATCGAAGGGTTACCGGGCATAGGAAACGTCGGGAAGATCGCGATTGATTTCATGATTGAAGAGCTCAAAGCAAAGAAGCTCTATGCACTGTTCTCCTATACATTTCCGCATTCTGTTTTTGTGAATGAAAACGACCTGGTCGAGCTGCCGAGCATTGAGTTGTACTATAAGAAGTTTAACGGGAAGAAAAGGGATCTCCTTATCTTAACCGGGGACGTGCAGCCGGTTGATGAAGTGAGCAGCTATGAGTTTTGCGACAAGCTCATTGAGATTGCAAAGAAGTTCAAGTCACATGAGATTGTAACCACAGGCGGCATTGGTTTGCAGGAGATTCCGGAAAATCCGCGCGTGTTCATCACGGGCAATGGAAAGAAAATTATCGATGCATATGCAAAAAACACTGCGGTTGAGAAAAAGATCCATGGTGTTGTTGGGCCGATTGTAGGCGTTTCAGGGCTGTTGGTCGGGCTGGGAAAGATGCGGCAGATGGATGGTGTTGCGTTGTTGGCAGAAACGTTCGGCCATCCTATGTATTTAGGAGTTAAAGGGGCACATCAGATATTAAAAGTGCTGAATGCGAAGCTTGGGCTGAAATTGAACCTGAATAAACTGGATAAAGAGATCCAGCATTTGGAAGAAGAGACGATGAAGCGCACGAAGAAGATGAGCGCGCTGCGGCAGTCAGTACGAAAAGGAAA
Source organism: uncultured Methanosarcinales archaeon (assembly GCA_964364045.1). Taxonomy (GTDB): domain Archaea; phylum Nanobdellota; class Nanobdellia; order Woesearchaeales; family JAGLXL01; genus CAYIKL01. Next base: position 3,069 of record CAYIKL010000043.1, read on the forward strand.
AGACGAAATGAGCTATATCGGATAACCATGTATTCAACATTCATTCTTGTTGGGATAGCGGTTGTTGCGTTTGTCATTCAAAATGTTGTCGGTGGATTTACACAGTCATTCGCGCTGGTGTCGGCAGATGTATTGTCAAGACCATGGATACTTGTTACGTCAATCTTTTTGCATGGCGATATTGCGCATCTTTTGTATAATATGTTAGGGTTAGCGCTATTTGGCATGGTGTTGGAAAGTATTGTTGGAAGAAAACAGTTTTTAGCGGTGTTCTTTTCTGGCGGGTTGTTGGCTGCGATTGGCTCAAGCTTTCTGTACAGTGCAGCGCTTGGAGCGAGCGGAGCATTGATGGCGGTGTTAGGCACAATTGCAGTGTTACGGCCGCACATGCAGGTGTTTGTGAGCTTCATTCCCATGCCTATGTGGGTAGCTGCTGGGTTTTGGGCGGTTGGTGATTTTGTCGGTTTGTTTGTGCCTTCAGGCGTTGCAAATCTTGCGCATTTGGTTGGTCTGGGATTTGGGATTACTGCTGGGTTTTATCTGCGGAGAGGTTTTGGACAGTTACGACCTGGACGAGAGATATATCATGTTGATGATAAAGAGTTTGATGATTGGGAGAAGAAGTGGATGAAGTGAGTTAGAATGTTATCGGCTCTGTTTTTTCATCGCAGATGATTGTTACATTTTTTCGTCTTAGAAATTCTTTAAAATCGTCTGTAATCCGTTGCCGAGCATTCCTCCCTTTGATGGGGGTACCATCAGTTTTTATGCACCATTCATTAATATCTATAACATAATAGGGAGGCAATGTAAGACGGACTTCTCCTTCCGAATCAGGAATTTTGTTTATCAGTGCTGATAAGAGTGCATGAGAATATCCTCCTATATCCTCCCCTAAATAGAAAGACGCTGGCTCGTAATGAAGCCTTTTAACAATATTGTCTAATGTCATCGATGTTACTGCTCTCCCTTTCAGCAAGCTCTCTGCAGTTTTATAAGCAGATTTATGCCCTTGTCCCCACCTTACTTCTCCTTTCAATTGCTTATAAAATTTAGGCACATCAAGATCAGTGGGTTTATCAGTAAGTTCAGCAGGCTTTTCACTTAATGCCCTATACTTTCGTGCAAACTCCAAATACTGTTCCCTTGTTTTCTCATCAAAAAATTTCACCACATATAATATCTCATCATTCACCGCACGCTCATGCGCATCTTCAAAGTCTGCTTCTCTATATTGCATTTCGCTTATTTCATGGAATATCATGACTTCCTTGTATTCTATTGGAACAGTGTCATCCTGAAATATTCCTGTGCTTGGAACTAACAGCTGCTCAAGCTTTTCCTCCATCACTAACATATCTCCGGTTGTAGGATGATTGTCACCCATAACAAAGCTGCTTTCGCGACTCTTCGCAATGTCGTATGTTTCGCCCGCGTACTCTACCCGAAAAAAATCAGGTGTTTCGCGAGTTATCTTCACACGCTCCAGCGTTATCGCATCTCTTACTGTATCTGACAATTCCATAGAGCGTTGGTGAGAGGTGCCATTTATAAATCTGCCTATTTTAACCACTGATTAGTGGTCTATTCTTTAGTCTATTCTTTTGACACAATCTATTTATAGGAGGAAAATGAGCACTGCATTATGGACATTTTGTCAATCAAAACACAAATCCCCGAGCAGCTCGTCACAATCCTTTCCAGTTCAATAAAAACTTTCCGACCCGCACAAGAAAAAGCAATCAACGCAGGATTGCTGGAAGGGAAAAACATGTTAGTCTGCACGCCTACCGCAAGCGGCAAGACACTAATCGCGGAATTGGCAGCAGTAAAGCGGATTCTTGAGCATAAAGGGAAAGCAGTCTATATCGTTCCATTGAAAGCACTGGCAAGTGAAAAGCACCGGGATTTCAAAGAAAGATATGGCGAAGTGTGCAAGATCGCCCTGAGCATTGGCGACATTGACAAAAATGACACCTATCTTACAGATTATGATCTCATCATCACCACAAGCGAAAAATTAGACAGCTTAATCCGGCATCATGCGCGATGGATTAAAGAAGTGGCAACCATCATCGTTGATGAGGTTCATTTGCTGAACGATCCGCACCGAGGACCAACACTTGAGATATTGTTGACCATGTTACGGCAATTGGTGAACGCGCAAATCATTGCATTGAGCGCAACGATAGGCAACCCGAAAGAACTTGCGGCGTGGCTGAATGCAGAATTAGTTGTTGATGACTGGAGACCGGTGGAGCTGAGAAAAGGGATTTATATTGATGGAGAAGTGACATTTTATTCATCAAAATAACTTATTTTGAGATTAAAAATCCATTGATTGTGGGATTTTTAAGGATTATTTCTCGCTGTAGGATTGCGCCAAGAGTGTATATGTTGTCGCCACGATAACAAAGGTGAAATAACCCTGAACAACGAGCGGACCTACAATGGTAAAAGCAGTGATAAGGGAAACCAGGGTAACACCTATAGTGAGAATAACAGTCCAGACGATGACAAAAAGCATCGATACAAACCATG
>CAYIKL010000044.1:0-5472 GCA_964364045.1 uncultured Methanosarcinales archaeon
GGGGGGGGGGGCGGGGGCGCGCGCGCGGGGGGGGGGGGGGGCGGGGGGGGGCGGGCGGGCAGCGGTAGCGCGGGAAGCAAGAAAATCACAACAGCTGTAATAGATGAACCAGTATTTGAGAGCGTGGAAAGAGTAGCAGAAGTGCAAGCAAGAGAATGTACCTATTCGTTTGATGCTGTGCTTCCAGAGGTCATTCCGCTTGTTACGAAGAATTCATTTGAAGGCAAAATAAAATACACCGGCAATTGTGCGGTGCGAGTAAACCTTATGCTTGATGGGCTTGAAGAGGAGCTTGGCCTTTCGTATGCGGCTGCACAAGTTGCATCGGGAGATGAAATAGCATTTGTCGTCCTGCGTGAGGGCAATATGAGGAAAAAGCTGCCGGGATTTATCACAGGCGCTACAATTGGAGATATCACTGCACGTGCAGTTGACAATTTAGAAGCGACAAAGACGATTGAAGGCAATCTTGTCGTTGAGGCGATTGTCAACGACGAAGCAGTGTTCAAAGAATCATATCGTATGGAAGTGAAAGTGTTTACCATCGAGGAGGTCACAAAGCCGATGATTGCGGCAGGAGGAATTCTTGGGTTGTGTGCAATACTCGGGATTGCAGCGCTGATTGGGATGGTGCGATGGAGAAGAAGACACCGGCTACAGTTATGAAGTTATTAGATTAGAGTAGATTATGAAGTGATGACAGGCCCACGTTGTTCTGTAAGCGCCTTCCCTATGCCCTTGCCCATGAAAAAGAAGTGCTCACTCGTCAAACCGGCAAGCGCCTCAAAGAAGGTTGTCTCGACAGCATAGCGAGCATATTCAACGTCCTCAATGCCGAGCGTCTTCAGATGCTCTTCAAGTGTTTCGTGATTGCCGAGCATATCAACCAGGCCGTGCTCTTTCGCTTCGCTGCCCAAGAAAAATTCTCCGGTTGCCAATGGCTTGACCTGTGACTCAGAAAGCTTCCTGTTCTTGGCAATCTCATCAATGAAAAAATCATGAATCTTATCAATCTTCGACTGGAACAGCTTTCGCTCTGCATCGGTAGGTGACTTAAACGGCGACCCCAAATCTTTGTAATTGCCGCCGACAAAGCGCTGATAAGTTACGCCATATTCATCCATCAACTGTGAGAACTCGAGGTAGCTCGCAAGTACGCCGATGCTTCCCGTAATGGACATGCGATTGGCGATGACGGTGTCTGCGGCAGATGCAATCCAGTACGCGCCGCTCGTGCCTATCTCGTGGATGAGAGCAACTGTCGGCTTTTGCGCGGTTTTTACCGCATGCGCAATCTCGTCAGAGGCGACTGCGCTTCCCCCAGGACTGTTAATATCAAGCACAATTGCTTTGATAAATGTGTCTTCTTCTGCATCCTTAATGAATGCAACGACATCTGATGCTGCAGTGACCTCTTCTCCAAATGCAGCAGATCTATCTTCGGTAATGATGCCGCGCACTTCGATAAGTGCAACATTGCCCTGCGTGAAATCTGCGGGCATGAACAGGAACAGCAGAGGAATGAGGATTATTGCGAAGAAGAGGACAAGTATTATGACAAGGACAATAACAACTATGTTTGAACCTTTGGTCGCCATAATGGTAGAGAGATGAGGATTCTTTTAAATGTTGTGCTTAGATTAATTTGGAATAATCCCTAGTGTGCCTTGTACAAAACAGGTTAAGTGAAATTTTGGGCTTTTAACGTGCTGGCTTTTTAACCAATTTTTTCGTTTCATCAAAGTAGAGAAGTGGAAAATACAGTTCATATCTTTCTAGTGTCGTAAGAAATATTGATTTATCTGCATCATACAATACTTTCCCCTCTTTGATCTTTGACTCCCCTAATTTTTTTCGATGTGATGTAGAATGATCAAGCATCACCTGTTTCAGTTTAACTATTCGTTCTCTTGGATAATTATTTTTCGTAAGAAATTCTTCTGCAACTTTTAGGCTATTTTCAACATGGTTTTTATAATTTTCTTCGTACGTTGCTTCAGAATTGTAATCTATATCATGAAAAATAACACCCAGTTTCAATATCTCATAATCAACATCATCTAATTGGCTTGCGATTTCTAATGCTCTTTTCATAACCGATTCAATATGAGCCCACTGATGATTTGAATCATTTTTTTTATATTCTTTCTGAGCAAATATTGTTGCTTTTTCGAGGATATCCATAAAAGATTAAGAATGTAGATTCTTAATAAATCTGTCGAAGAAAGCCTAAGCACTCTGCGCTCACTTCGCGCGCTTAGGACGCTATTCGATGAATTTGTCGTAGATTGAATTTAAGGTAGATTTATAAACAAACTTCCTTTTTTCGCGCGCAATGGCATTCAATAAGCGGAGGTTTAACCAGAACAATCAGGTTGAAGAAGAAGTAACGCGCGTCAAGCTGCCGAGGGGAAGAGAAGTGTTCGGCATTGTGCAGCAGCGCTTTGGGGGAAGCAGGATGAAAGTGCTCTGCCTCGACGGCAGGACGCGGATATGCAGGATTCCCGGAAGGCTGAAGCGGACGCTGTGGGTAAGGGAAAATGATATTGTTCTCGTCGAGCCTTGGGAGCTGAGCAGTGAGGAGAAAGGCGATATCGTCTTCAAGTACAGGAAGAACCAGGTTGATTTCCTGCGCAAGCACGGGCACCTGAAAAAGCTGGAAGAAGTGGAAGAGTTCTGAGCACGAAATAGGTATAGACTATTTAAAAGTAAAAACACTTTATATCTACTCCCAAATGGAAATGTTTATATAGAAAAATAATTCTCTCCGCAGCATGAGAGTGATCGGAGGTTTTGTGCTGCACACAGTGCTGCTGCTGGTGCTTTTTCTTGCTCTTATTGACAATATCTTTCTTTTTCGCGGCAAGATCTTCTGGCTGGAGGCCATCATTATCGCCGGCATGATTGTTCTTGCTGTTGTAGTCATGAGCCATTACGCGCACAGCAGATTGCTTCTTCTCTATGGAATTATGCTGCTGAATGCAATCGTGCTCTCATCGATCGCAAATGAAATCTTCTGGTTGTCTTTGGTTGCGGCGGCAATCGGAACGTTTGTTTCATTGCGGAGGAAAGAGGCAAGATATACAGACTTCAGCGAGACACGTGTGGAGGAAGTTCCGCCCGAACCCATGAGCCCGGAGATGCTTGCAGGTGTTCAGCAGCCGGTTGTTGAGTCTCGGGTTATAGAAAGAGCATCTGCGAAGAAAAAAGCAAAGAGAGCGCGCAAGCGAAAAAAGAAATAACGCTTACTTTGGGGTGCTGGCACGATTCAATTTCTCGCGTAGATGCTGGATGATGAGGATTCCAATACCAATCGTGATTGCACTATCTGCAATGTTAAATGCAGGCCAGAAACTGAAATTGATGAAGTCAATTACATGTCCATACGCGATGCGGTCGATGATGTTTGAGATTGCACCGCCCGTGATTAATGCAAGAGCAGAGGTTTTGGCTTGGACGTCACTTTTATTTATGTAATATAGTAGGAAGATAACAACTGCGAGACCAATAATCATAAGCAGCGTGTTCATGCCGCGAAGAATGCCAAAACTTGCACCGGTGTTGGTGATGTATGTCAGAGAGAGGAATTTTGGGATGATGACATATTCGTTGATTTGAAATGATCTTCTTACGGCAAGCTTCGTGAGCTGGTCGAAGGTGATGACAATGATAACAAGAAGCCAGTGTGAGAATCGTGCCATTACCATTCGTATTTCTTATTCTTTTGCACTCCTGCAGCCTGCTCGAGGTTGGAGATGCGGATGTCAAGGTTTGTAAGAATGGAGCGTATGGTGTCCAGCTTGCTGAGGATAAGCTCAACATCGCGTGCTTGAAGCGCAGGCTGGCGCGATGGGACAGCTCCTGGGCGATAGCCATGCAGAGGGGAAACTTCAGGCTCTTCCGGCTCGGGCTCTTCCTCGGGCAGTTTTGGCAAGGAAGAGCGTTGCTGCAGTTCAGGCATGCCAAGCTCGTCGTCAGAGAGCGGCTTGTACGATGGCTTGTCCAAACCAAGCTCGTCGCCTAAGCCCAAGTCATCTTTTTTTCTGAATAATCGCGTAAACATCCCCATTAATTTTTCACCATCTTTTCAAGCATATCTTTCAGGATATTGGTAGGAGTGATTTTCGCCAATTTAAATGTTATGGTTTCGGGATAGACAACAATAGTGCCGCTTTTGAATCCGCTTATCAGGAACAAAGGATCTTTTTGTGCGGAGATCAACTGTACAAAAAGGAATGCGCGCATGTCTTCGTCTGTGGAGATCCCTTTGCTCTTGAAATCTTTGATCAGGGAATTTCTGGTGGTGGGAGTATTTGGCAGATTGCCTTTAGTTATCGTCTCCGCAACCGCTTGTGCGAGGGTGTCTCGCGCTGCAATCATCTTGAGGACATCGGGTGTGGCTATCTGTTTCCCGCCTATAGAAGCAGCACCAACCCCATTAAATGAAGAGGCATCAAAAATGATGACCTTGAAATAACTTCCGCGTATGCTTTGGATGTCGCGCTGGCGATAGTGCTGCTGGAATTCAGCAAGCTGCTCTTTACCCACGTATGAAAGAGCATCATCCGAGCCGAATAATTTCCCGCTGAAGCCGGTCAGGAGCGTGTTCCCATCTTTCAGGAGCAGGAGCTTCTGAGCTTTGGGAAAGTTTTCCTGAATGTCACGGATGTCACTGAAGATATTGACGCCAAAGATGAGAGAGGCGATTATGACTATGCCAACGGCGATCAGCACCCATTTGAGTGCATGTTTTGCAAACCTCAACACTAGGAGAATGCTCCCTATGATGACAACAAGAACTGCAATGCTGTAGAGCAATGATCCCATAATTAAAGGAAAGGAAGAGAAGTTATAAAGGTTACTTCTTCACCAGCACCGCATTCACCATGCCATGCTGGCCTGGACGTGATGTTACTCGTGCTTTGCCCAGCTCAGTATCAATAATGCTCCCTTTGGTAATTACATTCCTTCGCGCCAGAAACTTGTTTGCGGGGTTGTCAAGGACATTCTTTATCTTAACTTTGCTTATTTTCCCGCTGCTTGAGACGTTTGCGTAATCCGCAGAGAGCAGCCTGTTTTTAATGTGGCCTGAACGGGTGCGGATCTGCTTCAGCTTCAGCTTGCCCAGCGTAGTATTTGCAGCAAAGCGTGCTAATTCGAACTTGCGCTTCTTTCTGTACGGCTTATGGTAACGGCCGCCGCTCGGCTTCCGCTTTGAACGCCATTGTGATCGCATAGTCCAACGGGAAGAGAAGGCCTATATAAAGGTTGTGGAGTCATGATTCGGATGAGGCTCTGTCCTGAAGATTCGGCGTCGGCTGGTTGCAAGCTACTCGTGCTTCGCACCGAGACGTCGGCGGCAGCTTTTCCGTTATATTATTTTTTACTACATTAATTTATTCGTTTGAAGCTGTTTCTGTGACTCAGAACAAACTCACTGGCGTTCGTAGCATCGTGCAAAGCCCGATACAC
>CAYIKL010000045.1:0-5055 GCA_964364045.1 uncultured Methanosarcinales archaeon
TATTGGCGCAAGTTTGTAAATTCCACACCCGAAGCCCACATCTTTGTCGGCACATCGCGCTGAATGCGCTGCACTCTACAGTAACGCGGAATGAACGCTTTCATTTTCACAATCCGCTGTGCTGCCTGGTCTGCTGTTAATGGTGTAAACTTTCCAGACTTCCACTGATGATGGAGTGCGGTTCCGGGCGCGACCATGCAGGGATATATTTTGAGCATGTCAGGACGATAATCTGGATTGTCAAACAATTCTTTAAAACCTTCAATGTCCTGCTCTTCGGTTGTCAATGGCAAGCCGGGCATGTAATGCGCCGAGATCTTAAATCCCAAATCTTTGAGGATTTGAAATGAGCGTTTTGTGTCGTTGCTGTCATGGCCGCGATTGACATGCTTAAGTACATTGTCATAGACGCTTTGCACGCCAATTTCAACACGGGTGCAGCCTTGGTTTAGCATGTTGTTGCCATGTTCCAGAAATCCCCAGTCGGGTTTGGTTTCAATACACATCGCTACACAGCGGATTTTTGCAGTTTCATTTCGTTCTTTTTCTTGTTCTAATGTTGTTATATCTTTTTTTAATTGCAACAGCTTTGTATGGATGTGCTCAGTTCTTTCTTTACTGCCTATCTCACCGGGCAATTCAAAAAACTCCTTAAATTTCCCGAAGTCTAATCCTCTTTTAAAAAATAATTCGGAAAAATCGTTCATCGCTTTGAATGCTCCGTGTATAAATTCGTCCTGATACGCCTGTGGCATCGATGGGAACGTGCCCCCCATGATAATCAATTCAACCTTGTCACAATTATGGCCCAATGCAATGTACTGCTCCAACCGGTTGAAGACCTGCAGGTAGCTGTCGTACTTGTTCCGCATGGCGCGCATGGTTGTTGGCTCGTGGCCGGTGTAACTTTGCGGAATATCACCGTAATAGCTGTTTGGGCCGCCGGGGCAGAAAGTGCATTTTCCGTGTGCACAGGCAAAAGGCGCAGTCATAATGGCAACCGGAGAAACGCCGGAAGCAGTTCGGACTGGTTTGAGCATGAGTTTTTTCTTTAAAATCGGAAGGTCAGTTTGGTGTGCATGGAAGAGAATGTCAAAGTTGGTTGGGGGTTTTGCGATGTTGTGCTTGAGACAGAGGATTCGCTTGAGTTGCGCGAATTCTTTTTTGGAATACTCTTTGTTTTTGATTTCTTGGATGAGCTCTTGGTAGATGTGCATATGATGTTTTTTGTGCTCGTTGTTTAAAAATGCTACGTCGCATTAATCACTTCTAATATCAAATACATCACATACAGAACAAACAGCATAATGCCGTGCTTCCAGGTGATCCAGCCTTTACCCATCAACAGAAGCACAATGCCCATGGTCAGTGCAAGCGCAAGCGCAGCAATCCGAATCACATCAAAACCGATGGACAATGGAACAAACAATGCAATCAACCCGATGAACATCAGCTGTTTTGTTATTGTGCTGCCTAACAAATTGCCCATGCCGACGTCTTTATGCCCTTGAGATGCGGAGCGGATAATGACAATCAGATCAGGAATCTGCGCGCCCACTCCTAAAATAACAACGGAGACGATAAATGATGATATTTCTAGGCGTTTTGATAACTCAATCACACCAAATATGAGCCAGCGTGCGCTCAACAATAATGCGGCAAGCGCAAGCAGGAAAATCAGCCCATCTTTCCATACAATCTGGAGTTTCACGCGGTGTAGTTCACCTGCCTGAGACTCCTTGCGCCATACAAACACTAAATACACGACGTAGGCAGCAATTAAGATTGCACCATCAATGCGCGACAATGTGCCGTCGATAAGAACGAGAAATAAGGGAAGCAATGTAAAAATGAAGACGATCGGCCGTACCTTGTTAAAGAGCTTGCTTTGGATGTTAATCCTTTTTCCAACCATCGCCATGATGCCGAGAATTAATGTCAAGCCGCCCACGTTTGAGCCAAGAATGGTGCCAAACACCACACCATGATCGCCTAATGATGCGCCGGTGATGGCAGAGATGAGCTCTGGAAAGGATGCGACTGCTGCAACAACCACTAATCCGGTCAAGTAATCAGACATGCCAATCCTGCGGAAATAGCGTGTCACACCATAGAGCAACATGTCCGCACTTTTGACCAGGATGGCGAGGCTGAAAATAATGATGATCGCGAGAAATACTTTTGGATTGCCGTAAATGGCCTGTGCTATTGCCATCCTGCCCTCTTTGATTTCCTGTATTTATGAAACTCAAGGTATATGAATCCAAGACTTGAAAGCGCCACAATGATGACCACTTCAGAGATGCTCAGCGCGGTTGTTTTAAACAGCACCTGCAGCGCAGGAATGTAGATCACTGATAAACAGGCAGTGATGGAAAGCAGCACTGCGATGATGAGGAACTTGTTTTTGAACAGGCCCACTTCCAGCGATGGAAGATAGGTCGAGCGTGCTGCAAATGCCTGGAACATCTCGAACATCGCTATCGTGAGAAACGCGATAGTCTGTGCCTGGATGAGATTGTTACTTCTCAGGTATGTAAAGCTAAACAGGCCCAGCACAACAGTGGTCATGATTAATGGATACCCTATAAGAAATGCACCCAGTCCTTTGTAAATCGGCTGCTGCAAATCCCGCGGTTTTGTCTTCATTGCGTTCGGCTCAAAGGGGTCAGCGCTCAGCGCAATCGCTGGCAATCCATCCGTTACGAGATTGATGAGCAATATCAGCACAGCAGTCAATGGTAATGGCATTCCTATGAGGATCGCAAAGAGAATGATGCCCACTTCGCTCAGATTGCTGGAAAAGAGGAATGCAAAGAATTTCCTTATGTTGTCATAAATGCCGCGGCCTTGCTCAACTGCCTCGACAATGCTTGAAAAGTTGTCATCTGTCAAGATCATATCGCTTGCCTCTTTGCTCACATCGGTGCCTGTTCTTCCCATGGAAATTCCGATATCGGCTTTCTTTAATGCCGGCGCATCATTTACACCATCACCGGTCATTGCGACAACGTGATTGTTCGCTTTTAACGCTTCAATAATCTTGAGCTTGTGCTTCGGGTCAACACGCGCGAAGACGCCTATTTTTTCAATCCTCTGTCTTAACTCTGCTGATGACAGCTTATCGAGTTCTTCGCCTGTTATTGCTTCCCCTTCAATGCCGATATCACTTGCAATGGCACATGCGGTGGTCTTGTGGTCGCCGGTAATCATCACCACGCGGATGCTGGCGCTTTCACATTTTTTTATCGCTTCCTTCACTTCCACACGCGCAGGGTCAATCATCGCCTGCAAGCCGATGAACATCATATCCTGCTCCACTTCAGCGAGTTTTGTTGTTGTAGGAAGCCCGCTTTTGTACGCAAAGCCAATCACACGCAATGCTTGCTGCGCGAAGAGCTCGTTTGCCCGCAGCACTTCGTTCTTTCTCTCTTTTGTCAGCCGCTCTGTCTTGCCATTGATCATAATGCGGTCGCAGTAGTCAAGCAATATGTCAGGCGCTCCCTTTGTCAGTGCAACTTTCTTGTCATTCATTTGATGTATTGTGGTCATGCGCTTGCGCTCGGAGGTGAATTCTATCTCACCCAGACGGGGATATTGTCTGCTGAGGTCGTCTGCATCAAACTCGGCCTTCTCGCCGCTAATCAGCAATGCACCCTCTGTTGGATCACCAATGATTGCGGTGCGGCCGTCCTGCCGGTCGGTGTTCGCGTTGTTGCAGAGCATGCCTATCTTCAGCAGCAGTTGCAGCTCAGCGCTTTTTTTCATTTCTATTCGTTTGCTGTCGGTATAGAAGTAGCCTTTCCTGTCATAGCCTGAGCCAGTCACGTCAATAATCTCATTGTTTACCCATATTCTGCGCACGGTCATCTCGTTGTGGGTCAGTGTTCCTGTTTTGTCTGAGCAGATTACGGTAACGCTGCCCAGCGTCTCTGCGCTTGGAAGGTTGCGGATCAATGCATTATGTTTTGCCATCCGCTGCACGCCCAGCGCCAGTGCAATGGTGATGACAGCAGGAAGTCCTTCAGGCACAGCTGCAACAGCTAGAGAGACGGCGATGAGAAACATGGCAACAAGCGGCTGACCTCTGAGTGTGCCGAGGAGGAATGCGATTATAATAATCACAATGGCAACGATACTCATAAATCGTGCAATCTGCACAAATTTTTTCTGCAGAGGCGTTGCTTCCTTTTTTTCTTCCTGAATGAGTGTTGCAATTGTACCGAATTGCGTGTTCATCCCTGTTTCGGTCACCACTGCTTTTGCTCGTCCTCTGGTCACGATTGTGCCGGCGAAAAGCATCGTGCTTTGGTCAGCCACTACTGTTTCTTTGTTCAGCGCATCAACACATTTCATGTTCGGCATGCTTTCACCAGTGAGAACGGCTTCTTGTGTCTCGATATTGCATCCCTCGATAATGCGTGCGTCTGCAGGCACTTTGTCGCCTGTTTCAACGAGGATTATGTCACCCGGAACGAGATCACGGCTTTTTACTTCGGTGATGTGGCCATTGCGTATTACTTTTGCGCGCGGTGCGGCAAGCTTTTGCAGCGCGTCGATTGTACGCTCTGCTTTGTATTCCTGCGCAAAGCCAAGCAATGCATTGAGTATGACGATTGCAAGAATGACTATTGCATCGACATATTCCTTCAGCGCTGCTGAGATAACGGTTGCGATGATCAGCAGCCATATCAGCGGGCTGGTGAACTGCTCGAGAAAAATTTTTAACGCAGATGCTGTCTTTTGCTTCTTTAACTCGTTGATGCCATATTTATGCAGGCGATGTTCTGCTTCTTCCTTTGAAAGGCCTTTCACCGGGTCTGCTATTACTTCTGAGAGAACTGATGCAACGCTTTTCCTATACCAATCACTCATCTTTTCAATCCTTTAACATTCTCATTTTCGCTGAGTTTAAAAAGCTGTTGGCGCGTTCTATTTCGCAATGTTCTTTCGTGACTGCTCGTCCCAGTACGTGTTTTCTTTTTCTTCCATTTTCTTTACACTAAAAAAGCCATTGGCTTTAGCCTATGGATGAATGGCTCTGGCTTTTTGGTG
>CAYIKL010000046.1:0-3393 GCA_964364045.1 uncultured Methanosarcinales archaeon
TTATGAGGACATCAAATTGGAGACAGCATGCAGTTCTGGTTATGAGTCGCTCGATACTGTGATGGGTGAAAGTGGGAAGATGAATATCTGCGTAAAGAAATGGCAGGAAACCACCATCACCATGGCTGTTTTCTCTGGCACTACTCTTTCTGCCGGTACAATACTTTCATGCTATAAAGATGCTGACCGGAATGTTGTATGCGATTATGAGCATGCTGCTACTGCTTCCGGCACACTAACGGGCACCGTACAGCCTTCTGCAGGATGGAAAGTAACAGGTGTTCGTGTGGGGACCACGCAGGGTGTCGGAGTAAATTGTGGCCAGCCGTCCTGCAAGTTCAATGTCCCTGTTGTTAATGGGCAGAACTTAGTGAAATTTACCGTCAGCACAACATAGATGTCAACAAAGCTCGCATACACTGTGTGTTCTACTAGTGGATAGCGCCCGTGACTGCAGGCGCACACGTCCTCACGATTACAATGCATGACGATAATGACGCAGACTCTGACACCTTCGGCCTTTCCTGGGTCAAGTTTGTAAGTGAGCTGAAACCGAAAAGTATATAAATAATCCATATATTTAACATTTCAGAGAAAAGAATTCTCAGGGTTTAAATGGACATAAAAAAAGGAACGACAACTGTTGGAATCGTCTGCAAAGATGCAGTGATTTTAGCAGCAGACCGAAGAGCAACCGCAGGAACACTCATCGTTGACAAGAAAGCGCAGAAAGTGCACACGATTGGCGATAATATTGCAGTAACCCTCGCAGGCGGCGTATCCGATGCACAGCTGCTCGTCAAGTTATTGCGCGCAGAGGTAAAGCTCAAAGAGATCCGAACAGGGAAAGCATCAAGCATCAAAGAGGTAGCGAACGTGCTTGGCGGCATTATTTATGCAAACATACGGCAGTTTTCTGCCATTCCCGGCATCACACATTTTTTGCTCGCCGGCTATGACAATGATGGCATCCATTTATACGATTTATTCCCCGACGGCAGCGTGACAAAGATTGACGATTATACGTCGAGCGGCTCGGGCAGCGTGATTGCATACGGCGTGCTTGAAACACAATTTAGCAAAGATATGGCCGTAGAAGATGCAATAAAGCTTGCCGTGCGTTCAGTAAATGCTGCATTGCAGCGTGATTCCGCAACAGGCAACGGCATTGACGTCATCAAGGTAACAACGAAGGGCACCGAGCGTGTCGTCAGTGAGGAGCTCAAGATAGAGCTGAAATCAAGATAACATTCTTAGGAACATGGTAGACATCTTAAAGGAAGTAGTAAAGCTTCTTCCTGCAGACAAGATAAGTGAAGCAGGGTTCGAAGCAGCAAACATCGTGCTGTACACGAAGGACAAGGACTTTTTCTTAGATAACAAAGGCATGATCAAGAAAATAGTGGATGAGTTCAAGAAGCGCGTTGAGCTTCGTCCTGATCCAAGCATCACGCTCGACCAGGAGAAGGCGGAGAAGAAAATAAGGGAAATCATCCCAAAAGAAGCAGGTGTGCAGGAAGTCATCTTTGATCCGCAGCGCTCACGAGTGATTATCCACGCAGAAAAGCCGGGCTTAGCCATCGGCAAGCAGGGCAGCTTATTGCGTGAGATACGAAAAGAAGCACTATGGGTTCCTATCATCAGGCGCATGCCGCCCATCCGCTCAAAACTAATTGAGGGCATCCGCAGCACACTCTATCAAAACTCAGAGTACAGGAAGAAGTTTCTCAACAAGACAGGACATCGCATTTATGACGGCTGGCTTAGAGGGAAAAAAAGCGAATGGATTCGTCTGTCATTCCTCGGCGGCGCGCGGCAGGTAGGAAGGAGCTGCCTGTTCTTGCAGACGCCCGAATCGCGCATCCTGCTTGATGTGGGCATAGATGTCACGCAAAGTGATCATGAGCAGTACCCGATGCTTGACGCGCCTGAGTTTGATTTAAAGCAGCTTGATGCAATTATCCTTTCACATGCGCACATGGATCATGCAGGTCTTGTGCCGTATCTCTACAAGATGGGCTATACTGGCCCTGTCTACTGCACAACGCCGACACGAGATATCATGGCATTGCTTCAGCTTGACATGGTAAAGATCCAGCATGGTGAAGGGAAAGAACCGCTCTATACGAGCGAAGAGGTCAAGCAGATGGTGCTGCACACGATCTGGCTGGACTGGGAAGAGGTAACCGATATCACACCCGATGTGCGGTTGACATTCTACAACAGCGGCCACATTTTAGGTTCAAGCATGGTGCATCTCAACATCGGCAATGGCTTGCATAACATCGTGTATACCGGCGACTTAAAGTTTGCGCGGACAAATCTGCTTGATGCAGCCGCAACCCAGTTTCCACGTGTGGAAACGTTAATCATTGAAAGCACCTATGGCGGTAAAGATAATATCATGAAATCGCCCTATGAGAGCGATGCAAACTTTGTTGAGCTGGTGAAAAGAACGATTGAGCGCGGCGGAAAAGTGCTGCTGCCCGTGCTTGGTTCTGGAAGGGCGCAGGAGATCATTGTGATCATCGACAGGCTTGTTCGTGAAGGCAAGCTGCCGAGAATTCCAATCTATCTTGACGGCATGCTTTGGGACATCACCGCAATTTACACCGCCTATCCTGAATATTTAAATCGCAATGTGCGCAAATTGATTTTCCATAAAGACGAGAACCCCTTCATGAGCGACATCCTGCATCGGGTAGGCAGCAAAAAAGAGCGCCAGAAAGTGATTGAAGAGACAGGCCCATGCATCATCTGCGCGACATCGGGAATGCTCAATGGCGGTCCAAGCGTTGAATACTTAAAAGGGTTAGCTGAGAACAAAAACAACACGCTGGCATTTTCTTCCTATCAGGGCGAGCAGACATTAGGGCGCCGCATCCAAAACGGCGAACGTGAGATTACGTTTATGGAAGAAGGGCGGCCAAGGGTATACAAGATAAATATGGACGTTGACCGGGTAGAGGTCAGCAGCCATGCAGACAGGAGAGAATTGATGAACTTCATTGCGCGCGTCCAGCCCAAGCCCAAGCGAGTGATTACCATGCATGGAGAAAGCGGGCGTTGCCTTGATTTGGCAAGCTCCATCCACAAGACATACCGGCTGGAGACAAACGCGCCCAAAGTGCTGGAAGCGATACGGATAAGATAAAGTAGATTAAAGAATATTCTAAATTATTATAATGAAAGACATAAATCATTAATAACATTGTTATGTCTTTCAAATATAATAAGGGTAAAATCTTATTAAAAACTAATGTCCCCTATTATAAATTGATACGAGGTGAATTCTATGAGAGTAAAAAAACTGATTATACATAACGGTAAAATCTGGGAAAAAGCTGAGCTTCATCTGAAGTCGGCAATTCCCCATTTCAGCCGTTTCAACAT
>CAYIKL010000047.1:0-3259 GCA_964364045.1 uncultured Methanosarcinales archaeon
AACATGCGAGAGTGTTACATCCATAAAGACATTATTTTAAAGCGAAGTGACCGTGCCCATCGTGACATATTGTTTCCCAAGAAACACAGCGCCTAACGAGCCATACTCCTCAATCTCCTCTTTTGCGCGACCAATGACAATATCAAACGGCATGAAAGAGCTATAGCTTATTTCTTTTTAATTGTTTCTAATCAAAGCTTTTATAAAGGATCGGCGTTTCCGCGTTTATAGGGTGCGTTATGGATTCAAATCAGCTCAAAAATTATGTCATCGTCGCACTTACAACGGCACTGCTTGTTTTGGGGCTTTATGGGTTCGTGATTCAGGAAATCCACCAACAGGCGCAGGTGTGCTTCCAACAGGAGCAGTTGCAGCATCCGACTTAAGCGCAGAAAGCAACTATTTCAAAGGTGACAAGGACGCACCAGTAACCCTGTACGAATTCAGTGACTACCAATGCCCATTTTGTGCCAAATTCTTCAGCGATACACTGCCGCAGATTGAAGAGAATTATATCACTACAGGCAAGGTGAAGTTAGTGTATAAAGATTTCCCGCTGGATAACATCCATCCCGAAGCAACACCTGCGGCATTGGCCGCGCGCTGTGCTGGCGACCAAGGACAATTCTGGGAGTTCCATGACAAAATATTTCAAAACCAGCAGCTATTGAGCAGTGCTTCGTATACTACATGGGCAAGCGAGCTTGGGCTTGATCTTGCTGAATTCAGTAACTGCATGAGCACCAGAAAACATTTGAGCGCAGTGAGGAAAGACTTGCTTGAAGGTCAGCAGGCTGGAGTAAGAGGAACACCCGGATTTGTGCTCAATGGCCAAGTTATCAGCGGTGCGCAGCCCTTTCCAGTCTTCCAGCAGGCAATTGAAAGTGCATTGAACTGAAACCATTCTTTTTCATCATAAAAAAGCTTATAAATGAAGTGCTGTTCGGGGCGTATTGAGGTGTGGTTATGGAAGATACTATAGAGAATGCGGAAGAGCAAAGTGAGCAGCCAAAATTCAAAAAGAAGGTAAAGAAAGAGGACATTAAGGAAGAAACAATCGAAAAAGAAATCCATTCTGAGATTAAAGCAGAAGCTGCAGAACATAAGATAGAAGAGCCTCATACGCACCAAGAGCCCACTGAAGGCATGTGGAAAGATATGGGCACATGGCGCTTTATCGCAGTCATTGTCGCAGCGCTTCTGGTGGTTTCTATATTTACCAACGGCTTTAGTTTTACCGGAAATACAGTCAGAGCAACATTAAGCGAAGATGAAGCGGTGAAGAAGACCCTTGACTTTGTGAATACAAATCTGCTGCAGCCTGGACTCGGGGCAACTGCAGGCGAAAGTGAGGATGTCGGCGATTTATACAAGATTGATTTGACGGTTGCAGGGCAGCCATTTGAGAGTTACATGACAAAGGATGGCAGATTGTTATTTCCCCAGGGTTTTGATCTGAAAGCGCCAGCGCCTGGTCAGCAGAATACCGAAGCACCAGTTGTTGACGTGAGCGCTGATGATGACCCGGTAAAAGGCAGCGCAGATGCTCCTGTTACCATCATCGAATTCAGCGATTTCCAGTGCCCGTTCTGTGAGCGGTTTGTTACAGAAACACTATCGTTAATCGATGAGAAATATATCCAGACAGGCAAAGTGAAGCTGGTCTATCGTGATTTCCCATTGGAGAATATCCACCTGCAGGCCACACCGGCAGCAGAAGCGGCTGAATGTGCAGATGAGCAGGGAGAATTCTGGGAATATCATGACAAGCTGTTCGAAAATCAGCAGAGCCTGAGTGCAGCAAATTACAAGCTGTGGGCGAAAGAGCTTGGCCTGGATGAGGAGCAGTTTAATGACTGTGTTGACAGTAAGAAATACGCAGCTGAAGTGCAAAAAGATCTTGCTGATGGAACCGCCGCGGGCGTGAGCGGAACACCCGCATTCTTTGTGAACGGAAAATCGGTCAGCGGCGCGCAGCCATTTACCGTATTTGAGGCACTGATTGAAGCGGAGCTGAATGTTGAGAGTGACGATGTAACTGATGATAAGGCTGAGGATAAAGATGATGAATTAGCACCTGTTGCAGCTCCTTCTTCAGCTGAAGTTGCTGAAACTGTAAGCATAACGGCAAAGAAATTCAGGTTTGTGCCGAATGAATTTACGGTGAGCAAAGGAGCCACGGTTGAACTTTCAGTAAAAAGCACCGATGTTGATTTTGGGTTTGAGTTGCCGGACTTCGGTGTTTCCCTTGACTTAGTTCCCGGGGAGACTGCAACAGCAACATTTGTTGCGGACAAGACAGGAGAGTTTACGTTTAGCTGCAGCGATTGCGGGAAAGAAGGAGTTATGAAAGGGACGCTGAGGGTGGAGTAGACAGTTTATTTTTTTTAAATTCACTTCAATCTTCTCATCACAACCTCCATCGCTGCTTGCCGTGGGGTGATGCGCTTTTCCTTTGCTTCTTTGAGAACAAGCTCAGTATTCTTCTTTATCTTCTTCTCAACTATCTGAAACATTTTATGCGGATTGAACCCTTTGTATTCGGCATACGAACTAATCACGCCGCCTGCGTTCGCAACAAAGTCAGGCACAACCAGCACACCTTTCTTGTGAAACCATTCCTCAATTTCCTTTGGCATGGGAATGTTTGAGCCCTCAACAATGAGTTTTGCTTTGACTTTGCTTTTGTTCTTTTCTGTAATCAGATCGGGAATAGCAGCGGTTACAAGGATGTCTGCGTTTACACCTACAATATCGGCAGTAGGGAGAACTTTACAGCCCGGATATTTCGTAACAGTGCCTGATTTTTCCTTGACTTTTTTGAGTTTTGCGATATCGATGCCATTCCCAACGTGGCATACTCCTTTTGAATCCGATATGGCGATGACCTTGACATTATCTTTTGCAAGGTATTCTGCAACAAACGTTCCGACATTTCCATAGCCTTCAATCGCAACAGTCGCTTTTTTCAAATTGATGTGCGCATATGCTGCACCAATGAGAAGAGCATGATACACACCAAAGCCCGTGCTGCCATACTCATGCGGTATGCCGCAGCGTTTGCTGTGACCATAGCACATGTTTGCAGGTTTTCCGGTGCATGAGTGCCAAGAGCCATTTGCTTCGGCAAATGCGCACATATCTTCTTCCGCAGTGTTGATGTCAGGACCGGCGATGTATAACTTTGGGCAGACGATCTTGATAGCCTTTGAGAATGAACGAACAATGTCGAGCTTTTGTTCTTTGCTTAACCTTTTTG
>CAYIKL010000048.1:0-2845 GCA_964364045.1 uncultured Methanosarcinales archaeon
ACTTCAACATCGTTGCGGTCTCTCATTCCATCTGCGATGTTTTGCACATTGTCAAGAGCCTCAAAGCTCTCATCAAGAATTTTATCAATATCCTCCTCTACTTTCCCGTAAGATTTCAGTGAATGGATGGGGAGGGTTGCTACATACAGCAATTTCAGGCTGTCAGCAACCTTGCCGGCTTCACCACGCGCAAAGGCCCTGAATTTCTGCTTGCCTGCGTCAAGCACGATGTAACGCTCATTTATTTTGACCAAATCGCCAAGGCGCTTGTCCACAAATCTTTCGGCATTTGCTTGGTGCGCATGAAAATTAAGGATACCATCTCTGTGCAGCTTTTCCCGTATAAATTTATGAAGCTTGTAATCCGGGACGTTAATCACCTTCAGAAGGCTTGCTATCACTTTATTCCTGTCTTTTTTCCAGTACTGCGCAGCATCGCTCCCGTACACCGCATCGTAATCCTGCCGATGCTCGCCTCCTAAGAAGTTGCCTGCATCGTTCACCGCATCACCAAATGCCCGCTTATCTTTTTCATAGAGCTTATAGCTGAGCCTTTCTAAATCTCCATCAACCAAGATAGGCTCCTTGCCAAACAGCTGGGCATACCATGCAAAGCGCTCCCTTCCGAAGAGCTGCTCACGATAACGCTGGAGCTGCGCATCATCTGCAAGTGCCTCAGGCCCTGCGACGAGCAGAGTGCCAACTGCCGCTGCTCCATATCCTAAAAATTCACGCCGTGTTACTCTCCCGCTATTGTCCATGTTCCATCCTTCATGACCATATCAAATGTGCATATGTTTGTTTCTACTTCTCCTGTGCTCCGATCGCGGTAGCGCACGCGGTACGTCGCGGTCTGCTGACCGCTGCGCGCTCCCTTCTCAATCCGCAGCAACTGCTGGCTGATGAGCTCGACATTCTTCATCTTCTTCCAATATCCCTGTTCTGCCAGAAAATCAATGTAGCCGGGAGCAATATCCTGTTTTGACCGCTCTGGGCCCTGCACCAGCGCCTCAATGCCGCTCCGTGCTGTTCTCTTCTGTTCCGGAGCGCGCTCATACTGCTTATCAAAATAGTAATCGGCTCCGGCAATGATTGCGGCAGCAGCGACAGCAGTGTACGCAATACCCTTTGCCAGCCGCATCAGGCAGCCTGACTTGTGTTCTCCACTCATTCGTCACTTTATAGTAACTTACCTATTTAAACTTTGCCTTTGAAAACAGTTATAAATACTAATTGCTTTCATCTCTCCATGAACAAAAAGGGGTTCACGATGTGGGAAATTCTTGTAATGGCAGTTGTCATTCTTATTGTTGGGGCAGTTGTTCTGTTTGCATTCAATAAAATATTCAGCAAAGAGGCTGAGCACGTCGAGTCGCAGATTGGCAAACTGGGCGATAATGACGGTGACAATGTCATCGACACATTCGACAAGTGTATTGAACGTGCCCCCGCAAACGAAAAAGTAGGCTCTGACGGATGCACCGATAAACAGCGTGATAAGCTAAGTCGAACACCTAGCACATATTAAACCTTTATAAAGAAATATTCATTTCTTCCGAACCATCATGAAAAAAAGAGGACAGCTTGCACTCAAACCTATTTTAGAATCACTGCTGGCAGTTGCAATCATTGCCGTTTTTCTCATGGTGTCGCATGGGTATGGCACGCAGGAATTTCCTGCACAAGCGCGTCTTGTGCGTGATGGCGCATCGCAGATCAATACATTACAGAGCTTTGAAGGAAACATGCTGCTGAAATATCCGGGTGATATGAGTGCGCATGTGATTGCAATCGACCAAAACACTCTGAGCCTTGTGTCCGGGCAAAAGCCATTTCACCATCCAGTCGACGGAAGTGTTGATACAGCGCGGCTCGAGCATTCAAAAGAGCTGTATTTCTATAAGAATGGCAAGGCTATTGGCATTGCTAGTGCACCAGTAACACTGCGAAAACTTAACTGCCGGGATGTCAAATACAAAGCCGACAATCCAATATTAAAAGTTACTCAGCAAACTGCTGATATTGCCATGCGCTTTTTCTTCAAAACCAAATTGGAGGAGGTCTGTAACGCACAATGGCTCTGCGCAAAAGACAACTCAGCTTTTAACGACCCGTCGGATCTCTTCATCCAGATCATGCCCATGGAACAGGATGGTGTTGTTGCACGGTATCCGGCAGATTCTGAAGAAAGCAGAGAGCTCGCATGTGCATTCCTGAACAATCTTGACATTAAAAACCTCTGGCTTCTGCCCGACAGCGAGCTTCAGGAGCGCGCATTTGTGATTGAAGCGGGCGAAAACGTGCATGAGCAAACCGCACAGGCGCTGCAGAAGGTGTTCACATGAACAAGAAAGGCGTCAACTTCACCATGGACAGCATCTTTTTTTATATTATGACGCTTGCTATTGCCAGTGTCATGTTTTTTCTATTTATCCTCGTTGCGCGCGGCTCAACAAGCAATTACTACGAATTCCCGCGAGGCGTGGAAGACTATCTTGCGTCAAGCCGCTTCTCCGCATGCATGCATCATGGCTATTATCCTTTTGCCGTCGAATGGGATGGCTTTGAAGAGCAGTTCGGCGAGTGCGTGGCAGAAAAGAGTACCTCTGCATATCGTCTGCAGCTAGCGTATGGAGAAGAATCAAAAACTACCAAAAGCAGCAGCTGGGACGAGGGCAAGCCTGCGTCACCTGCACGAGCAATAGACGTTCTCATCACAAAAAACAATGCAGTGCAGCAGGGAAGGCTGCTCGTTGAGGTGCAGCATGAATAGGAGAGGGCTTGCATCAGATGATATTGGGCCGCTGCTTTTTGCTGTTATTGCCACTGCTGTTGCAGTTGCATT
>CAYIKL010000049.1:0-893 GCA_964364045.1 uncultured Methanosarcinales archaeon
TCGTGAGGTTTTCAATCACGGGGATAATTATCTCATCCGTCGCGTTCGTTGCATTAATCTCAATTCCAACATCGCTGACCACGAATCCGGTGATGCCTCCGCCAAGGTATATGCCCAATCCGATCATCATCACCAGTGCGATTGCTGCTGCGAACGGCACCATCCTGCTGTTGTGCGCGCGCTGCTGCTGCGTTCTCTCATGTGCATCCAGTCTCTTCTTGTGATGCACAATCAGAGTGTCGAAATGTGCAATCGCCTCGGTGTGTGTTCTGCCTTCAAGCATGCCCAGCAATTTCTCGACTGCATGCACCTTGCTGAGATGCAGCTTGCGCTGCGTGTAATGCTCGATCTCCTTCACTGCATGCACGATGCGCGCCTTCTGGAGCTCGTAGAGCTTGATGCTTCTCAGTATCTCAAGCTTACTTTTCTCGTGTCCAGTGCTTCGTCTATTGCTTTGCATGTTTCTTTTTCGCTCGTTGGTAAACTGTCCAGATGGTCCTGTCGTCTCTCTCTACGAGGACAGCAATTTGGTGATAACTGAGAGAACGCTCGTCTTTGAGGTAGGCAACAAGCGCTTCTAACGCTGATAATGGAGCGTCAGCAAAGATGGAAATGGGAATTCTGACGTCATCATCAGAACCAGAAACAGGGGACAGGTTTCCATCAATTTGCCGTACTTTTGCAGCCAAATAGGTAGAACGAGCATTGCGCTGATCCCTCTTAATCAGCGCGGCAATGTGGCTGTATTTCAGTCTTTTTGTATCTTTGAGATACAGAATAACCGACTCCAAAACGGTGAACTTGTTTGTGCGAAAAATCGAGAGTGGAAGAGAAGTCTCTCTACCAAAATCCGATTTTTTTTTAGAGAATGTACTATCTCGCACCAAAATCTA
>CAYIKL010000049.1:993-2819 GCA_964364045.1 uncultured Methanosarcinales archaeon
CTCACATAGTATGTATGATTATATAAAACATGCAGGTCTACTTAATGGTAGTTACCAGATTAAGCTTATTGGGGCAGCTTGAGCGGACAAAAGACCCGTGGGAACGCCAGACCCGCTATCTCGCACCAAAATCTACTCACATAGTATGTATGATTATATAAAACATGCAGGTCTACTTAATGGTAGTTACTAAATTAAGCTTATTATGGCAGCCTCCAAAGAAATGGTAAGAATTGCAAAAAAATGCCTGACTCACAAACTGCAGGCACTACACCTATTTTCTACAGAGCCATTATTTTCATAAATTTAATAAAGACTTGCCGCGTTTTTCTTTCCATGGCGTTTAAAGATGATATTGTTCGTGTTCTTGAAAAAGAAACAACGCTGAAGAAAGAAGAGATTGCAGCTGTTCTTGAAGTTCCGCCGGACCGCAAGCTTGGCGATTTTGCTTTTCCCTGTTTTATGCTGGCAAAGAAATACAAGAGAAACCCGGTTGAGATTGCAAAGGAATTATCCAAACTTAAGGTGCCGGGAATCAGCGAAATACGCGCCGTCGGGCCATATGTGAATTTCTTTGTTGATGTGAGCATGCTTTCACAGCAGATATTGAGCAGGATTTTAAAGGAAAAGAAAGACTATGGGAAATCAAAAGAAAAAAAGGAAACGATTATGGTCGAATTCTTTCACGCCAATACGCACAAAGGCGTGCACATCGGCCATATCCGCAACATCTCAATTGGAGCTTCGTTGTGTAACCTGCTTGAATCGGTTGGCAAGAAAGTCATCCGCGTCAACTATCAGGGAGATATAGGCCCGCATGTCGCAAAGTGCATCTGGGGCTATATGCATTTTAAGGAAAAAGAGCCTGCGCAGCACAAGGGCGTGTGGCTGGGGAAGATATATGCCAAAGCAAGCAAAAGCGTTGAAGAGAACAAAAAGTATGAAGCTGAAGCGCAGGCATTAAACAAGAAGATTTATGAGCACGACAAGGGCATCGTAAAGATTTGGGAGAAGACGAGGAAGTGGTGCCTTGATGATTTCAATGCGTTCTATACAGATTTTGGCGTGAAATTTAACCGCTTGTATTTTGAAAGCGAAACAGAAAAAGCAGGAAAAGAAGTCATGCTCACACTATTGAAAAAAAAGATTGCAGAAGAAAGTGAGGGTGCAGTCATCATGGACCTGAAGAAGTATGGGCTTGGCGTGTATGTGGGCATCACGCAGCAGGAACATGGAACGTATAACGCAAAAGATTTAGGGTTAGCATTGCTGAAGCAGAAAGAATTTACATTCGATAAGAGCATCCATGTGGTTGGCTCGGAGCAGGAATTGTATTTCAAGCAGCTGTTCAAGACGTTTGAGCTGTTAAAATCGCCGCTTGCAGGGCGATCGCATCATGTGAGCTATGGCTTGGTCATGCTGCCGGAAGGGAAGATGAGCTCGCGCGAAGGAACGATGGTATTGTATGACAACTTGTTTGCCGAGCTGATGCAATTAAGTGAGAAAGAAATCGTGAAGCGGCACAAAGGCTTGCCGAAAAAAGAGGTTGAGAAGCGCGCGCGGATGATTGTGTTTGGCGCGCTCAAGTACAGCATGATATCGCGCGAAAACAGCAGCGTGCTTGTGTTTGACTGGGAAAAAGCGCTTGATTTTGAAGGCGATACCGGGCCCTACATCCAGTATGCGCACGCGCGCTGCGCAAGCATCCTGCGGAAGGCAGGCAAGTTCAGAGCAAACGCCAATTACAGCCTGCTCAGCACAGATTATGAAAAGATGATCATCACTCAGTTATCGGACTTTGAGGAAACGCTGAGGCAGGCAGCGCT
>CAYIKL010000050.1:0-2773 GCA_964364045.1 uncultured Methanosarcinales archaeon
ATCAGCATATTCTTCTTTTGCCTCAAGAACAAACTTTTCATCTTTCTCAAGCTCTTTTTCGTTTATTTTCATTGATAGAACGAATAATCTTTAATTTATTAAGTTTGCGCGCTATGGACACTCCCCACTCACAGAATACCCCACACCTCGCGTGCAGGCAACACATGCATTGCTGTACGTCTTCCCATCGCTTCCGCACACCGGATCATACACCGCAGTGCATATCTCTGGCCGAGGATCGGTGCAATACACTCGTTCAGCTGCACCATCAGAAACATCTGAACTGTCAGGAACGCCTGAGCTGTCAGAATCTGAAGTGCACCCTGCAATAAGAAGCAGCCCAATGAGCAAGAACGTTTTCATGACAAATACAAATCACTTATTGTTTAAATAAATTTCTAAAAAAAGGCGGGCTCTGCCTGAGCCCGCAAGTTGTCCATGCTTTTGCCCATACGAGCTTTTGCGTCGTCGTTACCTCTTTTTCCGCCTGTAAAGACAAGGAGTATTTTCCCTCATTGGCTACCACTGTGCTAACGTCCCTTTGGATGCGCAGCGCGGTCAGCATGAGGAGTTGTTCCTCATCTTAACCTGAACTTGACAGCCAATACCATCCATTGGCCATCATGAGTATGAACGGGCTCCCATCTTGTGTGAGGGGTGGTTTGATAGAAGCAAGGTTTGGGAGCCCAGGACTATGATGCAATGATACCCTCTTTCTTGACCTCTTCTTCCAGCTGTTTCAGAAGTTCCGTGCTGCGTCTGACAAAATCCTGCTGTAGATACAACGTCTTCTCAACCAGCCTCATAGAAACAAGTAAAGCAGTACTAGTATATAAATATTGCTGTTCTAGTGTACTAGTATGGTTTTTAGTATAGCTACATAGGGGGAATAACCTAAAATGAGCTTATTCAAAGAAACGCCGTATTTTCCCCACATACTCCCGTGTCACATCCGCCTCCCAATCAGAAGGGATGCCACGAAAATAGGTTGGATGAATGAAACGCTGATCCAAAAACACGATTACTCCCTTATCAGTCTCACTTCGAATACACCGCCCAGCCGCCTGCAGACACTTGATCATCGCGGGGTAAGTATAGCCATAATCCCAGCCGCGCCCGAACTTTGTATCATAATACCGTATCAGCGCCCTGGTCTTGACATCAGGCTTTGCCAACGGCAACCCAACAATAACCACTGCCTTCAGAAAATCTCCGGGCAGGTCAACACCTTCAGAAAAATTTGCCGCAGCAACCCCGAACAGTGCAGCGCCCTTTTCCTTGCATTTCTTGAATTCGTCCAAAAAAGCAGCTTTCTCCGCAGTCTCCATCGACTGTTTTTCAATAAATACCTTCTTTGAGTTGTTCACCAGCTTCACCACATGATCTCTGAGTTCATAACTGGGAAAAAAGAACGCGCTGTTTCCCGGCACAGCATCCATAATAGAAGAACAAACGGAAGCAATCTGCGCATACATCACGGGATTGCGCAGTGTAAATTTTGTTGTCGTCTCAGGAACGATCAGCACTCTCCGGTTGCTTTTCGGAAACGGATTACTATATACTTTTTCAACATTTCGCGAAATGCCCAGTGTATCACGGAACATCTCTGTCGGTGTTAACGTTCCGCTCATCACGACGCTTGCATACGCCTTGTCAAAAACGTGCTGAGACAGCAGCGAGGCATCCAGGCAGGAGTAATGCAGCACAATCGCCGGCCCAAAACGTGTATTCTTTTCCTCTATATACCGGACAAATCCCTCATCATCACCTTTCCATTTCTCAAGAAACTCAGCAATGCTTCCGATAAAGCTTCTGTTTTTCTTTTCCCTGATTTCATTACCTATGTTCTCAAGCTCATCCACAAGCTGCTCATAATCAATGACCTGTGAAATGGGCGTGACAAGGTTATCACGCTCAATCAAATCTTTGTACGTCAATGAGTTTAAGATACGCTGCAGTTCCTGCAGCCAGAGTATTGCGTTTTCATATCCATGACTTTTTGCTTCTTTCACCGCAGACTGGATCATGAGGCTTGACAGCGCATTGCTCATCAGCTCCCGGACACGCTCGCCAAGATTATGCCCTTCATCAACGATAAGGATGCTCTTCTCCAATTCTTTGCCCGTTTTGGAAAAAAATGCCTGCTGAACTGATGGGTGAAACACGTTGTAATAGTCTGCGATAATCACGCGCGCATCCTTTGCCAGCTCAGCAGTGAAGTAATAAGGGCAGATTCCCTGCTGTCCGCAACTATTCTTGACCTGTTCAACGTGAAATGCTCCTTTCATGTCAAGCTGCAATTTGAACGCGCGCACACTCAACTCTTGGGAATTTTTTTTATACAGCTGCGAATAAAACGTGCACTTTGCATGTTCCCGCAGCGACTTGCAGAATTCCATGAATTCCGAGTTGTGCCACTTCTGCACATTTTCCTGCAAACACATCCACTTCTTTCCAATCAAATCAGCAACACCGAAATCAGTGGTGTGCATCTTTTTCATTTCCTTCAGTGTTTCAACCGCAATATGATGCTGCGTGTGCCTGTTCGTGAGAAAAAACACCGTCAGATCATGTTCAAGTGCAAAGGGAACCGCAACAGACAATGTGCTTGCCGTCTTGCCCAAGCCAGTGGGAGCATGCGCGATAAGATTCTTTTTACATTCAAGCGCAGCTGCAACATCATCCATCATCTCTTTCTGCACCGGCCGTATTGAATGATAAGGAAAAAGGGCTTGCATGGTGCTGAGATTTCCATCCGATTATTAAGGTTATC
>CAYIKL010000051.1:0-1568 GCA_964364045.1 uncultured Methanosarcinales archaeon
AGGGGGAATAACGCGCAGGGATTTTCTTGTGAGCTGTGCGATAACAGCAGCATCAGCAGTCGGAGGCATTGCATACGCGGGCGGTGCATTCGAAAAGTACCACGAAAAGTTGTTTGGAGAAGAACGACTGTCATGGTACACTCGTTTGTTTGGCAAAGCCCCGATTTTATCAGACGGCATTTTAGAAAAAATCACATACGACCAGTGGGAGCGTGACCAGCGCAAAGGTACAATTGAGTTTAATGCGGGCGTGCTTGAAGCAAAGAAGTTCATGACAAGCACAGAAACGCGCAAGTTGTATAAGGATGCTTTTGGGACAGATGCACCTTTTGTGTGGCTGAAAGACAAACAGAAAGTCGCGGCTGCGTTGCTTCAAGGAATACACGTTCCTGATTACGAACAGCACAGAACTATTCGCGAGCTGCTGAAGTACGACGGTGTGCTTGATTTTGATGAACATAAAAAAGCAGTTGAGCAGGGCTTGAAAGAAGCACCTGCATACATGAAAAGTGACACTGCAAAAGTAGCGCGTGAGGGTTTGAAGCTTGGCGAAGGCATGATTGACGATGCTGCACACGGACTTGAACAGATGTTCATGCTCACCTTGCCGATTTTTGACGCGCAGCAGTACAGGAAAATTGAAGACGATGTGTATGATACCATCGATAAAGGAGCGAAAGCGTTGGAAAAAGCCAAGAACCTTGAACAGGCAATGAATGCGGGCGATACTGTGAAAACCTTCCATCAGCTTAAATCATTTATCACTGGATTTAATGGTGTGCTTGACAGCGCGTCAAAGCTGAACAGTAGAAGTCTTGCGTTGCGCACTGGAGCAATGCCTCGGGCTGCGGTTTTGAAATATGAGCATGCTGAGGGAACCATCTATGCGTACGATTTTATCGTTGATGAATGGCAAGAGCTTGGATTGCATGCATGGGCGGAGAGAGTTGCTGCTGATGCTAAAAAGCTGTTACGATAGCTCACGAGCTTTTTCTTTCTTAGATATGTCAGAATTTACCACCAGTGTGTCCACTGGTGGAATTCTGAGCATGCTCAAGAACCACCCGTTGTAACGTTCGTCATTCCATGCCACCCGTGTTTCACGGGTGGTTCTTGACATAATTAATGCTTTTACTATTCCAATAACAAATCCTAAAGTTACAAATCCAAGTAAGATATAGAATAACAAAATCTGTTTGACAAATAAAATAGTAAATGCCCATAGATACCAGACGGTAAACATTGTGCTTTCTTCAAATAACAAAGCGATGTATGGCAAACTATCGATAACAATTAAGAATAGAGCATGAGCAATAAATCCGCACGCAGCGCCTTTTATTCCGTATTCGGCATATTTTCCCATCGTATGAAAACATTTTTGACTGTTGCTGACCCTAAAAAGCTTATCCATTAGCGTACTCTATCAATTCTTCCCTGCTTTCTTTGAACGGCAGGAGTATTGCAATGCCGTCGCCTTGTGTTTGAATTGGAATATCGTGACGATCTTGAGCATACACTGCTAATTGTGTTATCCGTTGCCGAAGCTCATTCATGCTGCCGGTGAAACT